>NZ_DAIMHV010000005.1:0-52869 GCF_036723115.1 Phenylobacterium sp. | reverse complement strand
ATCATGGGCGCCCGGCGCTATCAGGCCCGCAGGCGATTGGAAAGCACTGCGGCGCAGGCGGCGGGAACGGCGGCGCAGCGACAGGGGTTGGCTTCTGCAGCCAGGGAGAGCGCCATGGACCGTCCGAAGTCGAACACAGCCGCCGTAAGCCTCAGGATCGGGGAATCCCGCATGGTCGCCAAGGTGTCCGTGACCCCTGCAGGCCTGCTGGCCATCGGCGGCCTGGTCTCTGGCATATTGCTCTCGACCTCGGTTCTCGTCTGGTCGGCCACCAACGTCGCCCGCCGCCGGCCCCTGACGTCGGCCCTCGTGGCGCGCTAGAGCGTCTGCTCCACCCGGGTCACCTCGGGCACATAGTGTTTGAGCATATTCTCCACCCCGGACTTGAGCGTGGCGGTGGAGGAGGGGCAGCCGGCGCAGGCGCCCTTCATGTGCAGCCAGACCACGCCGGTCTCGGCCTCGAAGCGGGAAAAGACGATGTCGCCCCCGTCCTGGGCCACGGCCGGGCGGATCCGGCTGTCCAGCAGGTCCTTGATCTCGCTGACGATCTGGGCGACCTCGCCCTCATAGACCGGCTCGGCTTCGCCGCCCTGGCCCGCATCGCCGGCGACCAGGGGCCGGCCGGAGGTGAAGTGGTCCATGATGGCCGCCAGCACCGGCGCCTTCAGATGAGGCCAGGCGTGGTGCGGACCCTTGCCGACGGTGATGAAGTCGGGGCCAAAGAAGACCCGCTCCACCCCTTCGATGTCGAACAGGTCGGCCGCCAGCGGCGAGGCCTGGGCCTCGTCCAGGGTGCGGAAGTCGTGCGAGCCGTCTCCGGCGACCTCACGGCCGGGCAGAAACTTCAGCACCTCGGGGTTGGGCGTGGTTTCGGTCTGGATGAACATGCCGCTCATTTGGCGTGTTCAGGCCCGCCGCGCAAGACCCCTGGCCATGCTTGGTTATTGCCTTGCGGCCTCGTCAGGCCAGATCGGCGATTTCCTCGTCGGTGAGGTCGCCGGGCACCACGGTCACCGGCAGCTTGCGGCCGCCCCATTTGACCCCTTCCTTGGCGATGGAGGTGACCAGGGGGCCGGGGCCGCGCCCCTGGGGGGCGGCGGCCAGGACCAGGATCTTGATGTCGGGATCGTCGGCCAGGACGCTTTTCAGCGCCTGGCGGGGGCTCTCGGCGTTCAGGATGATGAATTCCGGCGGCGCGCCGGTCTCGGCCAGGACGAACTCGGCCATCTTCTGCAGAAAGGCTTCGGCCTCGGCGCGGGTCTGACGCTCGATCTCGTCGCGCACGCCGGACCAGTGCTCGAACACCGCAGGTTCGATCACCCGCAACAGGGCCACATGGCCGCCGGTGGAGCGCGCCCGGCGGCAGGCGAACCGCAGGGCGACCTGGAATTCCGGGGTGTCGTCGGCGATGACGAGGAACTTGCGCTGGCTCATGGGGCGACGGTGGCCCGCCCCGCGCCGTTCGGCAAGAGGCGGACGGCCGACGCGCTCAGGCGCCCCAGAAGCCCACCTGCCGCCGGACCTCGGCCAGGGTCGGGGCGGCCGCCTCGCGGGCGCGCTCCGCCCCCCGGGCCAGGACCTTGTCGATCTCGGCGGGGTCGGCCATCAGCCGGCGCATCTGGTCGCCCACGGGGCCCAGACGAGCCACCGCCAGATCGGCCAGCTTGGGCTTGAAGGCGCCGAAGCCCTGGCCGGCGAACTCGGCCAGCACCTGCTCGGCGCTGCGCCCGTCCAGGGCGGCATAGATGCCGATGAGGTTCTCCGCCTCCGGCCGGCCCTTCAGTTCGTCCAGGGTTTCCGGCAGGGGCTCGGGGTCGGTCTTGGCCTTGCGGATCTTCTGGGCGATCAGATCGGGCTCATCGAGCAGGTTGAGGCGCGAATTGTCCGACGGATCGGACTTGGACATCTTCGCGCTTCCGTCGCGCAGGGACATGATGCGCGAACCCGGCCCCTGGGTGAGAGCCTCGGGCAGGGGGAAGTAACCCTCGGCGCCGAAGTCGTGGTTGAACTTGGCGGCGATATCGCGGGTCAGCTCCAGGTGCTGGCGCTGGTCGTCGCCCACGGGCACGCGGGTGGCCTTGTAGAGCAGGATGTCGGCGGCCTGCAGCACCGGATAGGTATAGAGGCCGACGCTGGAGCGCTCCTTGTGCTTGCCCGACTTCTCCTTGAACTGGGTCATGCGGTCGAGCCAGCCGAGGCGCGCGACGCAGTTGAAGATCCAGGCCAGCTCCGCATGGGCGGGCACGGCGGACTGCGGGAAGATGGTGGCCTTTTCCGGGTCCAGGCCCGAGGCCAGATAGGCTGCGGTGATCTCGCGCACCTGGTCAGCCAGGCGGGCGGGCTCCTGCCAGACGGTGATGGCGTGCAGGTCGGCCACGAAGATGAAGGTGTCCATCTCGTGCTGCAGCTTCGTGAATTTCACCAGGGCGCCCAGATAGTTGCCGAGATGCAGGGCGCCTGAGGGCTGGACGCCGGAGAGCACGCGTTCGGGGCCGCTATAGGCGACGGGGGCTTGGTCGGTCATGGGGTCAGGCTTCGACTACGAATGAAAGGGCAGGCCGGCGGCAGGCCTCGCCGCATGGGCGGCGGCTGCGTTCAGGACGCGCGGCGCCATCGCCAGGTTCTGCGAGCCGGAAAAGCCATGGCCCTGCGCATAGTCGCCGCCGCCCGCCCTGGCAAGGCTTGGCTCAGGCGAGATCGGCGGGCGGGGCGGCCGGCGTTCCGGCGCGACGGGTCAGGGCGGCGCGCAGCTCGGCCCGGGTGACCCCGCCGAACAGGAAGACCAGCAGCCCATAGAGGACGAACCCCGCCAGCGACAGGATCAGCACGCCGGCCTCCTTGCTGCCCAGCAGGGGCAGGCCGAGGCTCCCCAGGGCGGCCTCGATGGCCGCGCGCTGCGCCGCCGCCACGGCCAGCGCCCCGCCCATGACCAGACTGGCGGCGGCCGTGCGGGCGATCTTGGACATCACCCAGGGGCTGGGCCGGTAGTCCCCCCGCCGCCAGAGCGCCAGCAGCATCTGGATCACCGCGATCCAGGCGGCCAGGCTGGTGGCCATGGCGATGCCGGGAATGCCGATGAGCAGATAGAGGATGACTCCGGCCACGATGTTCACCGCCACCGAGATGAGCGCGAAGCGCATGGGGGTCTTGGTGTCCTCGCGGGCGAAGAAGGCCGGCTGCAGGATCCGCTGCAGGACGAAGGCCGGCGTCCCCCAGCCGTAATGGAAGAGCAGGGCGCCGGTGGCCGCGGCGTCGGCGGCCACGAACGCCCCGCGGGTGAACAGGCCGTCGATCAGATAGACCGGCATGGCCATCAGGGCCGCGGCGGCCGGCAGGCTGAGCGCCAGGCCGAAGATCAGGCCCTGGTCCATGGCCCCGCGGGCGTCGGCCACGTCCCCGCGGCGCAGGGACTGGGCGAGCCTGGGCAGCAGGGCCACCCCGATGGCCACCCCCACCAGGCTCATGGGCAGCTGATAGAGCCGGTCGGCGACGTTCAGCCAGACCCGGGCGCCGGCCACCTGCGAGGCCAGGATGCCGGAGATGAAGATGTTGATCTGGGTGGCGCTGTTGGCGATGGCCGCAGGAATGGCCCGCCGCGTCAGGGCCTTCATCTCCGGGGTGAGCCGGGGGAGCACGAGCCTGACCCGAGCGCCCGACTTGCGGGCCGCCCAGATGACCAGGGCCGCCTGGCCGACGCCCGCCACCAGCACCCCCCAGGAGGCCGCATAGGCCGCGGTGACGGGCTCGGTCTGGGGCCAGACGATGGCCAGCATGACCACGTTCAGAATGGTCGGATAGAAGCCCGAGACGATGAACCGGCCATGGGCGTTCAATATGCCCGAGAACAGGGCCGCAATGGCCATGCAGGGCAGGTAGGGCATGGTGATCTGGGTCAGGATCACCGCCAGGCGGAACTTGTCCGGCTCGTCCACATAGCCCGGATTGATGACGTACATCAGCCACGGCATGGCCAGCTGGACCACCAGGCAGAAGGCCACGGTCACCGCCGCCAGGCCCGCGGCGGCGTCGGCGGCGAAGCGATTGGCCTCGGCCTCGCCCTCGCCCTCCAGCCGCTTGGCGTAGTCGGGCACGAAGGCCGCGGCGAAGGCGCCCTCGGCGAAGATGCGTCGGAAGAGGTTGGGGAAGGCCAGGGCCGTGTAATAGGCGTCGGCGGCGATGGTCAGGCTGGCGCCCAGGCGGGCAGTGACCACCAGGTCGCGGGCCAGGCCCAGGACCCGGCTGAGCAGGGTGAGGGTGGCGAAGATCACCGACGACTTGAGCAGGCCCGGCCGCCGCGGCGGAGGGCTTTGCGCCGCGCTCGGGGCCGCGCTCGCGGCGGCGGCGTTAGGCGGGGAATCGAGGGGCGGGCTCTGGCTCACGCCGCGCCTTTGGGCCTGCGCCGCGCGCCGGTCAAGCGTCCGGGGCTCCGGCGCGGGCCTCGGCGCCGGCCACGCACAGCCAGCGGGCGCGGTGGAAGTTGGCGATATTGTCCACCCAGCCGGTGACCCTGGGCGCCACCAGGGCCTTGTTGACCACGAAGAGCAGGGGGACCAGGGCGTCCTCCGACAGCATCAGGGCCTCGGCCTCCGCCAGCAGGCGCGCCCGGGCCTCCAGGTCCGGCTCGCCGTTGGCCGCCGCCAGCAGGGCGTCATAGGCCGGATTGGCGTAGTCGCCATAGTTCTGCGCCCCGGTGTCGGACTTCAGCAGCTCCAGGAAGGTGAGGGGGTCGTTGTAGTCGGCGTACCAGCTCATGGCGCCCACCTGGAAATCGCGCATCCGATAGGCGGCGAAGGCGATCTGCCCTTCGTTCTGCACCAGCCGCACCTTGACCCCCACCGCCTGCCAGTCGGCCTGGATAGCCTGCATCATCAGCGTGCTGTCAGGGGTGTTGCCGGTCTTGATCTCCACCTCCAGGGGCCACTCGGGGCCATAGCCGGCCTGGCGCAGCAGGTCCCGCGCCAGGGCCTGGCGGGCCTCCAGGGTCTGGCCGGCGAAGCTGGTCTGGGGGCCGCTGGCCACATAGTTGGCCGTGCCCGGCGGCACGAAGGCGTAGGCCGGGACCTGGCCGGCGCGCAGCAGCTTGTCGGTGATGAAGTCCCGGTCGATGGCCGCCGACAGGGCCTTGCGCACCCGCGGGTCGCGGAAGGCGGGCACGCCGCGGGTGTTGAAAGACAGATAGGAGGTGGCCAGCGAGATATGCGTGCGGGCGTAGCCGGGCATGGCCTCACGGATGCGCGAGAGGCGGTTGGACTGAAAGCCGGTGTTGATGTCCAGCTCGCCGGCCGCCACCCGCCGCTCTGCGGTCACCTGGTCGGGGGTGGGATAGTAGCGGACCGTGTCCACGCAGACCTTGTCGGCGTCCCAGAAGTAGGGGTTCCGGGTGACCTCGATGTACTCGCCCAGCCGCCAGGAGACGAGCTGGTAGGGGCCGCTGCTCACATAGTTTCCAGGCCGCACCCAGGCCTCGCCCTTGGCCTCCACCACGTGGCGCGGCACGGGAAAGAAGGACAGGTGCTTGAGCATTTCGGGCAGGTAGGGCGCCGGATGGTCCAGGGTCAGCTCCAGGGTCCGGGGGTTCAGGGCGCGCGCCCCCAGGGCTTGCGGCGGGGCCTCGCCGGCGTTCACCTGCGCCCCGTTCTTCAGCAGGAAGACGAGGTAGGCGTAGATGGAGGCGGTCTGCGGCGCGAGGATCCGGCGGTAGGCGAAGACGAAGTCGTCCGCCGTGATGGGCGCTCCGTCCGACCAGCGCGCCTCGCGCAGATGGAAGGTCCAGACCAGACCGTCGGCGCTCACCTCCCACCGCTCGGCCAGGGCCGGAATGGGCGTGCCGTCCGGGGCGTCGGTGGTCAGGCCCACATTCAGGTCGCCGATGACCTGAAACTCGTCGATCAGATTGGACTGCTGCGGGTCCAGGGTCGCCGGCTCGGTGTTGTTGCCGAACTCCAGGCAGACCTGGCCGGCCGGACAGGCCGGACGGCTCGGCCCCTCCTGGCAGGCGGCAAGCGCCAGGGCGACGAGGAGCGGAATGAGCAGGCGCAGCGGCGGTGGGCGCAAGGGGCGGCGACTCCGGAACTTTCGCGCATAAGCGCACAGCCGGCTTGGCCCTGTCGAGCACCGGCGGGGCGGACGGCTGACCGCGCGCAGCCCTGGCCAAAGGCGGGGGCGCAAAGGACACGAAGATCACACGAAGGGCGCAAAGGATGGGGTGGTCCCGCTTCGCGGCCTTCGCGATCCCTTCGTGTCCGTCGCGCCCCCTTAACGGCGCTTGCGTGGCCCCTTAGACGGGGCTGAAGACCGGGACTGGGGGGCCGTTCTCGGTCTCCTGGAAGGTCACCTTCACCTTCTGGCCGATGGCCAGCTGATCGAAGTCGCAGTCCACGAAGTTGGTCAGGACGGCGGGGCCTTCATTCAGGGTCACATAGCCGATGGCGTAGGGACCGCCGGGCGAGCGGCGCATGACCGAAAAGGTGTAGATCTCCCCTTCCCCCGGGCTCTCTTCCCAGACCGTGTCTTCAGAGAAGCAGATCGGGCAGATGGCCCGCGGGTACCAGTGGGCCTTGCCGCAGGAATTGCACCGCTTGATCATGAAGCGGCCTTCGGCGGCGGCGTCCCAGAAGGGCTTGGATTCCACCGTCACCGGCGGAGCGGGGATCTTGCGGCGGGTGGTTTCGGGGGCGGTTTTCGTATCGCTCATGGGACCTACTCCCGTTCCATGATGAGGGTGGCCGAGCCGTGGCGGGTGCCCAGCGACCCGCCCGTGCCGTGGGCGATGGCCAGATCGCAGTTTTCGACCTGCACCTTGGGGTGGGCCTCGCCGCGCAGCTGGCGGACGGCTTCGATCACCTTGGTGATGCCGCCGCGGTTGGTGGGGTGGTTGTTGCAGAGGCCGCCGCCGTCGGTGTTGAACGGCAGCTTGCCGACGCCGGAGATCAGGTTGCCGTCGGCGACGAACTTGCCGCCCTGGCCCTTTTCGCAGAAGCCCAGGTCTTCCAGCTGCATCAGCACGGTGATGGTGAAGCTGTCATAGATCGAGGCGTACTTCATGTCGGCCGGCTTCACGCCCGCCTCCTCGAAGGCCATGGGCCCGGACCACAGGGCGCCCGAATGGGTCAGGTCCAGATCGTGGCCGCCCATGGGACCCTTGGGGCTTTCGCCGGCGCCCAGGATCTTCACCTTGGGCCGGTTGAGGCTCCGGGCGATCTCCGGGCTGGTGACGATCAGGGCGCCGCCGCCGTCGGAGACCACGCAGCAGTCCAGCCGGTGCAGCGGATCGGCGATCATGGGGGAGTTCAGCACGTCCTCCACCGTGACCACGTCGCGCAGCATGGCGTGCTCGTTCCACTGGGCGTGGTGGCTGGCGGCCACCTTGATCCAGGCGAGCTGCTCGGAGGTGGTGCCGTACTCGTACATGTGGCGCATGGCGCACATGCCGTAGGTGTTGTGGGTGGTGCCGCCGTAGATGTTCTCATAGCCGGCCTCGGGCGGGCCGTCGGTGAGCTGGCCGGGGCGGCCGCCGCCGCCGAAGCCGCCGAACTGGTTCTGGCGCGGCCGGCCGGCCAGGGTGATCAGGGCCACCTTGCACTTGCCCTCGGCGATGGCCTGGGCCGCATGGCCCACGTGCAGGATGTAGGACGAGCCGCCGGTCTCGGTGGAGTCCATGTGCCGGACGTTCCGCAGGCCCATATAGTCGATCATGGACATGCCGCCGAAGCCCGGGGCGTCGCCGGCGCAGAAATAGCCGTCCACATCGTCCTTGGTGAGGCCCGCATCTTCCAGGGCGCCCTTGGCGCACTCGGCGTGGATCTGCGGGGTGGACTTGTCGGGGGCGTTGCGGAGCGGATGCTCGTAGGCCCCCATGATATAGGCCTTGCCTTTAATGCTCATGTCCCTTCCCGGATTATGTTTTCGATGAATGGGGACCGCCTTATCCGCGCGCGGGCAGGCTGTCATCCCCAGTGATGGCCCAGTGATGGCCCAGTGATGGCCCAGCGATGACCCGGTGATCGGATGGCGCGCCGCCTCGCCGCCCCGATGGTCGCGCGCCTCAGGCCTGCGGGGCCTTCAGCGCCGCGATGCGGGCCTCCCGCAGGGCCGAGCGGCGGACCTTGCCGGCGTCGTCGCGCAGGGGCTCGTCCACGAACTCATAGGTTCGGGGCTGCTTGTAGGTGACCAGCCGGGTGGACAGGTAGTCCCGCAGCTCCACCTCCGTCGTGGGTCGGCTGACCTGGACGATGGCGTGAATCTTGTTCCCCAGGTCGTCGTCCGGGATGCCGATCACCGCGCAGGACATCACCGCCTCATGCTCGTCCAGGGCGGCCTCGATCTCGGCGGGATAGACGTTGGAGCCCCCCACCAGGATCATGTCGGTGCGCCGGTCGGCCAGATAGAGATAGCCGTCCTCGTCGAACCAGCCGATGTCCCCCAGGCTTTCCCAGCCGCCGGGCAGGGTCTTGGCCGTGGCGCCCAGATACTTGTAGCTGGGCGGCGCGCCCTCGGGCCGGCGCATGTAGATCTCGCCCACCTCGCCGGGGGGAAGGGGCTTTCCGTCCTCGCTCATGGCGATCATCTCGCCCATGCGCACCTTGCCCACCGAGCCTCTGTGGGCCAGCCACTCGGTTCCCGAGATCACGGTGGAGGCCTGGGCCTCGGTGCCGGCATAGAGCTCCTGGATCACCTCGCCCCCCAGCCAGTGGATGAAGGCCTCCTTCAGCCAGGGCGGACAGGGGGCGGCCAGGTGCCAGAGGGTCTGGAGGGAGGACAGGTCGTAGCGGCTCCGGGTCTCTTCCGGCAGATGCCAGACCCGGTTCATCATGGTGGGCACCATATAGACCCAGGTGGCCTTCCACCGCTCGATCTCGGCCAGGGTCTTTTCCGGGTCGAAGCGGGGCATGACCACGATGTGCGCGCCCATGTTGATGGCCGACATCATCATGCCGAAGCCGGCGTTGTGATAGAGGGGCGCCGGCAGCAGGGCGACGGAGTCCGCCCGTAGCTGCCAGCCCCCCACCTCCGGCGCGACCTTGGCCGTCACGCCCGGCTGACCGGCCAGGATCAGCTTGGGCCGGCCCGTGGAGCCGCCGCTGGTGGGCGCCTTGGAGACCGGGGCGATGGCGTCGGGCAGGTCTGAGTCGTCGTCGGCCCGGGCGGCGATGTCGTCGATATTGACCAGGGGCTTGTCGATGGCGTGGTCGAAGGCGGCGATGACGATGGGTGTCGCGGCCAGCGCCATGATCGCCTCCAGCTCGGCCTTGGGCAGGCGGAAGGACACCGGCTGCGGGGTGGCGCCGATCTTCCAGAGCGCCCAGCAGGCCTCCACGAAGCCGATGCTGTTGGGCAGGCCCAGGGTCACCAGGTCCCCGTGCTTCACCCCCAGGGCGCTCAGCCCTCGGGCCAGGCGGTTGGTGCGGCGGTGGAACTGGCTGTAGGTCAGGGTCTGGTCGCCGCAGGACACCGCCGGCGCATCGGGCTTTTCGCGCGCCAGATCGGCCAGGCGGGCGCCCAGCGAAATCATCTCGTCGGACATGGTCTCTTCCCTGAATGGAGGTCGCCCGCGGCTCGTTTCGCGGCCGGGGTCGGTGAAAATGAAGCGCCGCCCAATATCGCGGCGGCGGCAAGAGTTTCCCTCGCCAGGGCCTGGCCTGGCAAGGGGTTGGAAGACCATGCCCCCAGGCGCTAAGACCAGACCCGTTTCATCTCTTCAGGGGCTCTCATGTCCGACGCCGTCTCCACCGCCGATCTGTCCGACGAGAACGAGGGCCGGGCCCAGGTCCTGCGGCTGCAGATGCGCGACCTGGGCGGGCGGCGGGCCTTTTCCGGCCCGGTCCGCACGGTGCGCTGCCATGAGGACAACTCCAAGGTGAAGGCCCTGCTGGCCACCCCGGGCGAAGGCGCGGTGCTGGTGGTGGACGGGGGCGGTTCGCTGAACTGCGCCCTGGTGGGCGATCTGATCGCCCAGAGCGCGGTCGATAACGGCTGGGCCGGGGTGGTGGTCCACGGGGCGGTCCGCGACGCCGCCGTCCTTGCGGGCCTGGACCTGGGCGTGAAGGCCCTGGGGACCATGCCCCTGCGCAGCGTGCGCCGCGACCTGGGGGAGATCGACGTTCCCGTGGCCTTCGGCGGCGTCATCTTCCGGCCGGGCGATCGGCTGTTCGCCGACGCCGACGGGGTGGTGGTGCTAAGGGATTAGGCTGCGGGTCGCCAGTTGACCGACAGGTCGGGCTCGCGGAAGGCGAATCGCCTGAGGTGGCTGTCGATCACCCCTTCGAGCCTGGCCCGCAGCTCGGCGCCGGCCGCCTCGATCTCCAGGTCCAGGGCCACGGGGCCGGCGCCCAGGCGGCAGACGCCCCCGTCGAAGGCGATCTCGCCGGTCTCGTCGTCGAACCGCGCCTGGACCTTGTGCCCGAAGTGCTTGCAGAGCTGGATCATGTAGCGACGGGCGTGGGCGGTGACCACGCTGGCCTGCGAGCGGGCGGCGCCGGGGCTCATGGCGCCACCTTTTCGATGCGGCCGGCGGCCTCGTCCAGAATGGCGCAGATCGCCTCGGTCTGGGCCTCATCGAGGCCGCGGGCGGCGCGCAGCTTCAGGGCGGTCTTCACATTCTCCATGGCCCGGCGGATCCGGTAGCGGCCGGCGTCGTCGCCGCCCTCGCCCATGCGGGCGAAGACCGCGGCCACGGCGGGGCGCTGGGGCTCCAGGGCCTGGCGGCCTTCGGGGGTGATTTCATAGAGCTTGCGCGCGCCCTGGCCCTGGGCCTGGACCACGAACCCCTCGTCCTCCAGCAGGGACAGGGTGGGATAGATGACGCCGGGGCTCGGCCGATAGACCCCGCCGGAGCGCGCCTCGAGCGTGCGGATCAGCTCATAGCCATGGGCCGGCGCCTCTTCGATCAGGGCCAGCAGCACGAAGCGCAGGTCCCCGTGCTCCAGGAAGCGGCCCAGGCGCGGGCCGCCCCGGCCCCGGCCGCCGCCCATGCCGCCAAAGCCGTGCCGGCTGCCCCGGCGATGGTCGTGCCATCCAAAGTGTCGATGCATGTTTCGATCCTATTTCGATATGTCGAAACAATAGATATATCGAAAGCGGCCGGCGTCAAGAGCGGGCGGGATTTAGGCCAGGTGCGTCTGGGCCAGCATGGCGCGCATGATGTCGGCCAGGAGCCGCCCCTCGGCCGCCCGGCTGGAGCCGGCGCGCCAGACCACGACGATCTCGCGGCTGGGATGGGCGGTGGCCAGGGGGCGGATGGCGACGGCCACCTGGTCGGTCAGCCCCGCCTCCACCGCCATGGCCGGCAGGAAGGTGACTCCCAGGCCCGACCCCACCATCTGAACCAGGGTCGGCAGGGAGGTGGCCGCAAAGCCGCCGCTGTCATCGGCCGACAGGCGCGGAGGCTTCAGGCCGCAGGCGGCCAGGGCGTGTTCGCGCAGGCAGTGGCCGTCCTCCAGCAGGATCAGCTCCTCGCTGGTCAGCTCATCGGGGGGCGTGGCGCTCATCTGGGTCAGCGGATGATTGGCCGGCAGGGCGGCCACCAGCTCGTCATCGGCCACATGGGCGTAGTCCAGGCCCGAGGTGTCATAGGGCAGGGCGATAAGGGCCGCGTCCAGGTGGCCGGCCTTCAGGCCCGCGATCAGCCGCTGGGTCTGGTCCTCCCGCAGGAAGAGCCGCAGGGCCGGATAGCGCTGGCGCAGGGCCGGCAGGGCCCGGGGCAACAGGAAGGGGGCGATGGTGGGGATCACCCCCAGGCGGAAGCGGCCGGTCAGGGGCTGGCCGGCCCGGTGGGCTTCCTGGACCATCTCCTCGGCCTCATTGAGGATGACGCCCGCCCGGCGCAGGGCCGCCTCGCCCACCTCGGTGAGGATCACCCCGGTGCGGGCCCGGTCCACCACCGGAGCGCCCAGAGTCTTCTCCAGCTCCTGGATCCCCGCCGACAGGGTGGGTTGGGTCACATGGGCGGCCTCGGCGGCGCGCCCGAAAGCGCCGTGCTCGGCCAGGAGCTTGAGGTACTGGAGTTGGCGGATGGTGGGCAGCATGGGGCGAACATAGTTTGCGCCTATAGAAGTTTCAATTATTATCGATTGGACCCTGGTCTTTCGCGACCGTATCGCGGTCACAGGCGGGCGCTCTCCCACGGCCCGCCGCAAGGCTCGGAGGCGCCGCGTCCCCCCATCCCCGCGCGTGTCCGGGCCGATACCCCTTGGCCGCCTTTTGCTTAGGCTGGGTCGAACCGCAGGGGCGCTTCCCAGAAGGTCTCCACCAGGTCGTGTTGAGCGCCGGGACGGCCGGTGGTCAGGAACAGCCGACCGCCGCCGGCGCCCGGGTCATATTCCGGGTGGCGCTCCAGATAGGCGGCCAAGGCCTGGGCGGTGGCGTCGGGCTGGTGGATCAGCGGCGTGCCCGGCCGCAGGGCGGCGCGGAAGATATCGGCGATGATCTCGTAGTGGGTGCAGCCGAGAATGGCCCGGTCGGGGGCCCGTCCGATCCGCGCGGTGATCTGGGCCACATGCTTCTCCACCTCGGCGGCCAACTGCACCGCCCCGGCGTTGGTCTCGATCATCCGGGCGAGATCGGGGCAGGGCTCGACGAAGACGGCCACGTCCTGGCGGCGCTTGTCGATCTCGATCTCATAGACGCGGCTGAGCGCCGTGGCCGGGGTGGCGAACACCGCCAGCACGTCCAGCTTCTCCACCTTGTCGCCGCGCCGTTCGGCCTCATGCTCCCAGGGAAGGCCCGTGGCCGCCTCGATGGTGGGCACGATCAGCCCCAGCACGTTCACCGGACGGCCCAGCTCCTGCCGGCGGACCGGCAGCCAGGTCTGCTGCAGGCGTCGCAGGGCGATGGCCGAGGCGGTGTTGCAGGCCAGCACGACTAGGTCGCAGCCGGCGGCGAACAGCCGCTCGCACCCGGCCCGGGTCAGCTCCACGATCTCCTCGCCCGGCCGGCCGCCATAGGGGGCGTTGGCCTGGTCGGCCAGATAGACGAGGTCGGCGCTGGGAAAGCGCTCGACCAGCTTGCGGTGGACGGTCAGGCCGCCCACTCCGGAATCAAAGACGCCGATGGCCATGGAGGGGGATTAGCCCTCGTCCGTCCCTGAGGCCAGGGGGGATGGCGCAGGCTGATGGACCTGGGGCCGACGTAACATTACAACCCTGTCATGTGACGTGGCGCCGGGAATGACTAAGGTCGCCGCCAAATCCCTTTCAAGCCTCGGAGTTTTCATGGACCGGCGCATGTTCATGGTCGTTTCCACCGCCGCCCTCGGCGCTGCGACCCTGCCGCTTCCCGCCCTGGCCGCCACCGGCGCCCCCCTGCTGGCGCCCTGGACCGGCCCCTATGGCGGCGTACCCGCCTTCGACAAGGTGCAGGTGGCCGAGTTCGCCCCGGCGCTGGAGGCGGCCATGGCCGAGGAGCTGCGCGAGGTGGCGGCCATCGCCGACAATCGCGCCGCGCCGACCTTCGACAACACCATCGCGGCCCTGGAACGCTCGGGCCAGGCCCTGGACCGGGTCACCACCTATTACGGCATCTGGGGCGGCACCCTCTCCACGCCGGAGATGCGCGCTGTCGAGACGGCCATGGCGCCCAAGCTGGCCGCCCATGGGGACGCCATCCTGCAGAACGCCCGGCTCTTCCAGCGCATCGAGGCCGTCTATGAGGGCCGCGAGGCCGCCGGCCTGACGCCCGAGCAGTCGCGGCTGACCTGGCGCTACTGGAACCGCTTCGTCCGCGCCGGCGCCAAGCTTGACCCCGCCGCCAAGGCCCGGGTGGCCCAGATCAACGGCGAACTGGCCCAGGCCTTCACCACCTTCAGCCAGAACCTGCTGGCCGATGAAACCAACTACGTCCTCTATCTGAAGACCGAGGCCGAACTGCGCGGCCTGCCCGCCGATGTCCGCGCCGCCGCCGCCGCCGCCGCCGAGGAGCGGGGCCGTCCAGGCGAGTTCGCCATCCTCAACACCCGGTCCTCCATGGATCCCTTCCTGACCTATTCGGAGCGGCGGGACCTGCGGGAAAAGGTCTGGCGGACCTATTACAGCCGCGGCGACAATGGCGACGCCCATGACAATAACGGCGTCATCCAGACGATCCTGAAGCTTCGCGCCGAGCGGGCCAAGCTGCTGGGCTATGAGACCCACGCCCACTGGCGCCTGGAAGACGCCATGGCCAAGACGCCCGAGGCGGCCATGGAGCTGATGCTGCGCGTCTGGCCGGCGGCCACCGCCCGGGTGGCCGAAGAGGTGGCCGAGATGCAGGCCATCGCCGACGCCGAGAAGGGCGGGGTCAAGATCGAGCCCTGGGACTATCGCTTCTATGCCGAGAAGGTGCGGGCGGCCCGCTACGACCTCGATATGAACGAGGTGAAGGCCTATCTGCAGCTCGACAAGCTGGTGGACGGCATGTTCTGGGTCGCCAGCGACGTGTTCGGCATGGACTTCCAGCCGGTCACCGGCCTGCCGGTCTATCACCCCGACGTGCGCGTCTGGGAGGTCCGCCGCGGGGGCGAACATCTGGGCCTGTTCTACTTCGACCCCTATGCCCGGGCGGGCAAGCGGTCGGGCGCCTGGATGAACGCCTATCGCAGCCAGCAGAGGATGGATCAGACCATCACCCCCATCGTCTCCAACAACTCCAACTTCGTGAAGGGCGCGCCGGGCCAGCCGGTGCTGATCTCCTGGGACGACGCCACCACCCTGTTCCACGAGTTCGGCCACGCCATCCACGGGCTTTTGTCCAACGTCACCTATCCCAGCCTGTCGGGCACCCGGGTGCCGCGGGACTATGTGGAGTTCCCGAGCCAGGTGCTCGAGGCCTGGCTGCCCACCCGCCAGGTGCTGAACCGCTTCGCCCTGCACCATGTGACCGGCGAGCCCATGCCCCAGGAGCTGTCGGACAAGATCGAGCGCGCCTCGACCTTCCGCCAGGGCTTCGAGGTGACCGAGTTCATGGCCTCGGCCCTGATCGACATGAAGCTGCACCTGGCCGGCGACGCCGATATCGATCCCGACGCCTTCGAGCGCGAGGAGCTGGCCAAGCTCGGCATGCCCGCCGAGCTGCCCATGCGCCACCGCACGCCGCAGTTCGCCCACATCTTCTCCTCGGACGGCTATTCGGCGGGCTATTATTCCTACCTCTGGGCCGAGGTGCTGTCGCAGGACGCCACCGAGGCCTTCATGGAGGCGCCGGGCGGCATGTACGACCAGGCCGTGGCTCAGCGCCTCATCGCCCACGTCCTGTCGGTGGGCGACACGGTGGACCAGACGCAAGCCTACCGGGCCTTCCGGGGCCGCGACGCCGATGTGGGCGCCTATCTGCGGAACAAGGGCTTCCCGGTCACCTGACGGGGCGAGGCGCGCAGCGGGCTTCGAGGCGCGCTGCGCTGGCGCCTGCGCATGAGGCGGCGGGGCTCGACTTCACCGCCCCTTGAACTGTCCCGGGCGGCGCTCGTTCACCGCGCGCACCCCTTCGGCGAAGTCCTCGGTGGCCCGCAGAAGGGTCTGCTGTTCGTGCTCGTGGGCGGTGGCCGCGCGCACCGCCTGGGCGAGCGCCGCCCGCGTGGTCCTGCGGGTGGCGACCACCGCCAGGGGGGCGTTCTCCGCCAGTTCGGCGGCCAGCGCGAAGGCCGACTGGCGCAGCTCCTCATGGGGGACCAGCTGGTCCACCAGGCCCCAGGCCAGGGCCTCGTCGGCGCGGATGCGACGCCCGGTGAGGAACATCAGATCGGCCCGCTGGGCGCCCACCACCCGCGGCAGGGTGTGGGTGAGGCCGAAGCCCGGATGGAAGCCCAGCTTGACGAAATTGGCCGAGAACCGCGCCTCGGGCGAGGCCACCCGGAAGTCGGCCACCAGGGCCAGGCCCAGGCCCGCCCCCACCGCCGCCCCCTGGACGGCGGCGACGACCGGCTTTTCCACCGAGAACAGCCGTACGGCCTGATCATAGAGCTCCGAGACTCCGCCCATGCCCGCCCCGCCGATGCCGGTGGGCGAGGCGAGGTCGGCGCCGGCGCAGAAGGGCTTGCCCTCGCTGGCCAGCACGGTGGCGCGCACCGCCGGGTCGCGATCAAAGGCCAGCAGGGTGTCGGCGATGTCGCTGACCAGCTCCACCGAGACATGGTTGGCCGGCGGCCTGTGAAAGATCAGCTGGGCCACATGGTCCTGGACGCTGATGACGAGATGGTCGGCCTTGCTGCTCATTTGCGGGTTCCCAGAAGATTGCGGGCCACCACCCACTTATGGACTTCGGTGGGGCCGTCATAGATGCGCATGGTGCGCAGGCGCGAGGCCATGAGCTGCAGGGGCAGCTCCTTGGTCATGCCCATGGCGCCAAAGGTCTGCATGGCGTGGTCCACCACCTCCCATGCCATTTCCGTGGCGTAGGCCTTGATCATGGAGATCTCCACCCGGGTGTCGCGGCCCTGGTCCAGCTTCCAGGCGCAGTCATAGGTCATCAGCCGGGCCGCATGGATGCGGGTCGCCGCATCGGCCACCCACCACTGAATGGCCTGGCGCTCCGACAGCGGCGCGCCGAAGGTGGACCGCTGGGGCGCGTATTCGACCATCATGTCCAGCGCCCGCTGGGCCATGCCGATGGACCAGGCGGCCATTTCGATGCGTCGCGTGCCCAGCCGGATCTGCATGGGGGCGAAGCCCGCGCCCTCCTGGCCCAGCAGCTTCCAGCCTTCCACCCGGCAGTCCTCCAGGACCACCTCATAGGTGTATTGCCCGCCGATCATCGGGATGCGCCGCAGGACGTTGAAGCCCGGCGCGTCGCGATCCACCAGGAAGGCGGAGACGCCGCCGCGGGCCTTCTTCTCGGTGTCGGTCACGGCCATCAGTATGGTGAAGTCGGCGTCGGCGGCCCGGGTGATCCAGATCTTGCGGCCGTTGATGATCCAGTCGTCCCCGTCGCGGACGGCCTTGGTGGTCATGGCCGCCGGATCGGCGCCGGCGCCGGGCTCTGAAATGCCGATGGCCGAGACGGTCTCGCCGCGCACATAGGGCGCCAGATAGGCCTCGCGCTGGCGCTCGTTCACCGTGGCCATCAGCATGCGCAGGTTCGGGCTGTCGGGCGGCAGGGTGTAGGGGACGATGGTGCGGCCCATCTCCTCGCCCACCCCCACCATGGCCACATAGGGCAGGTTCGACCCGCCCACATCCTCCGGCGCGTCGAGGCCCCACAGGCCGAGCGATTTGGAGACCTCGTCGAGGCGGGCCTGCTCTTCGGGGGCCAGGTAGAGACCCTTGCCCTCGGCCTCCCGGGCCAGGACCCCGGCCTCCAGCGGCGTCAGCTCGTCGCGGACGAACCGGGCGGTCAGCTCCTTGAGCATCCTGTGCTCGTCGGACAGCTGAAATTCCATGGCCTCCTCCCTCTACGTCATGCGGTCTCGTCGCTTGGCGCGATCTCTCCGGCGCAGCATAAACACCGGCGAGAACCATAAGGGAGGATCGCCGTGGCGGAAGGCAAGCAACTGGCGGCGGAGGCCACCGGCCCGCTCAAGGGCCTGCGCATCCTGGACCTGACCAGCGTGGTCTTCGGCGCCTACGCCACCCAGATTCTGGGGGACCAGGGAGCCGATGTGATCAAGCTGGAGGACCCCGGCTCGGGCCGCGGCGACGGGGGCGACATCATGCGCTGGGCGGGCCATGTGCCCGAAGGCGCCCCGCGGGACCTGGGCCCCATCTTCCTGACCATCAACCGCAACAAGCGCTCCGTCCTGGTGGACCTGCGCGACGGCGCCCTGCGCCCGGCCCTGGAAGCGCTCATCGCCACCTGCGACGTCTTCGCCGCCTCCATCCGCTACGAGGGGCTCAAGCGCCTGGGCCTGGACTATGAGGCGGTGAAGAAGATCCGGCCCGATATCGTCTATGTCCATGCCGCGGGCTATGGCGCGGAGGGGCCCTATGCCGGAGAGCCGGCCTATGACGACCTGATTCAGTCGGCCTCAGGGCTCGCCGATCTCCTGCCGCGCACCGATGGGAACGAGGTTCCGCGCATCCTGCCGACCCTGGTGGCCGACAAGGTCTCGGGCCTCTTCATGGCCCAGGCGGTGACCGCCGCCCTCTTCCATCGCCAGCGCACCGGGGAAGGCCAGTTCGTCGAGGTGCCGATGCTGGAATGCGTCACCAGCTTCAACCTGGTGGAGAACCTCTATGACCACGCCTATGAGCCGCCCACCGGCCAGTGGTCCTACCAGCGGGTGACCAATCCCAACCGCAAGCCCTTCCGCACCCAGGACGGCTATATCGGCCTGCTGCCCTATACCGACAGGCAGTGGGACCAGTTCTTCGCCGTGGCCGGCTGGGGCGAGACCGTGGCCAAGGACCCGCGCTTCTCCGATTACGCCCAGCGCGCCAAGCACACCCGCGAGCTTTACGGCCTGGTGGAGGAGGTGACCGCCACCAAGACCACCGCCGAATGGCTGGACCTGCTCAAGGGCCTGTCCATCCCGGTGCAGAAGACCAACCGCTTTGAAGACCTGGAGGCCGATCCGCACCTGGCCGCCGTCGGCCTCTTCGAGCGCTACGACCATCCGCACCTCGGCCCCTACAAGGCCATCCGCCCGCCGGTGAAGTTCGAGAAGACGCCGTCCAACATCCGTCGCCACCCCCCGCGCCTGGGCGAACAGACCGAAGAGGTCTTCGCCGAGGTCCGGGCGCGCACTTCGCCGGAGTAGCTAGGGCAGCAGGCCCTGGGCCTTGAGGAAGACCCGCAGGTCCCCGCCCTCGAACAGGACGCCCTGGACGCCGGCGGCGGCGGCGGCCTGCATGTCGCCCGCCTTGTCGCCGATCATGAGCGAGGCCGCCCGGTCCACGGGCCATTCGGCCATGGCGCGGAGCAGCATGCCGGGATTGGGCTTGCGGTCAGGCGGGTCGGGGTGGCGATAGCGCGCTTCGGCGGCGTCCGGATGGTGCGGGCACCAGTAGAAGGCGTCGATCCGCGCCCCGTCCCGCGCCAGGTCCTCACCCATGCGGGCGTGCAGGGCGTGCATGTCGTCTTCGGTATAGTAGCCCCGACCGATCCCCGACTGGTTGGTGACCACGAAGACCCACCAGCCGGCCCGGTTGAAGGCCGCCACCACCTCGCGGGCGCCGTCCACCCAGGCGAAGTCCTCCCAGCGGGAGACATAGCCGTGGTCGATGTTCAGCACCCCGTCCCGGTCCAGGAACAGGGCGGGTCGCATCGGCCTTTCGACGAATTCGGGCATGGTCTGGCTCTTGCGCGGCGTTTGGCGGCGCGGTTGTTTCACAAGGCGGCCCCTGCGGTCTATGGTCTTGCCGCAACATCCGGAGTTCGCCCTTGACCCTTTCCCCAGCCGCCGCCCCCGTCCTGGCGATCGACGATCTGAAGGTCACCTTCGACACCCATGACGGGCCGGTGGCCGCCGTGCGCGGGGTCAGCCTGCAGGTGGCCCGGGGCGAGACCCTGGGCGTGGTGGGGGAGAGCGGCTCGGGCAAGAGCCAGACCTTCATGACGGTCATGGGTCTGCTGGCCCAGAACGGCCGGGCCACGGGCTCCGTCCGGTTCCAGGGCGAGGAGATCCTGGGCCTGAAGCCGCGGGCGCTGAACCGCATCCGCGGCTCGAAGATGACCATGATCTTCCAGGACCCGCTGACCGCGCTCACCCCTCACGTGAAGATCGGCGAGCAGATCGCCGAGCCCTTGCGCCTGCATCTTGGCCTGTCGGGCGCAGAGGCCATGAAGCGGGCCAGGGAATGGCTGGAAAAGGTCCGCATCCCCGACGCCGCCCGCCGGCTGAAGCAATTTCCCCACGAACTGTCGGGGGGCATGCGCCAGCGGGTGATGATCGCCCAGGCCATGGCCGGCGGCCCCGAACTGCTGATCGCTGATGAGCCCACCACCGCCCTGGACGTCACCGTGCAGGCCGAGATCCTCGACCTGATGGCGGAGCTGGGGCGCGAGACGGGCACGGCCATGGTGCTGATCACCCACGACATGGGGGTCATCGCCCGACTGGCCGACCGGGTCTGCGTGATGAAGGACGGCCAGTACGTGGAGGAGGGTCCCGTGCGGGACATCTTCTCCGCCCCCAAGACCGCCTATACCCGCAACCTGCTGGATGCGATCCCGCGCCTGGACCGGGCCGACCGGGGCGGGCGGCCGATGATCGCACAGGTCCCGGCCGACGCGCCGGTGGTGGTGGAGGCCAAGGACATGCGGGTCTGGTTCCCCATCCGCCAGGGCCTGCTGGGCGGCGAGCGGCAGCTTCGCGCGGTGGACGGGGTCTCCTTCCAGGTGCGTCGGGGTGAGACCCTGGGCGTGGTGGGCGAGAGCGGGTGCGGCAAGTCCACCCTGTCGCGGGCCGTGCTCAACCTGATCAAGCCCACGGACGGCGCCGTGACCCTCATGGGCCGCGACATCACCCAGGCCGAGCGCGAGGCCCTGCGCGCGGCGCGCAAGGACATGCAGATCGTCTTCCAGGATCCCCTGGCCAGCCTCGATCCCCGCATGACCATCGGCGATTCCATCGCCGAGCCCCTGAAGATCTTCCGACCGAACCTCAGCCGCGATGAGCGCGACGCCGAGGTGGCGGCCATGATGGCCCGGGCCGGCCTGGCCCCGGATCTGATCAACCGCTATCCGCACGAACTGTCCGGCGGCCAGAACCAGCGGGTGGGCATCGCCCGAGCCATGATCCTGAAGCCCAGCCTGGTGATCTGCGACGAGGCGGTCTCGGCCCTGGACGTGTCCATCCGCGCCCAGATCATCGACCTGCTGATCGAGCTGCAGAAGGAGATGGGCCTGGCCATGATCTTCATCAGCCACGACCTGGCCGTGGTGCGCGAGATCAGCCACCGGGTCATGGTGCTCTATCTGGGACGGGTCATGGAGCTGGCCGAGCGCGACCGCCTCTATGCCGACCCGCAGCACCCCTACACCCAGGCCCTGTTGTCGGCGGCCCCCATCCCCGATCCGGACCGGGAGCGCAGCCGCCAGCGCCTCAAGCTTACCGGCGAGCCGCCCAGCCCCATGGATCCCCGGGCGTCCCTGCGTTTCCTGCCCTCGCGCCTGACCCTTGATCCGACCGCGCCCATCTATGTGCCCCAGCTGAGCGAGGTGGCGCCGGGCCATCTGGTCTCGGAATTCGACGCCGACTGGGCCACCCGCGGCGGCTGAGGCGCGCGTCCGGCGTTCGGTGCGACGCCGGCTGGCAACCAGCCGGAAACTCTTGAGGCGTAGGTTGGGCCCATCTCAACCCCGTCGAGTATCGCCTTCATGTCCGGCCTGCAGATCGAGGTGGTCCGTCCCCAGGACCTGACGCCGGCCAGGCTCGCCCGGTGGTCGGCGCTCCAAGCCGCCCAGGGACCGGACTTCGACAGCCCCTTCCTGTCGCCCCACTGGGCGCGGGCGGTGGAGCGGGCCCAGGGCCGCGCCGCCGGCGACGACCGGGGCGTGCGTGTGGCGGTGGTCCGCCAGGGCGAGGCCGATGTCGCCTTTCTGCCCGTCCAGGTCGCCGGCCTCACGGCCCTGCCCGCCGGCGCGCCGCTCTGCGACTATCAGGGCCTGGTGGCCGCGCCGGGGCTGGAGATTTCCGCCCGTGACCTGGTGGCCGCCCTGGGGGTGCAGCGCCTGGACTTCTGCCACATGCTGGCCGCCTCCCAGCCCTTCGCCGCCTTCGGCCGCGGCTCCGACCGCTCGCAGGTGGTGAGCCTGGCCCACGGCTATGAGGCCTATGCCGCCGAGCGCCGCGCCGCCGGCGTCGGCCTCCTCAAGGATTGCGACAAGAAGCGCCGCAAGGTCGAGCGCGAGGCCGGGCCGGTGGTCTTCACCCCCTTCTCGCGGGCCGGCGCCGACTTCGACCAGCTGGTGGCGTGGAAGCGCGCCCAGCTGCGCGCCACCGGGCAGTTCGACATCTTCGCGCCGGGCTGGACCCAGCGCCTGTTCCGCGACCTGTTCGCCAGCCGCGATCCGGACTTCGGCGGGGCGCTCTTCACCCTGCATATCGGCGGGCGGCTGGCGGCGGTTCATCTGCATCTGCGCGGCGGCGGCGCCATCCACGCCTGGATGATCGCCCACGAGGCCGAGTTCGAGCGCTATTCCCCCGGCCTGCTGCTCTTCCAGGACATCCTGCGCTGGATGGAGACCACGCCCTATCACCGGCTGGATCTCGGAACCGGCGACTACCGGTTCAAGCGCGAGCTTTCCAACACCCAGGTGGAGGTGGCCCACGGCTTCGTCGGGGTCCGCTCCCCCGCCACCCTGCTGCGCCAGGCCGCCTATGGCCTGCGCCACGCCGCCGAGGCCCTGCCGCTGGGCGGGGTGTCGCAGCTGCCGGCCAAGGCCATGCGGCGCATGGATCGCCTGCGCGGCCTGCGCTCGGCCTGACATTGCCCGCCCCGGCGGCGAAGGATAGGTTGCGCCCCTTTCCGCCGATCCGCTGGCGGCCTCCCCGGACAGACCCCGCCTCATGAGCCTATCCATCGACGACATCCGCGCCGCGGCCGACCGGCTGAAAGGCCATGTGGAGCGCACGCCCTGCCGCCTGTCGAAGACCCTGTCGGACATCACCGGCGCCGAGGTCTGGGTGAAGTTCGAGAACCAGCAGTTCACCGCCGCCTACAAGGAGCGCGGGGCGCTCAACAAGCTGATGCAGCTGACCGACGCCGAAAAGGGCCGCGGGGTCATCGCCGCCTCGGCGGGCAATCACAGCCAGGGCCTGGCCTATCACGCCGCGCGGCTGGGCATTCCGGTGACCATCGTCATGCCCAGGTCCACCCCCTTCGTGAAGGTGCAGCAGACCCGCGCCTTCGGCGCCGAGGTGGTGCTGGAGGGCGAGGGCTATGACGACGCCTCGGCCCATGCGCGCAAGGTGTGCGAGGACCGCGACCTGGTCTTCGTCCACCCGTTCAACGATCTGGACGTCATGGCCGGCCAGGGCACGGTGGCCCTGGAAATGCTGGAGGACGTCCCTGATCTGGACGTGCTGCCCATCCCCATCGGCGGCGGCGGGCTGATCGCCGGCTGCGCCACGGCGGCCAAGCACCTGAAGTCCGACATCCAGGTGGTGGGGCTGGAGCCAGCCATGTACCCCTCCTTCACCGCCCGGATGCGCGGGGTGAACGGGGCCGGCGGAACCGGCGGGGCGACCATCGCCGAAGGCATCGCGGTCAAGCAGGTGGGCGATGTCAGCTACAGCGTGGCCCGTCCCTTGATCGATGACGTCCTCCTGGTGGAGGAGCCCTTCTTCGAGCGCGCCGTGGCCCTCTATTGCAATGTGGAGAAGACGGTGGCCGAGGGCGCCGGCGCCGCCGCGCTCGCAGGCCTGCTGGCCTATCCGGAGCGGTTCCGCGGCAAGAAGGCCGGTCTGATCATCACCGGCGGCAATATCGACACCCGTCTTCTGGCCTCGGTGCTCACCCGCGAACTGGTCCGCGACCAGCGCCTGGTCTCCTTGCGCATCGTCGGCGACGACCGGCCGGGCCTCCTGGCCAATGTCTCGGCCCTCATCGGCCAGATGGGCGCCAACATCATCGAGGTGGCGCACAACCGCCTGGCGCTGGACGTGCCGGCCAAGGGGGCGGAGTTCGACATCATGATCGAGACCCGCGACGCCCAGCACACCCAGGAAATCATGGACGCCCTGCGCGAGCGGGGTTATCCGCCCCGGGCCGTCTGACCTCCCTTCAGGATCGCCCCATGATGACCCGCCCGATCTTCGGCCCCGCCCTGGCCTTCGCCCTCGTGCTCGGCCTTGCGGCCTGCGGCGGCTCGCAGGCCGGCGAAGGCGCGGAGGCGGCCAAGGCCCACATGGCCAAGAACGCCCGCAAGGACGGGGTCGTCACCCTGCCTTCGGGCGTGCAGTACGAGATCGTCCGCTCCGGCCCGGCCGAGGGGCTGAAGCCCGGCCCCCATGACGAGGTCAAGGTCCACTATGAGGGCCGCCTGGTGGACGGAGAGGTGTTCGATTCTTCCTATGAGCGCGGCGTGCCCGCGGCCATGCCCCTGCAGGCCCTGATCCCGGCCTGGATCGAGGTGCTCCAGCTCATGCGGCCCGGCGACGAGTGGCTGATCACCGTGCCGCCGGAGATGGGCTATGGCGAGCGCGGCCAGGGGCCGATCCCGCCCGACAGCGTGCTGATCTTCCGTATCGAGCTGATCGACGTCCTGCCGGCGCCCGGCCGCGTCCAGCAGGGCTGAGGCTCAGACCACTTTTTCAAGGACGCCATAGAGGCGGGCGGCGTCGATGGGCTTGGCCACATGGGCGTCCATTCCTGCGGCCAGGAGCGCCTCCACCTGATGGGCCATGGCGTCGGCCGACAGGCCGATGATCGGCGTGGGCGCCAGCCCCTCCGCCTGTTCCCGGGCGCGGATCCGCCGCGTGGCCTCAAGCCCGTCCATCACCGGCATGCGGACGTCCATGAGCACCAGGTCCCAGGGCTGGGCGGCCCAGGCCTCCAGGGCCTGAGCCCCGTCCTCCACGATCTGCGGCTCGACGCCCAGGGGCGCCAGCAGGGCGCGCAGAACCTTCTGATTGATCGGGTTATCCTCGGCCGCCAGGACCCGCAGGGCGGCCAAGGGCGCGCTCGCGTCCCCCTCGGCGGGGTCGGGGCCGACAGGGGCCTCCGCGGGCGCAGCCTCGACCTTGAGCTCGCGCACAGGGTGCAGGGGCAGTTCGACGATGAAGCTCGCCCCCTGGCCGGGCGCGCTTTCCAGGCGCAGATCGCCGCCCATGAGCCAGCACAGCTGACGGGCGATGGCCAGGCCAAGGCCGCTGCCGCCATGGCGGCGCGTGGTGGAGGCGTCCAGCTGCGAGAAGCGCTGAAAGAGCCGGGCCTGATCGGCCGGCGCCAGGCCCGGGCCGGTGTCGCTCACCACCAGGCGCAGGCCCCTCGGCCCCGCCCCGGCGCTGAGCCGCACCTCGCCGGCCGGGGTGAACTTCACCGCGTTGGACAGGAGATTGTAGACCACCTGGCGCAGCCGGGTGGGGTCGCCCTGGACGGTCGCGCGCGCCTCTGCCGCCACCTCCAGCTTCAGGTCCAGGCCCTTCTCCGCGGCCAGGGGCAGGAAGGCCGCGCGCGCATGGCTCAGCAGTTCGGCCAGATCGAAGGGGATGGATTCCAGCTCCATCTGGCCGGCCTCGATCTTGGAGATGTCCAGCACATTGTTGAGCAGGGCGGTGAGGGCCTCGCCCGACTGGCGGATCACCTCCAGCCGCTGCTGCTGGATGGGATCGAGGGGGCCGCGGGCCATGACCTGGGCCATGCCCAGCACGCCGTTCAGGGGGGTGCGGATCTCGTGGCTCATGGTGGCCAGAAAGGTGCTCTTGGCGGCGTTGGCCGCATCGGCCTTGGCCTCCTGGGCCTGGGCCTGGCTGAGCGCCAGGGCGAGCCTGCGCTCCACCGCCTCCCGGTGGAAAGCCGCCTGCAGCACATAGGCGAACATGCCGGTCACCGCGATCAGGGCTGCGGCGCTGGCCGGCAGGCCGTCGTGGCCGGGGGTGAACAGGAGGCCCGTGATCAGGGCGCCGGCCGTGGCGCCCAGGGCGGCGAGCGCGACGGGACGCGAGGCGGTCAGCTCCGACCCGGCGCTGAGCGCGATGGCGGCCGACATGGCCATGGCGGCGATCAGCGCGGTGGGTTCGCCCTGGATGAGGAACAGGGCCGGCAGGGCGGCGTAGGCGGCGGTTCCGGCGAAGGTGAAAGCCGCCAGCCCGATCTCATGCCGCCGCCCGGGCGCCGGAAGCCTCAACAGGCCGCGGCAAACAAGGTCGCTCGTCAGGCGGAAGGCGAGGTTCACGGCGAACCAGGTCAGGACGACGGGACCGGGCAGCCAGGCCAGGGCGCCCACGGCGGCCAGGGCGGTCAGCGGCAGGATCATCCGGGCGTCCCGCTGACGCAGGCGCGCCAACTCGACAAAGCCCGGCTCGGCCCCCACGCTCATGACACCGCACTCCGGCCGCACGGGCGGCCCGCTACCCCTCAGACGTGTTAAGCTTAAGCGGCGCCGCTTAACGGCGAATGAAGCTGAACTTCGCGGCGCCTGAGCGCCTGGGGTATTGGTGCGGCGGCGAGCGCTGGAGCCGGCGCGTCGCAAGGTCTAGGCTGGTCCCATGTCCCCTTCCAGCGCCCCCGACCTCACCGCCCGCGCCCTCGACATTCTGGAGCGGCTGGTGGCCTTCGACACCACCTCGCGCCTCTCCAATCTCGCGCTCGTGGCGTGGGTGGAGGCCTATCTCGACACCCACGGCGTGCCCCACCGGCGGGTTCCGAACGGGGAGGGGGACAAGGCCAATCTGATGGCCACGATCGGGCCGTCCATCCCCGGCGGCGTCGTCCTGTCGGGCCACACCGACGTGGTGCCCGTGGACGGCCAGCCCTGGACCAGCGACCCCTTTCAGGTCACCCCCCGGGACGGCCGGCTCTATGGGCGCGGGACCTGCGATATGAAGGGCTTCCTGGCGCTGGCCCTGGCGGCGGTTCCAGACCTTGCGGCCGCCCGGCCGCAGAAGCCGGTGCACCTGGCCTTCTCCTATGACGAGGAGGTGGGCTGCCTCGGCGCGCCGGACATGATCAGGGTCATCGCCAGCGAACTGCCGCGCCCGGCCCTGGTGGTGGTGGGCGAGCCCACCAATATGGAGGCGGTGAGCGGCCACAAGGGCATCACCACCTTCCGCGTCGTGGTCACCGGACACGAGGCCCATTCCAGCCAGACCCAGCTGGGCCTGTCGGCCAACATGGTCGCCATCCGGCTGATGGGCGTCCTGTGCGACCTGGCCGAGCGGCTGGAGCGGGAGGCCGATCCCGCCTCGCCCTTCACGCCGGGCCACGCCACGCTCACGGTGGGCCAGGTCCAGGGCGGCACGGCGGTGAACATCCTCGCGCGGGAGTGCGTCTTCCTGTTCGACCTGCGCAGCCCGCCGGGGCTCGACCCCATGGCGGTGCTGGAACCCTTCTTCGAGGCCGCGCGCCAGGCGGACCTGGCCATGAAGTCGCGGTTCCCCCACACCGGGGTGGCGGTGACGCGCCGCTCCCATACCCCGCCGCTGGCGCCGGAAAAGGACGGGGCGGCCGAGGCCTTCGCCCGCCGCCTGGCCGGGGACAATGGTCCGGCGCGGGTGGTGGCCTTCGCCGCCGAGGCGGGCCAGTTCCAGGAGGCCGGATTCTCCACCGTGATCTGCGGCCCCGGCTCCATCGACCAGGCCCATCAGCCCGATGAGTTCGTCGAGGTTTCGCAGATGGAGCGGGGCGGGGCCTTTATGAGCCGCCTCGTCGACTGGGCCGCAAGGGGCGAATGACCGGGCGGCGGCCCCGCAGGTCCTGGGGATTCCAGGTCCAGCGGCGGGCCAGGGCGAGCGCGCCCACGCGCCGGCCAGCCTGCACCTGACGCCGGGCGCGCCAGACCGGACCCAGGCCCGCCAGGGCGGCCTTCAGGGCCTTCCAGGTGATGGCCGCCTGCAGCCGGCCTTCCTTGCGGGTGGCGATGACGCCCACCGCCAGCAGGTGCAGGGGCAGGACCAGCGGCAGCCACAGCCCCGGGGTGTCCTTGATCAGCACCCAGAACCGGTTGCGGACCCCGTGGAAGACGGCGAACTGCGACTTGGGTCCGCCGGAGGTGGCCGAGCCCTCATGCGCCACCACGGCGGAGGGGACCAGCAGGGTGGGCTCACCGGCCAGTTGGAGGCGGTAGCCGAAGTCCACATCCTCGCAATAGCAGAAGAAGCTCTCGTCCAGCCCGCCCAGGGTCAGGAACAACCGCCGGTCCACCATCATGGCCGCCCCGCAGGGGGAGAAGACCTCGCCCTCGGCGGTGTCGCCCGGATCGGGGTTGAGATAGCCGCCGCGGTAGGGGATGGCCGGCGCCGACATCACATCTCCCAGTCCGTCCAGCAGGCGCCGGTCGGCGGCCATCACCTGGCGGGAGGTGAAGGAGGCCACCTTGGGATGTCGCGCCGCGGCGCCCGCGAGCGCCTCCAGCCAGTCGGGATCGGGATAGGCGTCAGGATTGAGCAGCACCAGCCAGCGCCCCAGGGCGGTGCGCGCGCCCAGATTGACCCCGGCGGCGAAGCCCAGATTCGCGCCGGCCTCCACCAGCCGGGCGAAGGGGTGGGCCGCGGCGCAGGCCTGGGCCTCCCCCTGGGGCGAGGCGTTGTCCACGATGATCAGCTCGAAGTCGCGCCAGGTCTGGGCGGCCAGGGCCTGGACGCAGGCGGGCAGGCTGGCGGCGCTGTTATAGGCGACGATGACCACGCTGAGCGCGGGGGGCGCCTTGCCATCGCCGGACGCCTCGTTCATGCGGGGGCCTCGTTCCAAAGTTCCACGACGAGTTCCATGACCGAAATCACCCCCCTCGCCCTGCCTGAGGTCCTGCTTATCACGCCCAAGCGCCATGGCGATGCGCGGGGCTGGTTCTCCGAGACCTGGAGCCGCAGGACCCTGGGGGCGGCCGGTCTCGACTGCGACTTCCTGCAGGACAACCAGGCCTTCAACGCCCGCAAGGGCACGGTGCGCGGCCTGCACTTCCAGACCGGCCCCCATCCCCAGGCCAAGCTGGTGCGGGTGCTTAAGGGCGCCATCTATGACGTGGCGGTGGATGTGCGTCCGGGCTCGGCCACCTTCGGCGCCTGGGTGGGGGCGAGGCTCACCGCCGAGCGGGGCGAGCAGCTCTTCGTGCCCCGGGGCTTCGCCCACGGCTATTGCACGCTCAGCGACGACACCGAGCTTTTCTACAAGGTGGACGGTCTCTACGCCCCCGAGTGCGAGGGCGGCGTGCTGTGGAACGATCCAGACCTGGCCATCGACTGGCCGGTGGCCGCCGAAGAGGCCGTCACCTCGGACAAGGACAAGGTCCTGCCCCGCCTGAAGGACATGCCGGAGGCCCGCTTCTGATGACCCGCCCGACCCCAGAAACCGACAACGAACTGGTGGAGATCCTCAATCTTGAGCCGATCGACCTGGACCTCTATCGCGGCTTCACCCCGGCCCGGGACGGCCGTCGCATCTATGGCGGCCAGGTGGTGGCCCAGGCGCTGACGGCGGCCTATCGCACCATCGAGGGGCGGCTCTGCCACTCCATGCACGCCTATTTCATCCGGCCGGGCGATCCCTCCGTTCCCATCCTCTTCCAGGTGGACCGGGCGCGGGACGGCGGCACCTTTTCGGTGCGCCGGGTGGTGGCCATCCAGAACGGCAAGCAGATCTTCAATCTCGCCGCCTCCTTCCAGGTCCCGGAGGCCGGCTTCGAGCATCAGGACCGCGCCCCCGACGTCCCGCCGCCGGAGGCGCTGCTCAACGAGGAGCAGCTGCGCGAGGCCGACGGCCTGCCCCCCCGCGACCGGGAGTGGCCGGTGGAGGTGCGCCCCATCGATCCCCAGCGCCATGGCCAGACCGAGCCGATGGCCCCGCTCTACAATGTCTGGTTCAAGGCCCGCCAGTCGGTGGGACCCGACGTGGCGGTCAATCAGTGCGCCCTGGCCTATGGCTCGGACATGAGCCTGCTGGACGCCAGCCTGCGGCCCCATCCTGTCCCCCACGGCGAACTGCAGGTGGCGAGCCTGGACCACGCCCTGTGGTTCCACCGGCCCAGCGACTTCTCCGACTGGCATCTGTATGTGGAGGACAGCCCCTCGGCGTCTGGCGGACGGGGCTTCAACCGCGGTTCCATCTTCGATCGCCAGGGCCGGCTGGTGGCCTCGGCCGCCCAGGAGGCGCTCATCCGCCATCGCCCCGGCGGTTGATCCGTGACAGTCTTCGCCCCGAACACCGGCGCGCAGCCGGGCCAGACGGGAGGACGGAGATGAGCGATCGGGTCAAGGTGGAGATCTCGGGCGGGGTGGCCGATGTGCGCCTGGTGCGCACCGACAAGATGAACGCCCTGGACGACGCCATGTTCTCGGCCCTGATCGAGACCGGCGAGGCGCTGAAGACCACGCCGGGCGTCCGGGCGGTGGTGCTTTCCGGCGAGGGTCGGGCCTTCTGCGCCGGGCTGGACATGGGCTCGTTCGCGGCCATGGCCTCGGGCGAGCGCCGCCCCAACACCGCCGATGGCCCGTCCCTGCTGACCCCGCAGCGGACGCCCGGCGGCTCCAACCGCGCCCAGCATGCCGTCATGGTCTGGCGCGAACAGCCCGTGCCGGTGATCGCCGCCATCCACGGCGTGGCCTTCGGCGGCGGTTTCCAGCTGGCCCTGGCCCCGGACATGCGCTTCGTCACCCCCGACGCCCGCATGGCGGTGATGGAGATCAAGTGGGGGCTGGTGCCCGACATGGGCGGGCTGGTGCTCATGCGTCACCTGGCTCGCGGCGACGTCATCCGCGAGCTGACCTATTCGGGGCGCATCTTCGATGGCGAGGAGGCCCTGCGCCTGGGCTTCGCCACCCGGGTCTGCGCCGATCCCCGGGCCGAGGCCCTGGCGCTCGCCCACGAGATCGCCGGCAAGAGCCCCGACGCCATCCGGGGCGCCAAGCGGCTCATTGAGCTCGCCGAAACCCCGGTCGACCAGCACCAGATCCTGCTGGCCGAGAGCGCCGAGCAGGGGGCGGTGATCGGCACGCCGAACCAGAAGGAGGCGGTGATGTCCAATGTGGAGAAGCGCCCCGCCGTCTATGCCGATTAAGGCCGCCCGCAGGGGCTCCGGCGACAGGGCCGGTCAGAGGACCGTTCAGAGGGCCGCCGCGTCCCACTCGGCGCGCACCTGGGGGTCGGTCTCGACGGCCAGGGCGCGGCTCCGCTCGGCGGCGAAGGCCTCGGGGGAAACGAGCTGCGACAGCGCCCAGACCGCGGCGCCGCGGACCACGGGGGCTGAGTCCTCCAGCCGCTGGCGCGCCACCGGGGCCATCTGGGGATCGGCGCTGTTGCCGACGGCGTAGAGCACGTTGCGCACGAACCGGTCACGCCCCAGGCGCTTGACCGGGCTCTGGGTGAAGAGGGCGCGGAAGCCCGCATCGTCCAGGGCCGCCAGGTCGGCCAGGCGCGGCGCCTTGAGCGCCTCGCGGGCGGCCAGCTTCGCCTCGCGGCCGCTCTGGGCGAACTTGTTCCAGGGGCAGACGGCCAGGCAGTCGTCGCAGCCATAGATGCGGTTGCCCAGGGCCTGGCGGAACGCCTGCGGGATGGGACCGGACAGCTCGATGGTCAGATAGGAGATGCAGCGCCGGGCATCGAGCTGATAGGGGGCGGGAAAGGCCTGGGTGGGGCAGGCGTCCTGGCAGGCGCGGCAGGATCCGCAGGCGTCCTCGCCTGGCGGGTCGGCGGCGAGATCCAGGGAGGTCAGGACCGAGCCGATGAACAGCCACGAGCCGAACTGACGCGAGACCAGATTGGTGTGCTTGCCCTGCCAGCCCAGGCCGGCGGCTTCGGCAAGGGGCTTTTCCAGCAGGGGGGCGGTGTCGACGAAGACCTTCACCTCGCCGCCGAACCGCTGGACCATCCAGCCGGCCAGTTGCTTCAGCCGCTTCTTGATCACCTCGTGATAGTCCGACCCCTGGGCGTAGACCGAGATCGCGCCCCGGTCGGGATGGTCGAGCACGGCCCGGGGGTCGTGATCGGGGCCGTAGTTCATCCCCAGGAGGACGGCCGAGCGGGCGCCGGGCCACATGGCCTGGGGGTGGGCGCGGCGTTCTGCGGTGGTCTCCATCCAGCTCATCTGGCCGTGCCGGCCCTTGGCGATGAAGTCGAACAGACGCTCGCCCGCCGCCCAGGGCTGGTCCGCGCGGGCCAGGCGGCAGTCATCGAAGCCCAGGCGCAGGGCCTCCTGGCGGATCAATGTCTCGGGCGAGACCTTGGTCGAGGCGGGCGTCGGGTCAGAAGTCGAGGTCGTCATAATGGGCCGCGGGCGCGAGCCCCGGCCATCGGTCGGCGAGCAGCGGGCGGAAGGCCGGCCGGGACTTCACCGTCATGTACCACGTCTTGACGGTGGAGAAGTCGCGCCAGGGCACATCGCCGAAATAGTCGATCACCGACAGGTGCGCCGCGCCTGCGAAATCGGCCAGGCTCAGCCGCCGGCCGGCCAGCCAGTCGCGCTCGGCCAGCAGGTGGGCGAGATAGGCCAGGTGGTGGCGCAAAGCCTCGCGTCCCCGCCGCAGGGCCGCCAGATCCGGGGCGCCCATGCGCAGCAGCCGCTTCTCCATCTTCTCGTGCAGCAGGAAGGAGCCCACCTCGTAGTCGAACTTGCGGTCGAACCATTGCAGCAGGCGGCGCGCTTCGGCCCGGTCGGCGGCCTCGCGCCCCAGCAGCGGCGGCTCGGGATAGCGTTCTTCCAGATGGTCGAGGATGGCCCGGCTCTCGCACAGGACCAGCCGGCCCTCGGGCGAGGTCTCCACCAGCACCGGGGTCAGGCCCGAGGGATTGAGCTCGGCCAGGACCTCGGGCTGCTCCCAGTAGCGGACCACCACATCCTCGAACACCAGGCGCTTTTCGCCGAGCGCCAGGCGAACCTGCCGCGAGGCCGGGTCCAGCGGGAAGTGATAAAGGGTGCGTTCGACGCTCATGGCCGGTTTCTGGCCGCGGACGGCCGGTTGGGACGAGGGAATCAGCTTAAGCGCCCGGCCGTCTTAAGGTCGCGTTTACGAACCCTCCAGGGGGCGATCTGCGGCGTCATGCCGCCCGCTGAAGGCCCCGGCGTGGGGACCCGCCCGCCCGCGCGGATCGGCATGGATCAGGATGTCGGCGGCGGGATAGCGCGCCAGCAGGCGCTGCTCGGCCTCCAGGATGATGCCGTGGGCCGCCTCCAGGGTCAGGGCGGGGTCAAGGTCCAGATGCATCTGGATGTGCACATAGGGGCCCGATGCCCGCGTCCGCAGCTGGTGGACGTCGCTCACCTGGGGGTCCTTGAGCACCAGGGCCACGATCTCGGCGCGGTCCTGCGGCGGCAGTTCGTGGTCCATCAGCTGGTCGGCGGCTTCCCGCAGGACGCCGATGGCGGCCCACAGCAGCAGCAGGCAGACCACCAGGCCCGCGGCCGCGTCCAGCCAGACGATCCCCAGCAGGAAGGCCCCGGCCACGCCGATCAGCGCCGCCAGGTTGGAGCCGAGGTCCGAAAGATAGTGCGCCCGGTCGCCGGTGACGGCCACCGATCGCGCCTTCTTGAGCACCTGGGTCTGGGCGTAGACGAGGCCGGAGGTGAGCAGGATGGAGACCGCCATCACCCCCATGGCCCAGCCCCCGGCGGCCATGGGCTCGGGAGAGATCAGCCGGCCGATGGCCTCACGCCCCACCAGGGCGGCCGAGGCGAAGACCAGGCCGGCCTGCATCAGGGCGGCGAAGGCCTCGGCCTTGCCATGGCCGAAGCGGTGCTCGGCGTCGGGCGGGGTGGCGGCGTAACGCACGGCGAACAGGGTGGTGAGGGAGGCCACGAGGTCGATGGCCGAATCGGCCAGGGAGGCCAGCACCGCCACCGATCCGCTCATGGCCCAGGCGCCGGCCTTCAGGGCCACCAGCACCAGGGCCACGCCCACCGACATCAGGGTGATGCGGCGGGTCAGGCGGGCGGCCTCCGCCGGGGTCAGCGGAGCGGGGGCCGCAGGCGCAGGGGCCAGAGGGTCGGCGGCGGTCATGGGGCGAGCCTAGAGCACGATCGGACCTGGCGAAATCAGATCGTGCTCCAGGACTCTGGAGCAGGTCTCGCCCTCAGGCGGCCTGACGGGGAACCGGGCCCACATAGACCGACTGGGGCCGGATCAGGCGTCCGCCGGCGATCTGCTCGCGGGCATGGGCCATCCAGCCGGCGACCCGCCCCATGGCGAAGACGCATGTGAAGGCGCTGGGCGGGAAGGCCAGGGCCTCCAGCAGCAGGGCGGTGTAGAATTCCACATTGGTGTCCAGGGGCCGGTCGGGCTTGTGGGCCTTCAGAATGTCCAGGGCGGCGGCCTCCACGGCCTCGGCGAAGGCGACGCGGCCCCCGCCCGTGGCGGCGGCGAGCGCGCGCACCGGTCCCTTCAGGGCGTCAGCCCGGGGGTCGCGCACCCGGTAGATGCGGTGGCCAAAGCCCATCAGGCGCTCCTTGCGGGCGAGCGCGGCCTCGATCCAGGCCCGGGCGTTCTGCGGGGCGCCGATCTCATCCAGCATCTCGATGACCGGGCCAGGGGCGCCCCCGTGCAGCGGACCCTTCAGCGCGCTCAGGCCCGCCAGGGCCGCCGAGGTGAGGCCCGCCCGGGTCGAGGCCACCACCCGGGCGGCGAAGGTCGACGCGTTCAGGCCATGGTCGCTGACCGTCACCAGATAGGTGTCCAGGCCCGCGACCTCCTCGGGCCTGGCCGGCGCGCCGTGCAACATGTGCAGGATGTCGGCGGCATGGCCGGCCTCCGGATCCGGCGCCAGGGGCGTCTGACCCGCCTGGACGCGCACCACCGCCGGGGTGAACACCGCCGGCGCCGCCACCAGCCTGAGCGCCGTGGCCAGGTCGTCGCCGTCCTCCAGCCGGGCCATGAGCGCGCGAACCGCCTCGACGGGCGTGCGGGTCGCCAGGTCGGCGTCCAGATGGGCCACCTGGGCGAACACCTCGGCGCGGGCCTGCCCCAGGGCGGGGGTGAGATCTTCGGGCAGGTCGGGGAAGAAGCCGTCGAACAGCAGGCCGGTCAGCGCTTCGAAGCTGGTCCGTCCAGCCAGATCGTCCAAGGAGCAGCCGCGGATGATCAGTCGGCCGGCCTGGCCGTCCACCTCCGACAGCACCGTGTGGGCGGCCACGACCCCTTCGAGGCCGTCGGGGGATGGGGATTGCGCTGCCATGAGAACCTCCGTTGCGAACTTTCGAGAGATCATGTTGCGACGCACCATTTGACGGTCAATCTTGATCAATATAATCAATATAAATGCCGGATTGGATCACGCGACAGGCCGCCTGCGCGCGGCTGGGGGTCAGGCCCCAGACCCTCTATGCCTATGTCAGCCGGGGGCGGGTCTCGATGCGCGCCGATCCGGCGGACCCCCGTCGCAGCCTTTATCGCGCCGCCGACCTGGACGTCCTGGCCGAGCGCCGCAGCCGCAGCCGCAAGCCCGCCGCCGTGGCCGCCGGGGCCATCGCCTGGGGCGAGCCGGTGCTGGACTCGGCCATCACCACGGTGGAGGGCGGCCGCCTCTATTACCGGGGCCGGGACGCGACGGTCCTGGCGAAGGACCAGACCCTGGAGGCCGTGGCCCGTCTGCTGCGGGGCGGGGACGGGGCGGCGCTGAAACGCGCCGAGCGGGGAGAGCCGCCGCAGGGCGACACCCTGGCCGCCCGCGCCTTCCTGGCCCTGGCGCAGCGGGCCGGCGTCGATCCGCCCGCCATCGGCCGCCATCCCCTGGCCCTGGCCGTGGAGGCGGCCACCCTGCTGGACGTCATGTGCGACGCCGTGGCCGGAGTCTCGGCCTCCGGCGCCATCCATGAGCGCCTGGCCCTGGCCTGGGGCTGCGGCGCCGACCGCAAGTCAGCCGATCTGATCCGGCGGGCCCTGGTCCTGCTGGCTGATCATGAGCTTAATCCCTCCACCTTCGCCGCCCGGGTGGCGGCCTCGACGGGGGCCTCATTGGCGGCCAGCGCGCTCGCGGGTCTGTCGGCCCTGTCCGGACCCCGGCACGGGGGCGCTGGCGAGGCCATGCGCCGCCTGGCCGACGACGCCCGGCGGCTGGGCGCCGAACAGGCCCTGGCCGAGCGGCTGGCCCAGGACCAGCGCCTGCCGGGCTTCGGCCACAACCTCTATCCGAACGGCGATCCCCGCGCCGCGGCCCTGCTGGAAGTGTTCGACCCGCCGCCCGCCCTGGCGCGGCTGCGCGTGACTGTGGAGGCGGCCACCGGCCAGGCGGCCAATGTGGATTTCGCCCTCGTCGCCCTGGCCGAGGCCCTGGGCCTGCCGGCCCAGGCGCCCTTCGCCCTCTTTGCGGTGGGACGCTGCGCAGGCTGGATCGCCCACGCCATCGAACAGGGGCAGGGCGGCGGCCTTATCCGGCCGCGGGCGCGCTATGCCGGGATGCGCCCGGCGGCGTCGGCCTGAGCCGGTTCGTCCAGGACCGGCGGCTGGGCGAACTGGCCGCCCTTGCGATAGCGGTAGAGATAGGAGCCCACCACCGCGTGCAGGGGGGTCGGCCGCACGCCCAGGGCCTCGAGCCCCGGCAGGGCGGGGTCGGCCACATTGTCCACCTTGAGCTGGGCCACCTGATCGCTGGTGAGCGGCGGCGGGAAGGGCGTCGCCGAAATCAGGTCGCCGACCTTGCCGACGAGCCCGGCGAGCGGGAAGGGCAGGGGGGCCAGGAAGCGGCGGCGCTGGGTTTCCTCGAGCACCAGTTCCATCACCTCGCGGAAGGACAGGATGGCCGGACCGCCCAGCTCATAGGTCTGGCCGGCGCAGGCCGGATCGCTCACCGCCTTGGCCACGGCGCGGGCCACATCGCCCACAAAGACCGGCTGGAAGCGGGTATGGCCGCCGCCGATCAGGGGCAGGGCCGGCGAGAGCACGGCCATGCTGGCGAACCGGTTGAAGAAGCCGTCGCCCGGTCCGAAGATGATGGAGGGCCGCAGGATCACCGCCTCGGGCAGGATTTCGCGGACAGCGGCTTCGCCCTCGGCCTTGGTGCGGGCGTACTTGGCCGCGCCCTGGGGATCGGCGCCGATGGCCGAAACCTGGACCATGCGGCCGATCCCCGCTTGGCGGGCCGCCTCGGCGATGTTGCGTGCGCCCTGGGTGTGCAGGCTCATGAACTTCTGGCGGCCGTTCTCATAGAGGACGCCCACCAGATTGACCGCCGCGCTGGCGCCTTCCAGGGCGCGGGCGACGGAGTCGGGATTGCGGATATTGGCCTGGACGATCTGGATCTGGCCCACATCGCCGGCCAGCTTCAGGTCGTTGGCCAGATGGGGGCGGCGCACCGCCACCCGGACGCGATAGCCGGCCCGGGCCAGGGCCCGGGTCACCTGACGTCCCACGAAGCCCGATCCGCCGAAGACGGTGACCAGATCCTGCATTGCCGCAGCCCGCTTTTCTTCAAGTCCCAGAGCCGCCCGGATAGACGATGCGGCGGCCCCTCGCAATCGAAGTCGCAAGAACTGCAAAAAGGTCCGTTGACGCCCGTCTGGCTTTTCCCTAGTAGTCCCGCCTCCCGATCCGACGGACGGGCCCAGGTGGCGGAATTGGTAGACGCGCTGGCTTCAGGTGCCAGTGGCTTAACGGCCGTGGAGGTTCGAGTCCTCTCCTGGGCACCACCGTTGGGTAGGTGGTTGTTCTGATTGATTTTCCTCAGGTTTCCCTGACCCCCGGCACACAAGGCTGGCACACACAGGGAAGCGTTTGCAGTGAAGAACACCCAGTATCTCATTCAGATCGGTAGCCGTTGGTATTGCCGCATCCGCTGGCCCAAGGAGGTCTGGGGGACGCTCGGCGGTGGCGCGTTCAAGAAGTCGCTAGGCACCGATAGTCGCGCCGAAGCGATCCTGAGGCTGCCCGGCGCGCTCCAAGAGTTTCAGGCGCGCGTCCAGAAGGCCAAGGCGCGACAGCTTGAAGCCAAGCCGCGTCCGCTGGGGGCTGGCGAGATCACCCTGCTGGTGTCGCGCTGGTTCGAGCAGGCGCAGAGCGCCTTTCAGCCCAGCACCAACGATCCCCAGGAGCGACGTGCCCGGAGCGCGCTCCTGGAGCAGAAGCACGAACAGCTCGCACGCAGGCGCGTCCAGCTGGGCGAGGGGGACTACTTCGCTCTCCACCCCATCGTGGACGGCCTGCTGACCCGCGCCGGGCTCAATGTGGACCGCGAGGACCCGTCCTTCGGGCTCCTGTGCCAGACCCTGATGCGCGCCTGGATCGCCCTTGAGGAGACGGCCCTGGGCCAAGATGCGGGGCGAGTTCGGGCGCAAGCCCGCCGACCCGATCCTGGAGGAGCTGAAGGCGGCCGAGCCGGGCGGGCGCACCGAGCCGGCAGCCAAGACGCTGGATAACCTCATCGCGGCCTATGGGGGGAGCGGGAGGGTGAACGCCTACCACCGTCGCCCAGAATATGTTACATATTCCTCTTGAAGGCGGGCATGAAATATGTAACATTCTTTCTGCGGTCGCCGCGGGAGAACAAAATGATGCCTGTGATTAGGATCAACGACGCCACCTTCGACGATTTGAGCGCGCTCAAAAGGTGGTTTGGAACGAAGACGCCCGGAGAAACCATCGACCGCATTGTGCGAGACGCGATGGAAGAACTTGGCATCGAGCGCGATGATGAGCCTGAAGTCGTTACCGCAAGGACCAGCACTGGTGCGATGGAGTTTGATAGCGCACCCGGTCTCACGTTCACCAAGCCGCTGGCAGCGTCGGTGAACGGCAAATCCATTCAGAGCCCACGGTGGCGGAGCATCCTGCTGGCAACGATCGCTCAAGTTAAGGCGAAGGGGTTTGACGGTGAAAAGCTCGTGCGAGAATTGAACATCCCCGCAAAGGCGAAACGCTACGAGGATGAAGGTTTCACTTATCATTCCGACCTTGGCATCTCGATCCAAGGACAGTCGGCGGTAGATGCTTGGAAGGAAGTAGATCGTCTCGCCAAGAAGTGGAACATTCCGGTAAAGGTTGAGTTCTGGTGGCGCCAAAACCCCAAAGCTCAATATCCGGGCCGGACGGGTGTGCTTCGTTCTGGGCAGTGATGCGGTGGGGGCAATACCGGTAGCGTTACCCTTCCACCCAAACTCAATGTGAAACCAGCCAAACGATTGAGGTCGCGGAGAGCGCCGGTCGGCCGGAGATACAGCCTGTCCGCCGATTGCCCGGAGCAGGCGCGGGGTGTAGGAACGAGCGCCTGGGCACAGGCCTAGGACACACGGGTGCACAGTGGTCGGGGAAACCCAAGGAAAAACAATAGCCTACGCGGCGGTAGGGCTAGTCCTCTCCTGGGCACCACCCCTCTCTCGAAGTCGCGGGGTGGTCGTCTTTCGCTCCCCCGTAGGGTAGTCAGAACCGAACGCAGCTGTCGCTGCGTCAGGTGCGGAGCAAGCGGACTTGGCCAACTTCCTTCACAAGGGCGACCTGCCCGCCGGACTGTTCGACGGCGTCGCCGCGGTGGCGGTGGATTCGGAGACCATGGGCCTGCGCCTGGGGCGCGACCCCCTGTGTCTCGTCCAGCTGTCGGCCGGGGACGGGAACGCCCACATGGTGCAGCTCGACCGAGCCACCTATGAGGCGCCCAACCTCAAGGCCCTGCTGGTCGATCCGGCGATCACCAAGATCTTTCACTTCGGGCGGTTCGACATCGCCATGTTCCATCTCCATCTGGGGGTGGTGACCACGCCCGTCTATTGCACCAAGATCGCCTCGAAGCTGGCCCGGACCTATACGGACCGGCATGGGCTGAAGGACGTGACCCGTGAGCTGGCGGGCGTCGACCTGTCCAAGGCCCAGCAGAGCTCCGACTGGGGCGCTGACAAGCTGAGCGACGACCAGCTGGCCTATGCCGCCTCCGACGTCCTTCACCTGCATGCGGTGCGGGCGAAGCTGGACGCCATGCTGGCCCGGGAGGGTCGCACCGAACTGGCCCAGGCCTGTTTCGACTTCCTCCCCCACCGCGCCCTGCTGGACGTGGCCGGCTGGGAGGACGCCGATATTTTCGCCCATATGTGACGGGCCATGACCGCCTTCGCCCTGGACACCGCCGCCGCCGACCACGCCCGGGCCATGGCCCGCTGGCGTCGGCGCTCGCGGCTGATCCGGCGACTGCGGGTCGTGCTGCCGCTCGTCATCGCCGCCATTGTGCTGAGCCTGGGCGGAATGGTGATCTATCGCAGCCTGGTCGATCCCCCGGAGCGGCCGGCGGAGGCCGACGCCCCCATCCGTCTGGTCAATCCGCGCTTTCTGGGCCGGGACGAACAGGGCCGCGCCTTCGTCATCACCGCCCAGAGCGCCGTGCGCGACGAGGCCGACTATCAGAGGGTGGTGCTGGACCGCCCGGCCCTGGTGCTGGACGAGGACGGCATGAGCCCCTTGCGCCTGTCGGCGGCGTCTGGCGTCTATCATGAGGGCGACGGGCGCCTGCGGTTGCAGGGCGACGTGCGGCTGGACGAGCGGGACGCGGCTTTCGATACGGCCAGCGCCATCTTCGACACCGCCACGGGGGTCCTGGAGGGCGAAGGCCTGATCACCGGCGCCGGGCCGCTTGGCGAAATCAATGCAAGGTCCTATGGCGTGTACGACCGGGGCGAGCGCATGGTCTTCAAGGGCGGCGTTCGCGGCCGCATCAATCCGAAGTGAGGCTGCGGGCGACAATGAGAGCTTCTGCGATGCATCTTCCCCGCCCGGCCGCGGGTCCCGCCGCGGCGAAACTGGCCGCAGCGCTGGTGCTGGCCGGTCTGGTCGGCTGGGGCGCGGCCGGCCCCGCCAAGGCCCAGCTGGCCGGCGGCTCCAACGCCCCGGTGGACATCACCGCCGATGAGCTTGAGGTGATCAACAGCCAGTGCCTGGCCATCTGGCGCGGCTCGGCCGAGGCCCTGCAGGACAGCTCCCGGTTGCGCGCCAGCGTGCTGCGCATCCGCTATGCGGCGGCCCGCCCCGCCCGCGCCGGCGCCGAGCCCAGCTGCGGCGACCTGGACCGGATGGAGGCCGAGGGTCCGGTCTATTACGTCACGCCCCAGCAGCGGGTGCGGGCCAACGCCGCGGTCTATGAGGCCGCCAGCCAGACCATCACCATGACCGGCGACGTGGTGGCCGCCCAGGGCCAGAACGTCCTTCGCGGCCAACGGCTGGTGATCAATGTCGCCACGGGCCAGGCGCGCATGGAGACCGCCGCCCGGGGAACCGGCGCCTCGGGCCGGGTGCGCGGAGTCTTCTACCCCAACCAGGCCCAGCCGGCGGCCAAGCGTTGACGGAGGCGCAGGTGCAGGTCGAGGCCCAGGCGCCGTCCCCCCACGCCCGGACGGGCGACGGGCTGGTGGTCGATAATATCGGCAAGTCCTATCGCGGCCGACCGGTGGTCAAGGGCGTCTCCCTGCGGCTGGCCCGGGGCGAGGTGGCGGGCCTGCTGGGTCCCAACGGGGCGGGCAAGACCACCTGCTTCTACATGATCACCGGCCTGGTGGCCGCCGACTATGGCGCCATCTATCTGGACGGCGAGAACATCACCGCCCAGCCGATGTACCAGCGCGCCCGCATGGGCCTGGGCTATCTGCCGCAGGAAACCTCGATCTTCCGCGGCATGACCGTGGGCCAGAATGTCATGGCCGTGGTGGAACTGCGCCAGCGGGACGGCGCCAAGGCCCGCGAGACGGTGGAGCAGCTTCTGCAGGAGCTGCATATCGAGCACCTGCGCGACGCCCCGGCCATCTCCCTGTCCGGCGGCGAGCGGCGGCGGGTGGAGATCGCCCGGGCGCTCGCCAGCGAGCCGTCCTTCATGCTGCTGGACGAGCCTTTCGCCGGCATCGACCCCCTGGCCATCTCCGACATCCGCGAAGTGATCACCTATCTCAAGGGCCGGGGCATCGGCATTCTGATCACCGACCACAATGTCCGCGAGACTCTGGACATCATCGACCGCGCCTCGATCATCCATGCGGGCGAGGTGCTCTTCGAGGGCAATCCCCACGAGATCGTCGAGAACGCCGAGGTCCGCCGGGTCTATCTGGGCGACCGGTTCGGGGGCTGAGCCTCCGGCGCGACGGGAAGGATGAGGGCGGCCGCGTGGCGACCGCCCCCGAGACGTCAGATCCCCGCCAGGGCCTGGTCCAGGTCGGCGATGATGTCGTCCACATGCTCCAGGCCCACCGACAGGCGAATCACGTCGGGTCCCGCGCCGGCCCCGATCTGATCGGCCTCCTCCAGTTGACGGTGCGTGGTCGAGGCCGGGTGGATGATCAGGCTGCGGGTGTCGCCGATATTGGCCAGGTGGGAGAAGAGCTTCACCTCGCTGACCAGCTTCACGCCGGCCTCGTAGCCGCCCTTGAGGCCGAAGGTGAACACCGCCCCTGCGCCCTTGGGGGCGAAGCGCTGGGCCCGGGCGTGGCTGGGGTCGTCCGGCAGGCCGGCATAGGAGACCCAGGCCACCTTCTCGTGGGCCTTGAGCCACTCGGCCACCTTCTGGGCGTTGGCCACATGGCGCTCCATGCGCAGGGCCAGGGTCTCCATTCCCGTCAGGATCATGAAGGCGTTGAAGGGCGAGATGGCCGGACCCAGGTCGCGCAGGCCGATGGCCCGGCAGCCGACGATGAAGGCCACGGGGCCGAAGGCTTCGCTGAACACCTTGCCGTGATAGGCGGGATTGGGCGCGGTCAGGTTGGGCCACTTGCCGCCGGTCTTCCAGTCGAACCGGCCGGAGTCCACGATCGCCCCGCCGATGGAATTGCCGTGCCCGCCCAGGAACTTGGTCAGGGAGTGCAGGACGATGTCGGCGCCATGGTCCATGGGCCGGCAGAGGTAGGGGGTGGCCAGGGTGTTGTCGACCACCAGGGGCACGCCGGCCGCGTGGGCGGCCTCCGCGATGCCGGCGATGTCCATCACTACCCCGCCGGGATTGGCGATGGACTCGATAAAGACCGCCCGGGTCTTGTCGTTGATGGCCCGGGCGAAGGCTGCGGGCTCCATCTCCTCGACGAAGGTCACCCCCCAACCCATGCGCTTGAAGCTCTGGCTGAGCTGGGTGATGGAGCCGCCATAGAGCTTGCGCGAGGCCACGATGTTGCAGCCGGGCTCCATCAGGGTGTGGAAGGCCAGCAGCTGGGCGGCGTGGCCGCTGGCCACCGCCAGGGCCGCGGCGCCGCCCTCCAGGGCCGCCAGCCGGGCTTCCAGGACGCCGGCCGTGGGATTGCCCAGGCGCGAATAGATGTTGCCGGCGGCCTCCAGATTGAACAGGGCCGCAGCGTGGTCGGCGTCGTCGAAAACGTAGGATGTGGTCTGATAGATCGGGGTGACGCGGGCCTTGGTCACCGGATCGGGGGCGGCGCCGGCGTGAATCACCAGGGTTTCGGGGCGCAGGTTCGCAGTGTCGGACATGGAGCGTTTTCCCTTATGGACGTTGGAGCCTGATGCGATCAGACGGAACCGTCTGATCGTTGAGTCAGGCTCTGAACTCAAAGACTTGAGCGCGCTTCGATCCGATAACCGGTTCCCACTTATCGGAACGCGCTCAAGCGTCTCTCGGTGGGAAAGCGGCCTAGCATGTCGTAAGGGCGCGGCGAAACCGCCCACGGGCGCCGTCAGTCACGGCGATGGGCCGCAGTTAACCAATCGGTGGGGATCGCCCTCTAGCTTCGTCAAGCAAGAAGCAGGCCAGGAGGGCTAAGCCTTGGCGCTCAGCGCGCGACTCGAGATCCGGCAGGGACAGGGGCTGGTCATCACCCCCCAGCTGCAGCAGGCCATCAAGCTGCTGCAGCTGTCGAATCTCGAGCTCGAGGCCTATGTGGAGGCCGAGCTGGAGCGCAATCCCCTGCTCGCCCGCGACGAGGGCGAGGCCGAACCGCCCGCGCCGCCCGAGGCCGAGGGGGGCGAGGCCCGCGCCGAGGCGGCCCTGGACGAAGTGGCCGCCGGCCAGGCCCAGTCCGACTTGGACGCCGCCCATGACGAGGCCTCCCCCGGGGAGCGGGCCACAGGCGATTCGGAGGCCGGCGAGGCTGGCGGCGCCATCGACTGGTCGAAGGCGGGCAAGGGCGGCGGATTCGAAGGCGACGGCGACGGGATGGACGCCCTGGCCGCCCACGAAAAGACCTTGGCCGAACATCTGACCGATCAGGCGGCCCTGCTGGGCCTCTCAGGCCCGGACCTGGCCCTCGCCGGCGTGCTGATCGACGGGGTGGACGAGGGCGGCTATCTGCGCCTGGACCTGGCCGAGACCGCCGAGCGCCTGGGCTGCGGGGTCGATCGGGTGGAGGCGGTGCTGGGGCGCCTGCAGGGGCTGGAGCCGGTGGGAGTCTTCGCCCGCGACGTGCGCGAATGCCTGATGCTTCAGCTCCAGGACCGGGACCGCTGTGATCCGGCCATGATGGCCCTGCTGGACAATCTCGACCTTCTGGCCCGCCGTGACATGGCCGCCCTGCGCCGGGTCTGCGGGGTGGACGAGGAAGACCTGCGCGACATGGTGGCCGAGCTGCGCGCCCTGACGCCGCGCCCCGGCGCGGCCTTCGGCGGAGAGCCCAGCCAGCCGGTTGCCCCGGACGTCTTCGTGCGCGAAGGCCCCGGCGGGCTCTGGCTGGTGGAGCTGAACACCGACACCCTGCCCCGGGTGCTGGTGGACCAGCGCTATCACGCCAAGGTGGCCGGCGGGTCGCGCAGCGACCAGGAAAAGACCTTCGTCGCCGACTGCCTGGCCAGCGCCAACTGGCTGGTGCGCAGCCTCGACCAGCGGGCCAAGACGATTCTGAAGGTCGCCAGCGAGATCGTTCGCCAGCAGGACGGCTTCCTGGCCTATGGGGTGGAGCATCTGCGGCCCCTGAACCTGAAGACCGTGGCCGAGGCCATCGGCATGCACGAATCCACCGTCAGCCGGGTGACGGCCAACAAGTACGTGGCCACGCCCCGGGGCCTGTTCGAGCTGAAATTCTTCTTCACCTCCGCCATCGCCTCCTCGGCCGGCGGGGAGGCCCACTCCGCCGAGAGCGTGCGCCACCGCATCCGTCAGCTCATCGACGCCGAGCAGGGGGGCGCAGAGGTGCATTCCGACGACCGGATCGTGGAGATCCTGAAAGAGGCTGGCGTGGACATCGCCCGCCGCACGGTGGCCAAGTATCGGGAGGCCATGCGCATCCCCTCTTCGGTGGAACGTCGCCGCATGCTCAAGGAAGCCGTCTGAGGCCGGCGCGGACGCCGGCCTCGCCGGTTCTCAGATCGCGCCGCTGCGCACCAGGGCCTCGGCGATCTGCACGGCGTTGAGCGCCGCGCCCTTCAAGAGCTGATCGCCCGCCACGAACAACGACAGGCTGCGGCCCGACGGATCGGACAGGTCGGTGCGGATGCGGCCCACCAGCACCTCGTCGGCTCCGCTGGCCTCGTTGGGCATGGGGAAGTGATTGGCCGCCCGGTCGTCCACCAGGCGGACCCCCGGCGCCTCGGCCAGCCAGGCGCGGGCCTCCTCGACGCTGACCGGCTCGGCGAACCGCACGGTCAGCGCCATGGCGTGGGCCCGCAGGACCGGCACCCGGATGCAGGTGAAGCTGGCCGGCAGGTCGGGGGCGGCCAGCAGGCGGCGCAGTTCGGCCATCACCTTCAGCTCCTCGCCGTTGTAGCCGCTTTCGGGATCGACGGCGGCGTCATGGCTGAACAGGTTGAAGGCGTAGGGATGGGCCATGACCTGGGGCGGATAGTCCTGGCCCGCCACGGCCGCGGCGGTGGCCTCCTGAAGCTCGGCCATGGCAGCAGCGCCCGCGCCAGACGCCGCCTGATAGGTGGCGCCGATGATCCGCACCACCAGGCGGCGGGCATGGAGGGGGGCCAGGGCCACCGAGGCGATGGCCGCCACGCAGTTGGGATTGGCCACCAGCCGGCCAGCCTGGTCGCCCAGCCTGTGGCCATTCACCTCCGGCACCACCAGGGGCACGGCCTCGTCGGCGCGGAAGGCCGAGGAGTTGTCCACCACCCAGGCGCCGGCCGCCAGGGCCAGCGGCGCATAGGCCCGGGAGACCGAGGCCCCGGCGGAGAACAGCGCCAGGTCCACGCCCTGGAAGCTGTCCTGATCCAGAACCTCCACCGTCACCGGCGCGCCGCGGAAGCTGAGGGTCTGGCCCGCCGAGCGGGGGGAGGCCAGCAGGCGCAGGCGGCCCACAGGGAAGTTCCGCCGCTCCAGGCAGGCGAGCAGTTCGGCGCCCACCGCGCCGGTGGCGCCCACCACGGCGACATCAAGGGCGCGCGGGCGCAGGCCTTCGGCGGCGGCGGGCTGGGGGTCGAGAAGATCGAGGCTCATGGGGACGTCTCCGGGGATTGGCGATCCGGAGGCGAGGTTCCCTGTTCCATCCAGCGACCCCGTCCGTCCGGCGGGGTCTGGCAGGGGTGGTCAGCTGGCGTGAAGCAGCCGCGACCGAACCCCCGCGCCCCGAGGCGCGGCGGTTTTAATAATCATGGTCATGGCGGCCAGATGCAGCATGGCTGGGCCGATACGCCCCTGAGCGCGCAAAGTAAAGCCTGGGGACGACGCCAGATTGCACCGGAGCTGGCGACGGGATTAGGGCTGTGGCCCATGGACCCGTCGCCCGCCCCCACCGAACATCGTCTGCGCCTGTCGGACATCCTGCGGGATCTGTGCGACGAATCCCATGCGCAGGAGACCCTGGGCCAGGTGCTTTCCCGCTTCGGCCGCCGGGCCTTCGGCGCGCTGCTGTTCGTGTTCGCCGGCCCCAATCTCCTGCCGCTGCCGCCAGGCTCTTCCACCCTGCTGGGCCTGCCCCTGGCCCTCTTCACCCCGCAACTGGCCGCCGGCGTGAAGACCCCCTGGCTGCCGGCGACCCTGCGCCAGCAGCGGTTCGACATGGGCCGGCTGAGGGGGGTGTTCAAAGCCCTCCTGCCTTGGGTGGAGCGGATCGAACATGTGTCGAGGGCCAGGCTCACCTTTCTGTTCGGCCCGGTGGGTGACCGGCTGATCGGCCTCGTCTGCACCCTTCTGGCGGTGATCCTGATGCTGCCCATCCCCGGCGGAAACCTGTTGCCGGCCGCCGCCATCAGCCTGTTCGGCATGGCGCTGATCCAGCGGGACGGGGTCCTGGCGCTCGCCGGCTATGCGGTGGCGGTGTTCAGCCTGGGGGTTCTGGGGGTGGCGATCGGGGTCATCCACAGGCTTTTGATGCAGATCATCTCCGGCGTCTGAAGTCTTGACACCAACCGGGCGCCGGCGCGTTCATGGTGCTATGCAAGTCCAAGTCACCGGCAAACATGTCGATGTCGGAGAGGCCCTGCGTCAGCGGGTCTCTGACGAACTCACCACAAGCATTGGCAAATATATTGATCGCGAAGGCGGCGGCGCCGACGTCGTGGTCAGCCGAGAGGGCCACGCCTTCAAGGTCGACTGCGCGCTCACGCTCGCCACGGGTCAGCAGTTGCAGAGTCACGGCCTGGGCTCCGACGCCCACTCGGCCTTTGACGCCGCCCTGCAGAAGATCGAGACCCGGGTGCGCCGCTACAAGCGACGGCTGAAGGATCATCACCAGCAGGCCCTGGCCAAGCAGGCCGAGACCGCCTCCTATTTCGTTCTGCGCGCGCCCGAGGGCGAGGACGAATCCGACTGGGACGACGAGGCCGAAGCCGCCGCCGACGACGCCCCCGCGGCCATGGTCATCGCCGAAACCGAGAAGGCCATTCGCACCATGACCGTTTCCATGGCGGTCACGGAGCTGGACTTGACGGGAACTCAAACAATCGTGTTTAGGAACGCCGCTCACGGCGGTTTGTCCGTGGTATATCGCCGGCCCGACGGGAATATCGGCTGGATTGACCCCGAACGCACGAAATCGGTGAACGGGAACGGAAGCCTCGGCGCGGCTTAGGTCCGCCACCGTTCCGGCTCACCAGCGGCTTCGCGCAAGGTTCGGCATTTGTAGAACAGGCGTTCTGAAGCACGCATGCAGATCGGCGATCTCCTTGACCGCGGCGCGATCGCGCTGCGCGTCAGCGCGACAGACAAGCGCCAGATTCTGGCGCACATCGCCGAGCTGGCGGCCCGGAACTTCGGGTTGGACGCCGGCAAGGTGCTGGACGGCCTCAGCGAGCGCGAGGCCGCCGGCTCCACGGGCATCGGCCACGGCGTGGCCGTGCCCCATGCCCGCATTGACGGCCTGGACCGGATTCGCGGCGTCTTCCTGCGGGTGGACCAGCCGGTGGAGTTCGGCTCCATCGACGACCAGCCCGCCGACCTGATCTTCGCCCTGCTGGCCCCGCTGGAGGCGGGGACCGAGCATCTGCGCGCCCTGGCCCGGGTTTCGCGCATGCTGCGCAACCCCCAGCTGCGCGAGCATCTGCGCGCCGCCCCCACGCCCGACGCGCTCCACGCCCTGCTGATCCAGGACGTCACCCCCTCGGCGGCCTGAGCCCCAGCGATCTTCGTCCGGTGACGGGCGGGCGCTTCAGTGGATTCTAGAGGGCCTCAGCCATCGGAACCGCGGCGGCGAAGGCGCCCGACAGGTTCTCGCGCGCCCTCTGGGTTTCCCGGCGCGGGGGCGCGCCGAACATGCGGGCATATTCCCGACTGAACTGGGAGACGCTTTCATAGCCCACCGAGAAGGCGGCGTCCCCAGCCCGTTCGCCTTCGGTCAACATGCGCCGACGCGCCTCCAGCAGGCGAAGATGCTTCTGGTACTGAAGCGGCGACATCGAGGTCAGCGCCTTGAAGTGCTGATGAAAGGCCGAGGGGCTCATCCCGGCCAGCCCCGCCAGGTCGGCCACGCTCAGCGGTGCGTCAAAGTGCTCCCGCAGGTGATGGATGGCCACGGCGATTTTCTGGGGGGAGCCTTCGGGCAGAACCATGCGGGCCACATTGGCCGAAGCCCTGCCGGTCAGCAGCCAATAGACGATCTCGCGCATGACGCCGGGATAGAGGATTTCCACGGCGGCCGGCTGCTCCACCAGTTCGATCAGGCGCAGCATGGCCGCTGCGATGCGTTCGTCCACATCGGCGACCACCAGTCCCAGGCCTGCGGGCCCTTTCGGGCGCGCGGCCGCCTCCATGCGGGTGACCACGTCCAGGATGATGTCAGGGTCCAGCGCCAGGGTGGCGCCGATGAAGGGCTTTTCCGGGGTGGCCTCGATGATCTCGCTGAGGACGGGGACCTCCACGGTGATCACCAGGGACTGCATGTGGCCATAGACGAGCGTGCTGTCGCCCACCATGACCCGCTTGGCCGCCTGGGCGATCAGACAAAGGGACGGGCGGTAGGTCATGTGCCGGGGGGGAACGCAGCCATAGGTGCGGATCAGCCGCAGCCCCGGGACCTGCGTCTCGATTCCGCCGTTCTCGACCCCTGCGCGGTCAAGGACTGCGGCGATGGCGTGCGTCAGAGGGCTGGTCATGGGGCGCTCCTTCCTGGGTCCTCAAGGGCTACGCCCTTGCCCAGCGGCCCACAAGGCGGCTTGGAGTTTCAGGCAAAAATCGCGGGGCATCCGACATTCGCAATCTCGCTTCCCTGGCCAAGTCTGAGCGCTGGCGACCGCCCGTCCTCCCCTTGCGGCGGTCACAGACTGGAGCTTCCCCATGAGCCGCTGGACCGCAGCCGATATTCCATCCCAGCACGGCAAGACCGCCGTCGTGACCGGCGCCGCCGGCCTGGGGTTCGAAACCGCCCGAGAGCTCGCCCGGGCCGGCGCCCATGTGGTCATGGCCAGCCGCAACGCGACCAAGGGCGCAGAAGCCGTCGCCCGCATCCTCTCCGAAACGCCGCAGGCGTCGGTGAGGTTTGAATCCCTCGACCTGGGAAGCCTCGCCTCCGTCGCGGGCTTCGCCGATCGGCTGCGCAGCCAGACCGACGGGCTGGACCTGCTCATCAACAATGCCGGGGTGATGACGCCCCAGCGGCGGATGGAGACCGAGGACGGGTTCGAGATTCAGTTCGGGACCAACTACCTCGGTCACTTCGCGCTGACGGCCCGCCTGCTGCCCCTGCTGGTGAACGCCGGACAAGCCCGGGTGGTGACCGTGTCCAGCATCGCCGCCCGCGGGGGCGCCATCGACTTCGACGACCTCCAGGCCCGTCGCGGCTATCGCCCCATGCCGGTCTATGCCCAGTCCAAGCTCGCCTGCCTGATGTTCGCCCTGGAACTGCAAAGGCGGAGCCAGACGCAAGGCTGGGGGATCGCCAGCATCGCCGCCCATCCCGGCGTGTCGCGCACGGGCCTCCTGTACAATACGCCCGGCGGACCGGGCGGCCTGCGCCGGGTCATGCGCGCCATGCTGTGGTTCATGTTCCAGCCTGTGCCGCAAGGCGCCTTGCCGCAATTGTTCGCCGCCACCGCGCCGGAGGCGCAAGGCGGCGGCTATTACGGTCCTGACGGCCGGGCCGAACTGAACGGTTTTCCCGCCCCGGCGCGGGTCCCGCGACCTGCGCAGGACGTGGAGGCCTGCGTTCGCCTGTGGCGCTTGGCCCAGGACCTGACCGGCCTGCGGTTCGAGGTGCGCTCATGACCGCGCCTTCGACTCCCATGGACTTCGTGTCCGGCTGGCGGCTCGCGGCCCTGCTGGGGACCCTGATGCTGATCAGCGCCATCAGCCAGATCGACCGCATCCTGCCCTTCATCCTGGCCGAGGCCATCAAGGCCGATCTGGGGCTCAGCGACACCCAGATCGGCCTGCTCACCGGCGCGGCCTTCGCCGTCTGCTACACGCTCCTGTCCCTGCCGCTGGCTAGGCTGGCCGACCGGGGATCGCCGCGGCTCGTCCTCTTGGGATGTCTGCTGGTCTGGAGCGCCATGACCGCGCTCGGCGGGTTCGCCGCCAGCTTTCTCCTGCTTGCGCTCACACGCTTCGGCGTGGCTTTCGGCGAGGCCGGCGGCATGCCGGCCGGCCACGCCCTGATCGCCCGACAGGTGCGGCCCGAACGGCGAGGCCTGGCGCTGGGCCTATTTTCCATGGGTATTCCCTTGGGGACCATGGTGGGCTTCGCCGTCGGCGGCGCCATGGCCGACACCGTCGGCTGGAGAACGGCGCTGATCGGCGCCGGCGCCCTGGGCGCGATCGCCTTCCTGCTGGCCTGGCGGATCATACGACCCACCCCGGCCCTGCCGCGCGCGGAGGCCGATCGCCGCCCCATGCTGGCCGACGCCCTTCGGCTGGCGACCGCGCCGGGATTCCGCGGCCTGATCCTGGCGGCCCTGGCGATCGGCTTTGCATCTGTCCCCTTCTACGCCTTTTCAGCGCCGTTCCTGATCCGCACCCATGGCCTGAGCGCCGGGGAGGTCGGTCTCTCCTTCGGCCTGCTCCAGGGCGGCCTCGGCGTGGTCGGCGCGCTCCTGGGCGGCAGGGGGTTTGACTGGACCCTGCGGTCCGGCCGGCGACGGCTTATCGATCCGCCCGGCTGGCTGCTGCTGATCGCAGCGCCGATCACGGCGGCGGCCCTGTTCGCGCCGGCGGGTTGGATGTCGATCCTGCTTTTCATGCCGACCATGTTCGCCTTCGCCCTCTTGCTGCCCTGGGCGTTCGGGGTCGCCCATCTGGTGGCGGGTCCTGGCCGCCAGGCCCTGGCCACCAGCCTGATGCTGATCGCCTCGGGCCTGCTGGGTCCGGCGCTCGGTCCCGTCCTGGTCGGCGTCATCAGCGATGGGGCGGCGGCCGCCGGAATGACCAACACCCTGGGGCTTGGCCTGCTCATCGTTCCGATCGCCAGCCTCCTGACCGGCCTGGCGACGCTGGCCGCCAGCCGCCGGATCTCGGCGCCCTCAGAGGCCCGTGCCGGGCTCTAACCGGGACGATCAGGCTGAACAGGGCTGCGCTCAGAGAAAGCTGTAGGGATCGATATCGATGACCAGGCGCACGGCGGCGGGGGTCTTCACCCGCGCCCGCCAGGCGGCCAGATAGGCCGGCAGGTCCACATTGCGGTCGGCCCGGACCAGGAAGCGCTTGCGCCTGCGGCCGCGCACCAGGGCCAGGGGCGCATCGGCCGGACCATAGATCTCCACCCCTTCGGCATTGGGCGCGGCGGCGGCCAAGTCGCGGCCCGCCTGTTCCAGGGCCTGGGCGTTCTCGCTGCTGAGGATCAGGGCGGCCAGGCGGCCGAAGGGCGGCAGGCCGGCCAGTTCGCGGGCCTCCATCTCGGCGGCGACGAAGGCGTCCCGATCCTGGGCGGCCAGGGCCTGCATCACCGCATGGTCGGGGGCATAGGTCTGCAACAGGGCGCGGCCTGGCCGATCCCGCCGCCCGGCGCGGCCGGTGGCCTGGGCCAGCAGCTGATAGGTCCGCTCGGCGGCCCGAAGATCGCCCCCGCGCAGGCCAAGGTCGGCGTCCACCACGCCCACCAGGGTCAGGTTGGGGAAGTTGTGCCCCTTGGCCGCAGCCTGGGTGGCCACCAGTATGTCGATCTCGCCCGCGGCCATGGACTCCACCAGCCGCCGGGCCTCGCGGGCGTCGAAGACGGTGTCGGACGAGAAGACCGCGACCCTCGCCTCCGGGAACAGGCTGCGCGCCTCTTCCTCCACCCGCTCCACCCCCGGCCCGATGGAGACCAGGCTGTCGACCGCCCCGCAGTGGGGGCAGGCCTTGGGCTTGGGCATGGAGAAGCCGGTGAGGTGGCAGACCAGCCGGCCGGAATAGCGGTGCTCCACCAGCCAGGAATCGGTGTCGGGCGCCGTCAGCCGTTCCCCGCAGGCCCGGCAGAGGACCAGCGGCGCATAGCCGCGGCGGTTGAGGAACAGCAGGGTCTGCTCCCCCCGCGCCAGGGTTTCGGCCATGGCAGAAACAAGCGGCGGGGAAAGCCAGCGGCCGCTGTCCGGCGGCGTCTCGCGCAGGTCCACCAGGCCGATCTCGGGCAACTGGGCGGTCCCGTGCCGGGCCGCCAGACGAAGCCAGCGGTAGCGGCCGGTCTCGGCGTTGCGCAGGGTCTCCAGAGACGGGGTGGCCGAGGCCAGGACCACGGCGGCCGCCTCCATCTTGCCGCGCACCACCGCCAGGTCCCGGGCCTGGTAGATGAAGCCCTCCTCCTGCTTGAACGAGGTGTCGTGCTCCTCGTCCACCACGATCAGCTTGAGCCGCGTAAAGGGCAGGAAGAGCGCCGAGCGGGCGCCGACCACGATGGAGCAGGCGCCGGTGGCCACGGCCTCCCACACCCGTCGGCGGGCCGGCGGCGCCACGTCGGAATGCCACTCTCCGGGGCGCACGCCGAAGCGGTCCTCGAACCTGGCGATCACCGCCTGGGTCAGGGCGATCTCGGGCAGCAGGACCAGGATCTGGGCCGCCGGGTCCTGCGCCAGGGCGTGGGCCACGGCCTCCAGATAGACCTCGGTCTTGCCTGATCCGGTCACCCCGTCCAGCAGGGCCACATGGAACCCGCCCTCGTCCATCATGGCGGTGAGCGCTGCGGCCGCCGCGGTCTGGCTGGGGT
>NZ_DAIMHV010000004.1:0-54743 GCF_036723115.1 Phenylobacterium sp. | reverse complement strand
CGAGTCCTGCCGGGCCCACCAGCGGGGCGGCGTCGCGCGTGTTCGCCACGACCAGATCGATCCAAGCCATCGCGGGCCACGCCATTCGCCGCGGCGCCTCGCGCGCTTTGCGGCCCGCACGCCGGCGCCGTTCATCGGAACTTTGAAGCCCGGCTGCGGCTTTGCAGCGGGACAGGCGCGTGGGCGGGCGCGTCGCGGAAGCGGACAGACTTTTGACATGCCTCGCCAGATTGAGTTCGCCGGCTCCTCCGCCCACTGCGAGCGATTGTTGCAGGCGGTGGAGGCCGTGTGTGTTCTCACCGGCGGAGGCTCGATCGTGGTTCTCAAGCGCCTGTTCCTCCACCGGCGGCGTGCGGCGACGCGGGTCGCCGCGTCATGACGGCCGTGGAGCGTTTCGATGCCGTGATCGTGGGGGCCGGACCGGCCGGTCTGACCGCCGCCACCTATCTCGGGCGCTTCCGCCGCCGGGTCCTGGTGCTCGATGGGGGTCCCTCTCGGGCGGCCTGGATTCCGGAGAGCCACAACACTCCGGGTTTTCCCCATGGGATCGGCGGGGAGGCCCTTCTGCGCCGGTTGAGGGCTCAGGCGGTGGAGTACGGGGCCGTGGTGCGGGCTGCGCGCCTCTCTGGGCTTCAGGGGGGCCCGGACGGATTCACGGGGAAGATTGGCGAAGAGCGCGTCGAGGCCCCCGTGGTGCTGCTGGCCACAGGCGTGGTCGACCGGCTCCCAGCGATCCCGGGGGTGGAAGCCGCCATCCGCGCAAGCGTGGCGCGGATCTGCCCCATCTGTGACGCCTTCGAAGCGATCGACGCCAAGATCGCGGTCCTTGGCGACGGACCACTGGCCGACCGCGAGGCGCAGTTCCTTGAAACCTATAGCAGGGATGTCACGGTGCTCGATCTGGGCGGGGCCTCGGGGGCCGGTCGCCCGGACACGCTCGCTGTCCGCCTGGAAGATCTCGCATTCGAGGGCGACGGCTTCCTGGTCAGAGGGGCGGGCGCCGTCCAGCGATTTGACTACCTCTATCTCGCTTTGGGGTGTTCCGGCCAGGCGGAGGTCGCCGTCGGCCTGGGCGCGCGCCGAGACGAGTCGGGCCGCCTCATCGTCGATGCTCATCAGATGACCAGCATCGAGGGCCTCTATGCCGCCGGCGACGTGGTGCGTGGCCTCAATCAGATATCAGTCGCGGTGGGCGAGGCGGCGGTGGCCGCTACGGCCATTCATAACCGGCTCCGAGGGGCGTGAGGGGGAGGTGACGACCGAGCGGCTAGGTTCGCGACAGCAGCGCCACCGGCAGGCGTTCGAACAGGACGGCGGCCGGGGCCGACGCGGCTGCGATCCGGCCCCCGCATAGCTGGTCAGAGAAATCGGCCGCTTCGCCCAGCTGGATCTCCGTGTCCTCCCACCACTCACGGACCGGGAGAGGCTGTCCCGCCGCCAATGCCGACGGCGGACAGTGGATCACCGCGGCGGCCACCACCATCCCGGCCTTGCAACGCCGAGCGAAGGCGATCACCGCGTCCTTTCGGACGCCCGACACCTGAAGCGGCGCGTAGTCTCCGGCTTGGAAGGTCTCCGGCATCTTACGACGCAGGTCGAGACTCCGGGCGATGACCTGCTGTTTCACCCCCCCATCCCGCCAGCGGCCCAGGTCCAGCGCGTCGGGATGGACCAGCATCGCCCGTCGGCGATCGAAGTCGACGGGTCTGCGATTGTCGGGGTCCACAAGGCTGAAGTCCCACAGTTCCGCCCCCTGGTAGGTATCGGGCATGCCCGGGCTCGCGGAGCGCAGGAGAGCCTGGGCCAGGCCCTTCATGGCGCCGGCCGGCGCGATCTCACCGACGAGACCGTAGAGGGAGGCGCGGTAGGAGCGGTCAGCCAGGCATCGGGAGAGATGGGCCAGGCAGATTTCTTCATAGACGGTGTCGGGGGCGACCCAGGACGAGCGGAGTTTGCCTTCCCGCAGAGCCTTGACGAACCAGCCGGCCACCCTCTGTTCGAGTTCCGCCAGACCCCGGTCGTCGTCCAGGCCCAGATCCAGCGGCAAGGCGCCCACCAAGGTCTGATGCATCTGATAGGCGTCGGCCTGGGCCATCTCAGGCGGCGTCAGCGACAGCCATGTCCGTACCCGGTCGCACCAGATTTCGGCCGTTTCGCTCAAGACGGCCAGCCGGGCGCGGGCGTCTTCGCCCCGCTTGTGGTCATGGGTGGCCGTGGTCAGCATGGCGCCGGGATGTTCGGCCGCGCGGGCGCGGTTCTGCTCGTGAAAGTCTTCAGTGGAAAGGGCCAGGCGCCCGGGGTTGGAGCCCACCTCATTGCGCGAGAGCAGCCGCAGGTGGCGGTAGAACGCCGTGTCTTCCGCGGATTTCGCTGCGACCGGCGCGCTCAACTGGTGGAATTTGCGCAGCGCCCTTCGGCGCATGTCGAGCTCGCCGGGACCCTGGCCCCCCAGCCAGGCTTCTATCTGCTCCAGGGCAGGGAGATCCGCGGGCTTGAGCCCGCTGCGCGCCTTGACGCCTGCGGCGGACAGCAACTCTTGCTCGGCCTGCGAGAGGGGCGCGCCATCGCCATACAGCCGATAGGCGCCGAAGCCTGCGAGCAGTTCGATGAGCGCCCGCCGCAAGGCGCCCTGCGTCAGGTCGCGGGTCGCAAGGCTGCCCCGGGCCAGCTCGTGGAAGACGCCGGCGGCGGCCTCCACCTGACCGGCGAAGCCGTGGGTGAGCAATTCACGGCGGGCGAGATGCTCTTCGGCCTCAAATTCGCCTGGGCGCCCGCTCACCTGCTCCCACATGGCGGTCAGCCGGTCCGCGCCGGCCGGGTCGTGCATCAGGGCGGCGACGTCGTCCATGAACTCGTAGCCCGTGGCGCCGTCGCAGGCCCAGCCGCCCTGAAGCGTCTCGCGAGGCGCCAGGATTTTCTCCACCACGAGATAGGCCGAACCCCCAGGGGCTTCGGCCGGTCGGTCGGTCTCGCGTTCCGCCAGCAAGGTGCGAAGCCGGCCGATGTATCCCCCTGGGTCGGCCAGGCCATCGATGTGGTCGATCCGAAGGCCGTCGATCAGACTCTCCGCATAGAGGCGCAACGGCAGCGCATGGATCAGGTCGAAGACTGCGGGATCTTCCACACGCACGCCCGCCAGCTCGGTGATGTCGAAGAAGCGCCGCCAGTTGATTTCGTCGCCCGCCGTCCGCCACCAGGACAGGCGGAAGGCCTGGCGTTCCAACAGGTCATGAAGCCGCGCCCGGCCTGCCTCGTGCGCCGGATCAAAGGCCGCGAGACCGCTTGCCTGGACTTCGGCGCGATCGGTCTCCCGGATCGGAAACCGGTGGTGGCCGTGGGCCAGCGCCCAGATCGCGCCGTCATCACCGGCCTCGAGCCGGATCTCTCCGGCTGCGAGCGCCTCGCCATAGGGGACGCCCAGAAAGGGGGCGAGCACCTTGCCCCGCAGGGCAGGGTCGGCCGGCCGCCAGTCGATGTCGAACACGGGCGCATAGGCGCTCGCCTCGCCCTTCTCCAGCACGTCGAGCCACCAGGCGTTGTCGCCGCCGCCCACGGCCAGGTGGTTTGGGACGATGTCCAGAATGACCCCCAGGCCTTCGGCTCTCAGCCGCGCCACGAGGTCACGAAAGCCGCCTTCGCCCCCAAGCGCAGGGTTGATGGTCGTCGGATCGACCACGTCATAGCCATGCATGGACCCCGATCGGGCCGTGGCGATGGGCGAGGCATAGAGATGGCTGACGCCGAGGTCCCCCCAGTAGCGGGCCAGGCCTGCGGCGTCGGCGAAGGTGAAGCCGGCGTGGAACTGCACGCGGTAGGTGGCCGTCGGGATCATCTGGGCCGCTCTCTGTTCAGCTGAGCGAGCCGGCGGGCGACGGCTGGCGTGTCCAGCAGGTCCGCCGCGGGCCCGGGCAGGCGCCGTCGCCAGTTGGGGTGCTCAGTGGTGGTGCCGGGCAGGTTGGGCTGCGCCTCCAGCCCCAGCAGATCCTCGACCGGCAGTATCGCCAGTTCGGACGCTGTTTTGCCGAGGAAGCACGCGGCGGCGTCGACGACGGGTTCGGTGATGTCTGCGGCCGGCGCCGGTCCTTTGGCGCAGCCCGCCGCGCTGAAGGCCTCCCACAGGGCGGTCCTTTGGTTTGCGCGATCGGTGCGCAGCTCGGCGGCCTGCTCTGCGGAGAGGTCCGTGTTGAGCTTGATCCGCCAGTCGATGTCGAGGCCTCGCCACCAGGCTGCGATGGGCGGCAGGTCGTGGGTCGTCGTCAGGGCGCAGGCGCCGGGCGACCACGCCCCAGGGGGCTTGAAGCGCCCCTGCTCGTTCTGCTCGAACAGCAGCACCTGCATGCCCCGCACGCCGCCGGCGTCCAGGGTTTCGCGCATTCCGGCCGGGACAGTGCCCAGATCCTCTCCGATCACCAGCACGCCGTAGCGATGGGATTCGAGCGCGATCAGGCGCATCAGGTCCTTCATCGGGTAGGAAAGGTAGGCGCCTTCCATGGGACCCGCCCCATGGGGCACGACCCAAAGACGCCGCAGGCCAAGGATGTGGTCTATCCGCACGCCGCCGGCGTGCCGCATGGCCGACCGGAGAGTGGCGAGGAACCCCGCATAGCCGCTGGCCGCCAGGGCGCGGGGGGAGAAGGTCGTGACGCCCCAATCCTGCCCATTCGCCTGGAAGGCGTCGGGTGGGGCGCCGACATTGAGGCCCGAGAGCAGATCGGCGGGACGCGACCAGGCATGGCTCCCGCCGGGGTCCATGCCCACCGCGACGTCGGTGATCAGGCCGATGGGCATTCCGGCGCCTTGCGCCGCACTCTGGGCGCGGGCGAGGCCTTCGTCAGCCAGCCACTGCACGAAGATGTGGAACTCGACGTCGTCGGCATTCTCCGCGGCGAACGCCGTCGCGGGCTGACCCGCGCAGTCCTGAAGGGGCGCAGGCCAGTCCTGCCAACCTCGGGCGCCGCTCTGGGAAAACTGAACGCTATGGATCGCCTCGAAGAGAGCGTGACCGCGCAGATCGGGCCCGCGCTCCTCGACGAAGCGGCGCAGTTTCGCCTTGATGGCTGGGGGCGCCTGGGTCTTGAAGCGGCCGTAGACCCGGCGAAGCGCGGCCATCCGCCGGGGAACAGCGTCGTCCCAGTCGATGAGGGCGCCCCCTTCGGCCTGTTCGCCCAGATCCCCAAGAACTGGCCCCAGGATCGCCGCGGGGTCTGCATAGAGCCCGTTCAGAAAGAGACGGCTGGATGGCGCATAAGGGCTGAAACGCCCCGGATCGGCGGCGAAGAGGGCGTGGACAGGGCTGACCGCCAAGGCTGCGGCGCCACGCTGACCCATGACGGCGGCGAACGCCGCCAGCTCACCAAACCCGCCGAAGGGGGCGGCGTCCCGGCCTTTAAGTCCATATAGCTGGACCGCCGTTCCCCACAGCCGGGGCTGGGTTCCAAGCTCATTGATCGAAAAGGCGCGGGCCGGAGCCACCGCCACAGTGATGTCCCGTCCGTCCACCTCAAGCTGGTGGTAGCCGGGCGCGTCTATTGCCTGGAGGGTGAAGCCTGAGCCGGGATCAATCCGCAGATCCATCGCCCCGCCATCTTCAAACCTGAGCCTGGCGAGCCCGCGTCCGCCCCCGCCTGGCCGGAAGGGCTTGCCGACCTCAGCCGTCATGAAGTTCGGCCGTGGGGCCTCGCCCAGCCGGCCCCGGCTGTCACGCAGCTGCGCGTCGGTGTCGGCTGGAAGACCAAGCGCCTGCAGAACCGCGCGCAGGGCGCCGGGACTCACCCGCTGCGGAGCGCCGTGGACGTCTTCCCAATCCACGGCGATCCCAGCTTCGGCTGCGAAGGCTTCGAGGTCCGCCGCGCTCACCGCCGTGGTTCCAGCCAGGCGACCAGGCTGGCGGGCGCAAGCAGGTCCGCCTCGTCGAGCCCCCCGCCCAGGGTCACAAGCGCCGTCCTCTCCGGCGGGCTGGAGATTTCGACAGCCTCCGTCCCCAAGTTGAGGGCGAGCGTCCAGCGCGCGCCGTCTCCCAATCGCCAGGCGGCCGTGACGGCGGCCGGCCCAACGGCGTGGGCGCCCAGGCTGCGCGCGCCTTTCAGCCGAGGGACCAGGTCGCGGGCGCGCACCTTGAGCAGGTCGGCGTAAAGGCGTCGCCACTCAGCGGCGTCCGGCCCGGGATCGGGATGGGACGTCTCGAAGGTCTCCGGGTCGTTGGGGTCGGGGATGGTCGCCCGGGTCTCTGGGTCTGCAAAGGCCGGAAAGTGGGCGAATTCGGCCCGCCGTCCTTCCCGCACAGCGTGGGCGAGATCATCGTTGTGGTCGGTGAAATAGAGGAACGGCGCATGGCTGCCCGTATCCTCGCCCATGAAGACCATGGGAATGTGCGGGGCCAGCAGGATGAGACCCGTCGCCGCACGCAGCGCGGCGGGATCGGCCAGGGTTGAGAGCCTCTCGCCCATGGCCCGGTTGCCGATCTGGTCGTGGTTCTGGAGGAAGTTGACGAAGGCCGTGGGCGGCAGGCCGGCGCTCGGCCCGCCTCGGGGGGCGCCGTCCCGAAGGGCGAAGGCTTCACCCTGATAGACGAAGCCCTCGGCCAGGGCCCGGGCCAGGGCTTCGGCCGGCGCCTCGGCATAGGCGGCGTAATAGCCTTCGCGCTCGCCGGTCAGAAGCACATGCAGCACATGGTGGGCGTCGTCATTCCATTGGGCGTCGAAGGCGCCCTTGAGGTGCTCGGGGACGTTGTCGTCGTTTTCGAGGATGAGGTGGACATGCCGCTCCCGTCCGGCCGCGGCCCTGACGGCCTCGCCCATCTCATCGATCCAGTCGCGCTCGCTGATGGCGTGGACGGCGTCGAACCGCAGTCCGTCGAAGCGGTACTCATTGATCCAATAGACGGCGTTCTCGATGAAGAACCGGCGGACCTCGGGTCTTCGGAAGTCGATGGCCGCGCCCCAGGGGGTCTGGATGTCGTCGCGGAAGAACTGCGGCGCATACAGGCCAAGCGCGTTTCCGTCCGGCCCGAAGTGGTTGTAGACCACGTCGAGCAAAACCATCATGCCGAGCTCGTGGGCGCGGTCGATCATCGCCTTCAACTCGTCGGGCGAGCCATAGGCGGCGTCGGGCGCAAACGGCAGGACGCCGTCGTAGCCCCAGTTCCGCTGGCCGGGGAAGTCGGCGATCGGCATCAGCTCCACAGCCGTGAAACCCAAGGCCTTCAGGTCGGCAAGCCGCTGGGCGATGCCGGCGAAGCCGTCCATCAGGCCCGGATGGACCTCCAGGATCACGGCCTCTTCCCAGGGGCGGCCTTTCCAGTCGGCGGTCCGCCACCGGTAGGCGGCCGGGTCGACGACCACGCTGGCGTCGTGGACGTCCCCGTTCTGACGGCGCGAGGCCGGATCGGGGACTGCGGCGTCCTCGCTCACCCGGAAGCGGTACAGGGAGCCCGCGCCGCAGGGCGCCTCGGCCTCGAACCAGCCCTGTTCGGCCGCGGTCATGGACTGAGCGGGCAGACCGTCGACTTCCAGACTTACGGTCTCGCAAGCCGGCGCCCAGAGCCGGAAGCGGGTCCGATCTTCGGAGAGCACGGTGGCGCCGAAGGGCAGTTCGTGGACCCAGCGCCCGGAGCCGCCGGAGCCCTCGACCACCGACTGCAAAAGAACGGCGCTATGGGCCTCCACCTCGACCTGAGTGCCGGTCAAGGCGTGCTCTGCGACCCCCGGGTGGGCGCTGTCCAGAAGGACCTGCGGTGCGCCCATGGGCTCCGGCAGATGGAAGGTGATCGCGTCGTCGCTGGCGTTGGTGAGCAGCAACATGAGTTCCACCCGGCCGTCCTCGCGGGGCGCCGCGCGGCGCATGGTCAGGGCGAGGCCGTGCGGGTTCTGCCAGTCTTCGGTGGAGAGGTTGCGGCCGTGCTCGTCGAACCAATCCACGTCGAGGACGCCGGGCGCATACTCGTTCTGCCCGTGGAGAAACTGGTTGGGCCTCAGCGTCCCATAGGTCCGGCGAAGGGCGATCAGACGCGAAACGAAGTCGATCTGGCCCTGACCCTCGGGCGACTCCAGCTGACGCCAGTCAAACCAGGAGATTTCATTGTCCTGGCAGTAGGCATTGTTGTTGCCGCCCTGGGTCCGGGCGAACTCGTCGCCCCCCAGCAGCATGGGGGTGCCTGACGAGGCGAACAGCGTCGTCAACATGGCCCGCATCACCCGCCCGCGGGTGCGCTGGATGTCGGCGTCGGCGGTCGGTCCCTCTTCCCCCCAGTTGCGGGAGTGGTTTTCGCTGTGGCCGTCGCGGCTGTCCTCGCCATTCGCCTCGTTGTGGCGTTCCTCATAGGAGACGAGGTCCGCCAGGGTGAATCCGTCGTGCGAGGTGAGGAAGTTCACAGACGCCCAGGGCCGCCTGGCCTGCCGGTCGAAGATGTCGCCCGAGCCTGAAAGCCGCGCGGCTAGGTCGGGCCTGCCGCCCTCATCTCCGCGCCAGTAGCACCGCACATTGTCGCGGAACCGGTCGTTCCACTCCGCAAAGCCGGGGGGATGGTTGCCCAGCTGGTAGCCGCCCGGCCCGATGTCCCAGGGCTCTGAGATGAGCTTGATCCCCTGCAGGGTCGGGTCCTGGCGCAGAACATCGAAAAAGGCGGCGCCGGGGTCGAAGCCGTGCTTCTCCCGCCCCAGTGTGACGCCCAGGTCGAACCGGAAACCGTCGACGCCGTAGGATTGCGTCCAGTAGCGCAGGGAGTCCGCGACCATCTGGACCACGCGGGCGTTGGACATGTTGACCGTGTTGCCGGTCCCGGTGTCATTGACGCAGAACCGGGGTTCGCCCTCCACCAGGGTGTAGTAGCTGGCATTGTCCAGGCCGCGGAACGAGAGGGTGGGCCCGCGCTCGCTGCCTTCGGCCGTGTGGTTGAAGACCACGTCCAGGATCACTTCCAGCCCGGCGGCGTGCAACCGCCGCACCGCCATGCGCAGTTCGTTCTGGTCTCCCCCGGACAGATAGCTACGCTCCGGGGTGAAGTAGTTGAGGGTGCTGTAGCCCCAATAGTTCGCGAGGCCCTTTTCCTGCAGGAACCGGTCCTGGGCGAAGGCGTGAACGGGCAGCAGCTCCACCGCCGTGACGCCCAGGCGCTTGAGGTGATCGATCACCTTGGGATGGGTGAGGGCTGCGAAGGTCCCCCTCACCGGCGGGCGGACCTCTTCCAGCAGCATGGTCAGGCCGCGGACGTGGCACTCGTAGATGACCGTGTCCGACCACGGGGTGTTGGGCCTGCGGTCTGTGCTCCAGTCGAAGGGATCAGCGGTGACCATCGACTTGGGCATGGCCGGCGCGCTGTCGCGTCGATCGAACGTGAGATCGGCCCGCGGGGCGTTCACGCGGTAACCGAAGAGCGCATCGGTCCACCGAAGATCGCCTGCCAGGCTGCGGGCATAGGGGTCGATGAGCAGCTTGTTGGGGTTGAAGCGGTGCCCTTCCAGAGGGGCGTAAGGGCCATGCGCCCGATAGCCATAGAGCAGCCCAGGCTTCGCCCCAGGGAGGTAGCCGTGCCAGACCTCGTCGGTCCATTCCGGCAGAGGGAGTCGGGCGATCTCCCGCCGTCCGGTCTCTTCGAACACGCAGAGTTCGATCTTCTCGGCGTGGGCGGAATAGACGGCGAAATTGATGCCGAGCCCGTCGAAGTTCGCGCCGAGGGGGTAGGGAAGGCCGCCCTCCAGCCGCTCAGGAATAGGGATCAAGCCAAGCTTCCTTCATGACGCAGGATACCCGCGCCGAGGGGGGGAGGGTGAGGTTCAGTGATTGCCGAAGGCCGTGGGCGGCGGTGGGCTCGGTGTGAACCACGCCGCCATTTCCAATGTTCCCGCCGCCGTAAAAGGCGGCGTCGGTATTGATCAGTTCGCGCCAGGGGCCGGGGGCTGGGGCCCCCACACTGAAGCTGCGGCGAGGTTCAGGGGTCGCGTTCAGCACGAAAATCAGTGGGGCCGCTTGGCCGTCGGCCTGGCGACGAAAGGCGAGCACGCCGGCCTCGGCGTCCGTGCAGATCCAGGCGAAGCCTTCCGGATCAGCGTCGCTTCCGTGCAGAGCCGGCTCGCGGCCATAAACGCCGTTGAGATCGCGGACCAGCCGCTGCATGCCCGCATGTTCGGCCTGCCGCAGCAGGTCCCAGGGCACGACCCCGTCGTGGTTCCACTCCGAAGGCTGGGCGAGTTCGCCGCCCATGAAGAGCAGCTTCTTTCCCGGGTGGGCCCACATGAAGGCCAGGTAGGCGCGCAGATTGGCGAACTGCCGCCATCGATCCCCCGGCATCTTCCCCAGCAAAGAGCCTTTCCCGTGCACAACCTCGTCATGGGACAGCGGCAGGACGAAGCGTTCGCTGAAGGCGTAGATCAGGCCGAAGGTCAGTTCGTTCTGATGCCAGCTCCGGTGGACCGGGTCCCGGGCCATGTGGTGGAGGGTGTCGTGCATCCACCCCATGTTCCACTTGTACTGGAAGCCCAACCCGCCTTGGGCGACGGGGTTTGAGACGCCCGGCCAGGCTGTCGACTCCTCGGCGATGGTCACAGCGCCCGGGCAACGCTCGGCCACCACCTCGTTCAGGCGCCCCAGGAACTGTATGGACTCCAGGTTTTCCCGGCCGCCGTGGACATTCGGCACCCATTGGCCGGGCTCGCGGCTGTAGTCGCGATAGAGCATGGAGGCCACGGCATCGACGCGCAGTCCGTCGATATGGAAGGTCTCAAGCCAGTAGAGGGCGCTGGCGATGAGGAAGCCCTGCACCTCCCGGCGCCCCAGGTTGAAGATCAGCGTGTTCCAGTCCTGGTGGAAACCCTCTCGCGGATCGGCGTGCTCATAGAGGTGGGTGCCGTCAAAGCCGGCTAAGCCATGGGCGTCCGTGGGGAAGTGGGCGGGAACCCAGTCGAGGATCACCCCCACGCCCAGGCGATGACAGGCGTCCACGAACCGGGCCAGACCGTCTGGCGCGCCATAACGCGCGCTGGGGGCGAACTGCGACAAGGGCTGGTAGCCCCAGGAGCCGCCAAACGGATGCTCCATGATCGGCAGGAGCTCCACATGGGTGAAGCCCATATCGGCCACATAGGGCGCCAGTCGCTCGGCCAGTCCGTCCCAGTCCAGGTTCGGCGCCTGGCCGTCCTGCGGTCGAAGCCAGGAGGCGGCGTGGACCTCATAGATCGAGACGGGGGCGTCCGGCCTCTGTCGCGCGGCGCGTTCGGCCATCCACTCGGCGTCGCCCCAGGCGTGGCTTGCGGGCGGCGCGACGATGGACGCCTGGCCGGGCGGCAGCTCCGTCATCCGCGCGAGCGGATCGGCCTTGAGCGGCAGGAGGTCGCCCTGCGCGCCCACCAGCTCGAACTTGTAGCGTTCGCCTGGCCGCAGGCGGGGGACGAACAGCTCCCAGACGCCCGCGGGGTGGCGCAGGCGCATGGGGTGTCGGCGGCCGTCCCAGCTGTTGAAGTCTCCGACGACGGACACGCGCCGGGCGTTGGGCGCCCAGACGGAAAACCCCACGCCCTCCACGCCTTCAAAGGACTGCGGCTGGGCGCCCATGCGCTGGGCCAGCTCCCAATGTGCGCCCTCCATGAAGAGGTGGAGGTCCAACTCACCCAGGAGCAGGCCGAAGGCGTAGGGATCCTCTGTTTCGTGGATCGTCCCCGCCCAGTCGATGCTCAGGCGATAGGGGCCTTCCACGGCCAGGGGGCCGGCGAACAGCCCTGGCGCGACTTCCTGGAGGGGGGAGTTCGACCCGCCGCACTGAATGGCCGTGACCCCTGCGGCGCCGGGGTGGAAGGTTCGCACCACAGTCCGTCCGTCTTCCTGATGAGGCCCCAGGAAGGCGAAGGGGTCGGTCAACCGGCCCTCCATGAGCGCGGCGGTCAGGGCGTGGTTGAGGGCGATGCCAGACGTGCTCATGCGGGCTGGTCCAGCAACCGATCAGCGATCGCCGCCAGTCCGCGCAGGGGCGTACCCAGCCAGGCGGGCCGGTTGGCCGCCTCATAGCTCACCTCATAGGCGGCCTTCTCCAGCAGGAAGAGGTCCAGCAGGGCGGGAGGATAGGCGCCGCCTGACTCACTGTAGCCCCGAAGGAAGGCTTCGCGGGCCACCGTCTCGAACTGACTGATCGTCAGGACGGTCCGTTCGTGAAGGCCTTGGGCGAGGCCCGCCGCGGCCACAGCGCCGGTGGCCGCCGCATAGTCGAATGAGCGCAAAAGCCCCGCCACATCGCGCAGGGGGCTCGCCTTCGCACGACGAGCCTCCAGCGGCCTGGCGGGTTCGCCTTCGAAGTCGATGAAGGTCACGCCGCCGCCGGTGACGAGTATCTGACCGAGGTGGAGGTCGCCGTGGATGCGAGTCCGCACCTGGCCCAGGGCCGCGGCCGACAGCGTCTCTGTCAGGCGGCTCAGGGCCTCGCGACGGTGGACCAGGTCTTGCGCCAGTTGCTTGAGCTGAGGGTGAGCCGTCCAGTCCCCCCCGCGTTCCAGGACGTCCAGCGCGCCGTTCACCTGCTCGCCTATGCTGCGGCGGATTTCTGCTACGGCGGCCTCATCGATCGTCTCGGGCGAAAAGGCGGGGTCGTCGGTGGGCTCAGCCAGGACGGCGTGCATTTCTGCGAGACTGCGCCCAAGGACGCCGGCGAACTCCGCATAGGAGGCGAAATCCGGCGTGGCGGCCGGACCGCCGGCCAGAACCAGATCGTCGATCGCCCGATGCAGATATTCCTGTGTCCAGGCCCAGCCATCGCCCTGGCTCTCGATGAAGGCCTGCGCCACCATCAGGGTGTGCGGGGTCCCATCGGCCTCGATGCGGCGGACGTCCCCCAAGAGCGCGGGGACATGCCGATAGCCGCGCTGGCTCAAGACCCGGGTCATCTCCGCCTCCGGGTGGATGCCGGGGACAACCTTGCGCAGCAGCTTGAGAACCACCTTTCGACCGATGATGACCGAGCTGTTGCTCTGTTCGGCCGACGACCACTCGATGTCGGCGTCGTCTTCGAGGGTCAGCCCGGTGGACTGAAACTCTATCTGAGCTGATGGCGCGTCGAGCCGAAGTCCGTCTTGCAGGCCTGAGATGACCGCCCGGACGAAGTCGGTGGTCAGGAAGGCGTCGGTCAGATCCCCGACCCGTGCGCCTCTTCGAACCCGCGCGACCGCCAGGGTGTGCGCAAAGGGGTCGGCCACGTCGTCCTCCCAGGCGATGCCGAGGGGGACAAGGTAGTGGGCCTCGCCGTCCGTGGTCTCTGCGCTGAGTTCGATCATCAGCTGGTCGGGGGCGTCGGGCAGGGTGACGGCATAATCGACGCGAGCGCGCAGCAGTTCGGCATTCTTCGCCTGGAACCAGCGCCGCCCGGCCATCCAGGCTGGCAGCACCTCGCGTTCCAGGACCTCCCTGTGCGGCGGCTGGGTCAGCCCCTTGAGGTCGCCGCGCGACACGAAGGTGTGCTGTTCGGGCTGCACGCCCGCAGGCGCCGTGCTCCAGCTGGGGCCCTCCAGCTTCTCGCAAAGCTGAAACCAGTGGAATCCATAGGGCGGCAGGGTCAGGAGGTAGGTCAGCTGGCCGATGGGCGGGAAGGGGTTGCTGCCCGACATCTCCAGGGGCACCCATCCGGCGAACTCCGAGAGGTCCAGCTCGACCGCCTGGGCTGTGCGGGAGAGGTTCGCCACGCACAGGATGGTGTCGCCCTCGTGCTCCCGCAGATAGGCCATCACCTTGCGGTTCTGAGGGCGTAGGAACCGGAGCGACCCGCGGCCAAAGGCGCTGTGGCGCTGCCGCACTGCCAACATCCGCCGAAGCCAGTTCAGCAGCGAGTGGCTGTCGCGGCTCTGGGCCTCTACATTGATCGCCTGGAAACCGTAGAGCGGGTCCATGATGGCCGGCAGAACGAGGCTGGCGGGGTCGGCGCGCGAGAATCCGCCATTGCGGTCGGGCGACCACTGCATGGGCGTGCGGACCCCGTCCCGATCGCCGAGATAGATGTTGTCCCCCATGCCCAGCTCGTCGCCGTAATAGATCACCGGCGTCCCGGGCATGGTCAGCAGCAGGCAGTTCATCAGCTCGACCCGGCGGCGGTCGCGCTCCATCAGCGGCGCCAGGCGGCGGCGTATGCCCAGATTGATCCGCGCCCGGCTTTCGGAGGCGTAGACGCTCCAGAGATAGTCCCGCTCCTTATGGGTCACCATTTCGAGGGTCAGCTCGTCATGGTTGCGTAGGAAGATCGCCCACTGGCAGGACTCCGGAATGTCCGGCGTCTGGCGCATGATGTCGGTGATCGGAAACCGGTCCTCCTGGGCGATGGCCATGTACATGCGCGGCATCAGGGGGAAGTGGAACGCCATGTGGCATTCGTCGCCCTCCCCGAAGTAAAGCTGAGTGTCCTCGGGCCACTGGTTGGCCTCGGCCAACAGCATGCGGTCCTGGAAGTGCTCATCGAGATGGGCCCTGATCGCTTTCAGGACGTCATGGGTCTCGGGCAGGTTCTCGTTGTTCGTGCCCTCGCGCTCGATGAGATAGGGAATGGCGTCCAGGCGAAGTCCGTCGACACCGGCCTCCAGCCAGAAGCGCATCACCGAAAGCACCTCTTCCAGCACCTTCGGATTGTCGAAGTTCAGGTCGGGCTGGTGGGCGTAGAAGCGGTGCCAGTAATAGGCGCCGGCCACGGGATCCCAGGTCCAGTTGGATGTCTCGGTGTCGAGGAAGATGATGCGCGTCCCGCCATAGGCGGTGTCGTCGTCCGACCAGACGTAGAAGTCCCGCTCCGGCGAGCCGGGGGGTGCTCGTCTGGCGGCCTGGAACCATGGGTGCTGGTCAGAGGTGTGATTGATCACCAGTTCGGTGATGACCCGTATCCCCCGGGCGTGCGCCTCGTCGATGAAGCGCTTTACATCGTCAAAGTCGCCATACTCGGGATGAACGCCGCGATAGTCTGCGATGTCATAGCCGTCGTCCCGACGCGGAGACGGATAGAAGGGCAGGAGCCAGACCGCATTGACGCCCAGGCTGGCGATATAGTCGAGTTTGGCCGACAGACCCTTGAAATCACCGACGCCGTCATCGTTGGAGTCGAAGAACGACTTCACGTGCAGCTGATAGATGACGGCGTCTTTGTACCATAGCGGGTCGGCGGCCGGGGCAACGTCCGCCGCCGCGTCTTCGGCGAGATAGGCGACGCTCATCGCGGGGCCTCCATCCGGAACATGAGGTAGGGTCGGGCAGGATCGAGGGCGAGACGACGCCACTTGCCCTGCCAGGTGAAGGTCTGGCCGGTCAGGAGATCTTCCGTCTGAACGGCGGCATGATCATCCAGGCCCAGCCGCCAGAACGGGGCCTCCACGTCGGCCTCGTGGGCGCCGTGAGGGTCGAGGTTCACCGCCACCAGAATGAGGTCGCCGCCGTCCGGGCTCGGCTTGGCGTAAAACAGGATGTTGTCGTCGCTGGCCGGCAGGAAGTGCACGTTGAGGTGCGTCTGCAGGGCCGGATGGCTGCGCCGCAGGCGGTTCAGCTGGGTGATCTCCGGAACGATGCTGTGCGGCGCCTTCCAGTCCCGCGGCCGGATCTCGTACTTCTCGGAGTCTTTGTATTCTTCCTTGCCCGGCACGGGCTCGGACTCGAGCAGCTCGAACCCGGAATAGACTCCCCACAGTCCGGACAGGGTTGCGGCCAGCACCGCTCGGATCAGGAAGCCGGCGCGGCCCGAGGTCTGCAGGAAGTACGGATTGATGTCGGGCGTATTGACGAAGAAATTCGGGCGGAAGAACGCCTTGGGCGCCGTCGTGGTCAGTTCGGTGAGGTAGTCGACGAACTCCGCCTTGGTGTGTCTCCAGGTGAAGTAGGTGTAAGACTGCGAGAAGCCGACCTTGGCCAGGCGGTACATCACCCTTGGGCGGGTGAAGGCCTCCGACAGAAAGATGACATCCGGATGGGCGCTGCGGACCTCGCGGATCATCCACTCCCAGAAGGCGAAGGGCTTGGTGTGGGGGTTGTCGACCCGGAAGGTCCGAACACCCTCGCGCACCCACAAGAGGACCACGTCGCGCAGGGCGAGCCACAGGTCTGGGATCGCCTCTGCCCGATAGAAGTCCACATTGACGATGTCCTGGTACTTCTTCGGCGGGTTCTCCGCATATTTGATCGTGCCGTCCGGCCGCCAGTCGAACCAGCCGGGGTGCGCCTTGATCCAGGGATGGTCAGGCGAGCACTGAATGGCGAAGTCCAGGGCGATCTCCAGACCCTGGTCTGCGGCGGCCGCCACCAGACGCCGAAAGTCCTCGAAGGTCCCCAGCTCCCGGTGGATCGCGTCGTGCCCGCCGTCGGCTGAACCTATGGCGTAGGGACTGCCCGGATCGCCGGGTTCGGCGGTCAGGCTGTTGTTGCGGCCCTTTCGGTGGCGTTCGCCAATCGGATGGATCGGCGGGAAGTAGAGCACGTCGAAGCCCATGGCGCGGATGTCCGGCAGGCGGGCGATGACATCGTCGAATGTCCCGTGATGCGCGGGGTCGTCGGTCTGAGAGCGGGGAAAGAGCTCGTACCAGCTGGCGAACTGAGCCTCTCGACGCTCCGCGTCGATGCCCTGAACCTCAGCTGTGCAGGCGAAGGCCCGGCCTTGCGCCTGATCCATGAGATCGGTGGTTTCCGCCGCCAGCAGTCGCTGACCCGCCTCCTGCGGGGTGAGAGCTTCCAGGTCACGGGCCAGGGCGGCCAGTTCTCCAGAGGGATCCTGCGGCGCCGCCTCAAGGATCATCAGCCGCCCTTCCTCGAAATCGACGGCCTGGGCCACGCCGGCTTCGATCTTCTTGGAAAGGTCGCGGCGGTATGTGCCGTAGCGGTCGATCCAGGCCTGGACGGTGAACTGATGGCGCCCCAGCCGCTCGAGAGAGAGTGCGCCCCGCCACGCGTCATTGCCGAGCGCGGCCATGCGCATGGATGACCAGGCATCGCTGTCGGCGGCGCGCCACCGCAGCTCCACAGCGAGCTCTTCGTGACCATCGCCATAGACCGCACACGTCACCTCGACGGTCTCGCCCACGATCCTCTTCACCGCGAAGGCGCCGCCGGAGACGTGGGGCGACACCTCCTCGATCACCAGGCGTGGGGCCTTGGCGGCGCTCTTTGCGCCTTGCCGCCCCCCGCGCGCGGCGCTCGTAATGGGAAGACTGCGCCTGGCGCCGAGCAGACGAACTTCGCCGGCCGCCAGCGGTTCAAAGGCCGCCTCTCGCCCGTCCAGGGCCTCAAAGGGGCCAAAGGGTCCGACAGCCGGCAGGAACGTCGCAGGCTCGAGGTCGGCGGAGACCTCAAGGGATGGATTGGCGAGGACCAGGATGACGGCCTGAGCCGTGCGCAGGTCGGGGCCGCTGGCGCGGACGAAGGCGGTGGCGGGGGCGCCGGAGCCGGTCAGCATCCGCATCTCCCCTCCGAAGGGGGCGAGCTCCGCCGTCAACCGGTTGGCCGCCTTCACCGCCTCGGCAAGCTCCGGGCGTTCGATGGGAAGCGCCATTCCCTCGCTCAAGGGGATGCGCTCGCCGGCCTCGAATCCCATGGGCATCAGCATGCCGGCGCCCGTCGCGCTCGTCAGGCGCAGGGCCCGCACATAGGCCGCGCCAAGGTCCGCCCCCGCCGGCAGGCGACTGGCCAGACGGGGGCCAAACGGCGCCTCCGGCTGGGCGAGGAGCGGGGCGATCGGGCGAAGATCCTCGTGCTCTTCCACAAGCCAGGGCGACCTGCCGTCCCACCAGGCGGATGAGGACACCAGCGCGTCGAACCCGCAAGGAGCGAGCGCCATGGCCGCCTGACGGCTAAGCCCAGGGGTGTCGGCGATCACGACCAGGTCCGGACGCGCGCGCCTGAGGCGCTCCAGCAGCCCCGTCCATCGGGCCGGCTCCGCCTGATCGGGCCGCAGCAGTCGGAAGCCCGACAGTCCGCTTTCGATCCAGGCCTCGGCGCGAGCCAATATCCAATCGGACACCAGCGCCCAGGAAGACTCATCCCTCAGCCGGGCGAGCGCCATGCCCCGCGGCGGCGTGGGGGTCCTGGGATCGATAGGGCCGTCGGCCACCGCCTCGCGCCTCAGGGTGAACGCCTCCGGGCGTTCCGTCACGAGAGGGTGTTCGGCGTCGAACCGGCTGAGGTCGAGGTCCAACATCAGGCGCAGGTTCCGGGCGGCGCACGCTTCGGACAGGACCCTGAGCACCTCAGACACCGACGCGCCTGCCAGGCTGGAACGCTCGTGGTCGGCCGGCCGGAAAATGTCGCCGTTGTGAGCAAAGGGCGGCGCCAGCAGCAGATGGTTGAAGCCAAGGCTCTCGGCCCGCTCCGCCAGACGCGAAGGGCCATCGCGCTCCAGGAGAACGCCAGGCGGGGCGTAGTAGATGCTGAGACCGGGGTGACGCGGGGGGGCGACGGGAGTCATAGGGCCTCAGAGCTGATGTGGAGCCACAACCGCCCCCAGGTTGCTTCGTTCCTAAGGCGCAGCTCCCTTTCTCGGCCGACCCCCAGGTTGTCCGGCCCTCAGTGCTCCGGTTGGGCCTCGTGGCCCCCCTGACCGCAGGAGCTGTCGGCCTGCAGATCCCGGGGCGTGTTCAGGTTGAGAAAGAGGTTGGCATTGGGGTCATCCCAGATGACCTGGGGAGCCTGCAAATCCTGCAGCAGGCCCCGAAGCGAGCGTCGGCCAGACCTGGCATAGTCCCTGACGGGGGTGATCGCCGCCGCGCGCCAGAGGGCGCAGACGGGCTGATCGCGCTCTCCGTCGTGGGCCGAGGCGGCGAGCGCCTCGGGGAAATCAGCGAGCGCGGCGTCAAGCCGCAAGAAGAGGTCATCGGGAAGGTGGGGCGTGTCGCAAGGGATCGTCAGAACCTGCGCCGCCCCGATCCGTACGGCGTGGTCGAGACTGCTGACGACCCCCGCCAGCGGACCCTCGATATCAGCAGGGTCAAACAGCAGCGGCACGGGCGGGAGCCCCTCGGCCTGCGCGTGATCGCGTACGGACAGCGCCACCTGATCGCCGAAGCCGGCCGCCAGGGCCAGGGCCTGTTCGCCGAGGCTGCGCCCCTGATAGAGGCGCTGAGGTTTGCGCCCGCCCATGCGGCGGCCCGCGCCGCCGGCCAACACCACGCATAACCTCATGAGCGTCTGCCTCCTCCGGATCGGAGAGAAACGGACGGCCGGGGGAAAGGGTTCGGGCGCTGTCGACCGGATCGGCAGGAAAGCCCTCAGATCGCCCGGGCGCGGCCTTCCCAGTAGGGCGCTCGCACCTTGTTGCGCTGGATTTTGCCGGCTTCGCTGCGGGGCAGGCGGTCGGCGAAGTCCACGGCGCGGGGGATCTTGTACTTGGCCACCGCCTGGCGGGCGAAGGCCAGGATTTCCTCCTTGAGGGCCTCGGACGGGACGTAGCCGGGGGCAAGTTCAATCACCGCCCGCACCTCTTCGCCATATTCCTCATGAGGCACGCCAACCGTGCAGGAATCGGCGACCGCTGGGTGTTTGATCAACGCGTTGTCGATCTCCTGCGGATAGATGTTCACCCCGCCGACGATGATCGTCTCGGCGCTTCGGCCGGTGAGGAACAGATAGCCGTCCTCATCGAAATAGCCGATGTCGCCCATGGTGAAATAGCCGTCGCGGCGGCCGGAGTCGGTCTTGGCGGCGTCCTTAAAGTACTCAAAGCCGCCCTGGTCGGCCAACCGCATATAGATCGTCCCGGCCTCCCCGCAGGGCAGTTCCTCGCCGGCTTCATCAAGGATCTTCGCCGCCAGCGGATCGGGCCGCCGGCCCACCGTGCCGGGCTTCTTCAGCCAGTCCTCGGAGGTGACCCAGAAGCCCACCCCGCCTTCGGAGCCGGCATAGTATTCGAACAGCACCGGACCCAACCACTGGATCATGGCCTGTTTCACCTCGGGCGGGCACGGCGCCGCGCCATGCGAGATGCGCCGCAGGGAGCTGAGGTCGTATCTGGCGCGCACCTCTTCAGGCAGGCCCAGCAGACGCTGGAACATGATCGGCACGAAGTGGCTGCGGGTGACGCGCCGGGCTTCGATGGTGGCCAGAACCTTCTCATTGTCCCACCGGTCCAGCAGGACCGTCGGCACGCCGTTGACCAGGGCCTTGCGCACGTCCCCGGCCATGGGTGAGGCGTGATAGGCCGGGCCGGTGCAGAAATGGACGTCGTCGTCCTGATAGGCCGGGTCATAGGTGGGGATCGGGGCGTTGGGCTTATAGACGCCCTTGGGCCGTCCGGTGGTCCCCGATGAATAGAGCATGGTGTGGCCGCGCACCGGGTCTTCGATGTCGTGGGCGGAATGGGGGGCCAGGGCCGCCTCATAATCCACGAAGCCCGGCGGCGGCGCGCCGATCGCCACCTTCAGGCTCAGGCGCGGACACTGGTCTGCGGCCTCCACGGCGCCGGTGACAGCCGCGTCGGCGAACAGCGCCCTGGCCTCGCAGTTGTCGATCACATAGGCGATCTCCTCGGGCGTCAGATGCCAGTTCACCGGCGTCATGCGCAGGCCGCAGCGCTGGGTGGCGAACAGCACATCGGCGAATTCCGCCCGGTTGGGGCAGAGCAGGGCCACGGAGTCGCCCGGCTCCAGGCCGCTGGCCCGCAGCAGCCTTGCGATGCGGTTGGCGTTGGCGTTGAGCTCGCCAAAGGTGCGGGCGGCGCCGGACATCTCGAACACCGCCACCTTGTCCGGCTGGCGCGCGGCCCAGAAGGCCGGCGCCATGCCAAGCTCGGCGGCCGCCTTCAGGGCGTTTGCGGAATCCTCGTCGAGCCGTCCTGCCATGGGGCCTCCCTGCGCCGGCCGCGACGCTCTCAATGGCGTCTTCGTCAATGGCCGAACCTTCTTGATCGCCTTTGATCCGGACGGGTCGAGATTCCTGATCGACCGGCGGATCGCGCCAATATGACGCACTAATGGTGCGAATGTCACTAGGTCGACTGCGCAACTGTGCGGTTGATCTTGCGCCCTGGAGAGACGCGGCCCACAACTCCGCCATGAGCTCCGACACGGCGCAGACAAGTGGGCGCGCCCGGCTTAGCCCCAGTGTGCGACGGGAGCGGATTCTCGAGGCCGCCGAGGCGCTTCTACTGGTCCATGGGGGCCTGCCCTTGCCGCTGGCCGAGGTCGCCCAGGCGGCCGGGGTCAGCAAGGCGCTGATCTACGCCTACTTCCCGACTCAGCCCGATCTGGCCAACGCCCTGCTGGTGCGTCGTTTTGCGGAGATGACGGCCGCGGGCCTTGAGGCGGCGGCGGCGCGGCCTGACCCGTTCGACGCCGCCCAGGCCTGCGCCGATCTCTATCTGGAAGCGGTGGCGAAGGCCGGACCCGTGGTCCACATCATCCTGCGTGATCCCTTCATGGCCGGCCGGATCGATCCCGCCGTCGCAGCCGTGCGCGACCGCATCGCCCGGCGCCTGGCGCGCACCGCCCGCCTCACCCTGCGGCTGTCCCCCAAGGAGGCCGTCGCCGCGGTCAGCCTGTTGACCACCATCCCGGAGGAGACCGGCCGCATGGTCCATGCGGGGGACCTGCCCCTGACGCGGGGGCGCGAGCTCAACCGGCGGCTGATCGGGTCGTCCCTGCGCGCGCTGACGCCGGACCTGGGCTAGGGGCCGGTCCGGCCCTCCCGAACGATCTCGCGGTTGCCGCCGGTGACGATGGCCAGACTGAGCCGCTCGGCCATGGCCAGGGGAATCTTCCCCTCGGCCAGCAGGCGGCCTGCCCGCAGACAGACGGCGGTCAGCACCACGGTGGCGCCCCGGGCGAGGTCGGCCTCGACCCCATAGCGCGTCTGCAGCCGCTCGGTCATGCGCCGCCGGGAATAGCCGCTCTGGGCCTCTCGTTCGGCGCGCAGGCCGGCGCGCACCTCGGGGCTGTTGAGCAGGCGCTGGATCAGGGCGCCGCGCTGCTCCACCTGGCGCAGATAGGCGAGGGTCGAGAGGGTGACACGGGTGAGATTGTCCTGCCCCCGTTCGATCTCGGCCTGCCGCTCGTCGTTCATTGCGGCCAGCTCGCGTCGGGCCAGGGCGGTGAGCAGGTCGGCGCGACGGGGAAAGAGGTTGTGAGCCTGGGCCTCGCTCAGGCCCGTCTCGCGGGCGATCCGCTTCATGGTCGCCGCATGCAGGCCTTCGGCCGTGATGATGGCGGCGGCCGCAGCCATCAGCTGGTCCTGCCGCGCCTCGGGCGACAGCCGGGTCCGGTCGCGCCGGGCGCGCCTGGCGCGCTTGGACAGGTCGATGACCGCCTCGGCGCCCGCCGGCGCCGGCGGCAGCGGCGGACGCGCCGCCTTCTGGGCGTTCCAGTAGCCGCGTCCGGGATAGGGCACCATCACCCGGTCGCAGATCTTGGCCAGGCCGTTGCGGCTGATCCCCCAGCGGGCGGCCAGGGTGGAAAGCGGCGTCGCCCACACCTCGTCGTACAGCGCCTCCCGCGTCAGGCGCGGCGGCGTGGGGGGCGGGGTCTGGAGTTGCGACGCGGCCATGGACCGCAAGGCTTACTCTGTCAGGCGTCCCTGGCCCAGAGGGGGGAGGAGGCCTTCATGAAGCGGATCATGAAGGTGACTGTGGCCACATCCCGCCCGGTCGCCGCATCGGCGATGTCCACATCGTACCAGGCGTTCTCCGTCCGGGGACTTTCGGTGAGCTTCAGCATGGTGGTCCGCCCGACATAGTCATGGCCCGCGCGCAGCGGTCCGTCGGCGATGCGGATCTCCAGCGCGCCAAAGAGGCCCACGGACTGGTTCACCTTGGCCAGCACCGTGGGGCGGCTGATATGGGCCAGCCGCACGAGGTGAGAGGGGGGGAGGACCCCCTCATCGTAAATGGGCAGCCGCTCGGTGATCCGGCCGAGCGATTTCTCCAGCGCGTCACGCTCGATGCGCATGGGAATGTCGGTGTTGACGTCGCCGATGGCGTAGCCGGCCAGGATGCGCAGGGTCCCGGGCGCGGCCTGGCTCTGGGCGGCCATCCGTTGGGCCATTTCCGACTCCGGATCGCGGGTCTCGCCGCTCGCCGTCCCGACGCAGACCTGATCGCCTTCCCGGTTGAACATGGTCAGGCGCGATCGTTGGCCGCCGACGGCCATCACCGCCTTCACCGGCTCGCGGTCCACCGTGGCCTGGGTGAAGTGAAGCGACAGGCTCCCGCGCGCGAACCAGTCGGCGCCATAGGCCTCCATCAGCATGGGCGCGAACTGGTCCATGTGGACCGAGCCCGGCACCGTGCCGCCCTTGAAGCCGAGCTTGGAGGCCACCGCGTCATTGTGGATGGAGCCCGGCGCCTGCTGGAATCCGTTATGGGGCGTGCGGAACTCGCCCTCGATGATCCTGTCCTGGACCGGGTCGCCCATGGGTCTCTCCCTGAGGCGGGCGTTCTAGAACGCGCCCATCATTTCTTCGAAATTGCGGCTGTAGAAGCGCTCGCGTTCATCCTCGGTGAGTTCGGCGAAGGTCCGCTCGAACCGGCCGATCGGGTCGGTCGTGCCCTCCGGATGAGGATAGTCGCTGGAGAACAGGAAGAGCTCGGCGCCGGCGTCGGCGATCAGGTGGCCCACATCCTCCCCGGGGAAGGGGGTGAATTTGATGTGCTTGCGCATGTATTCAGACGGCTTCAGGGCCAGGGCCTTCAGCTGCGGGTCGGTCTTGGAGAAGCTCCGATAGCCGAGGTCGATCTGGCGCAGGAAGCCGGGGACCCAGGCCGCGCCGAACTCGATCACGCCCCCGCGCAGGTCCGGGACCCGGTCGAAAAGGCCGTCATAGACCATGGCCGCCAGGAACATCTGGGCCGAGAAGGGCAGGACGATGAAGTCCTGGAACCTCAGGTTCTCGCCCCCGCCGTGCAGGTCGGGCGAGCGCGGCTTGCCATTGTTGTTGTAGGCCTTGGGAAGGACCCGCGACCCCTGGCCGATGTGCAGCATGAAGGGGATGCGGTTCTTGGCCAGCAGCGACCAGAAGGGATCCAGGTCCGGGTGGCCGGGCGACCGGTCTCCCGCCGGGGTGGAGGGCACCCAGAAGGCGCCGCAGCCCAGCGCGATGGCCTCCTGGGCGATTTCGACCGCCTTCTGCGGATCGTCCAGCGGCACGAAGCCGACGCCGATCAGGCGCGGATCGGCGCAGAAGGCGGCCATGGCCTTGTTGTGCGCCCGGGCCCCGGCGAACAGGACCTCGGGGTCCTTGCTGTCGCGGAAGTGGGCGATGGACGAGGTGGCGAAGACCAGCTGCCGGGAAAAGCCCAGTTCATCCAGGGCGCGGCGGCGCTCCTGCGCGTCGAAGGCGCCATAGGCGATCCAGCCCTTGGGGCCGTCTACCAGCTTTTCCGCCGCTCGCCGGGCGGCCTCCGGATCGGTTGCGCGGGCCCGGGCGGCGGCCACCTGGGTTTCGATCCGCTCCGCGGACTTTCGAGCTTTCAGATGGGCCAGCAGCGGGCCGTCGGCATGGGGGATGAGCCAGTCTCCGGGCTCCATCACATGGCTGTCGGCGTCGTGATAGACGCGCCCGCTCGCATAGGGGGCCATGGTTTCCTCCGCCTCGGCACATTCTGACGAAGCAACCAATACATATGTTCCGCCACGACGCAACCATCGCCGGATGTGGTGCTGCGAAACCGATATTCTGCCGCTCTGGCTATGTTGACGGTCGCACCAATCAAATCTACGCAATCGGTCTGACCCCGTCGCAAGGAGGCCGCCGTGACCGAGTTTGAAGCCCTGCGGGAGGAGGCCCGCGCCTGGGTGGCGGCGAACTTTCCGGCGGAGCTGGCCGGCCGGGCGCCGGTGATCGGACAGCGCGAGCCTGACGACACGGCCGCCTTCGACCTCTGGAAACAGCGCCTCTGCGCTCGGGGCTGGGGCGCCCCGACCTGGCCGGCGGCGTATGGCGGCGGCGGCCTCTCTCCGGCCGAAGCCCGGGTCGTGCGCGAGGAAATCCGCAGGGCGGGCGGCTGGAATCCCATCGGCTGGTCGATGGGTGTGCGCATGTTCGGCCCCACCCTGCTGGAATACGGGACCGAGGCGCAGAAGCAGCGTCACATCCCGCCCATTGCCCGCGGCGAACGGCGGTGGTGCCAGGGTTATTCGGAACCGGGCGCGGGATCGGACCTGGCCTCGCTCCAGACCCGCGCTGAAGACAAGGGCGACCACTTCCTGGTCAATGGCCAGAAGATCTGGACGTCCGGCGCCCAGCACGCCGACTGGTGCTTCTGCCTGGTGCGCACAGACACCAGCAAGAAGCACGAGGGCATCTCCTTCCTGATGATCGACATGCGCTCGCCGGGGGTGGAGGTGCGTCCGATCCAGCTGATTTCCGGCTCTTCGCCCTTCTGCGAGACCTTCTTCACCGACGTCAGGGTCCCCAAGGAGAACCTGGTGGGGCCGTTGAACGGCGGCTGGACGGTGGGCAAGCGGCTGCTCCAGTACGAGCGCCAGCGCAGCGAGGACGCCCCGGCCCGGCCGGGGGAGGGGCGGCCCCTGAATCAGGTCGCCGCCGAGCAGATCGGGCTCGATCGGTCAGGGCGCCTTACCGATCATGACCTGCGCCGGCGCCTCACCGAGCATCTGATGGACAAGAAGCTGCTGCGCCTCACCATGGACCGGGCTGCGGCCGAGGCGAAGGGGGCGGGCCCCAGCGCGGCCACCTCGATCCTGAAGAACGTCTCCTCGGTGGTGAACCAGACTCGGGCTGAACTTCTGCTGGAGATTTACGGAACTGGCGGCCTCGGTTGGGAGGGCGAGGCGTTCGACGCCGACGCCCTGGCCAACACCCGCGAATGGCTCTCCGGCAAGGCCTCGACCATCTATGCAGGCTCTTATGAGATCCAGAACAACATCATTTCCAAGCGCATCCTGGGCCTGCCCGATCCCCTGGGCGCCGCCACCTGATCGACAGGGCGACCCCGCGATTTCGCCGTTGATCCCGTCGCCTCACCGCTGCGCCGCCGCGGCCTGGGCCTGGGCCCAGAAGGCTTCGGCCGCCGGGCTCTGCCGGGCGCGCGGGCGGTGCAGGCGGATGCCGATGGGGATGTCCCAGTCGCTGGCCTCCGCGCAGCGGACCAGTCGTCCGGCCTCCAGATCGGCGGCGACGAGGCTTAAGGGGAGCCAGGCCATGCCGCGCCCCTCCCGGGCCATGATCAGCAGCACCATGGCGAGATGGGCGGTGAAGACCGGTGTCAGCCACGCCGCCGGGCCGCCTGCGGCGCGGCTCATGGAAATGATGCGTCCCATGCCGGAGGCCGAACTGAAGGCCAGGTGCGCTGTCGGGGCGTCGGCTGAACCGGGCAGGGAATGGCGTGGCGCGGCGGTCGCAGGCGTCAGAGGGGCGCTGACCGGGACCAGGGTGTCGGCGCCCACGTCCAGGCTGACAAAGGCGGCGGAATCCAAGGCGGTGGCTGCGGCCGCGTGGTGGTGGCAGAGGATGAACTGGGCCTGCCCCTCGATCATCAGGCGCTCGCAGTCGGCCATGCTGTCGGTGACCAGGCTGATGTTCGGGGGCGAGGCGGCGTCGCCGGCTTCCAGCCGTTGCAGCCAGGCCGGAAAATAGGTCAGCGAGAGCACATTGGTGCAGGCGATGCGCAGGCGATTGGCGGCCAACTCGGAGGCTTCGCGCACCCGCTCCCGGCCAAAGGCGATGCGGCGGACGATCTCCTGGGCGATAGGCAGGAATTCGGCGCCCGCGGCGGTCAGCTCCACTCGGTGGGTGTCGCGGCTGAACAGCGGCGCCTCCAGCCAATCCTCCAGCATCCGGACCCTGCGGCTGAAGGCGGGCTGGGAGATGTTCCGCGCCTCGGCGGCGCGCGAGAAGTTCAGGTGCGCGGCCAAGGCCAGGAAGTCGTCGAGCCAGGCCAGTTCCATCCGCCGTCTCCTGAAGTTGGGTCCCGCAAGCTGGGGCGTTTAGATTAGCACCCCATCGACGCCACGCCCGCGGGGGCGCTGAATCGGTGCGTGTTGGTGTATCCGGGGCCTAGCGTTGCGGCGCAGAAGTTTGGCGGGAGGAGGCGCGGGATGACAGGTGACGGATGGCTGGCGTCGTTCGGGGCGGCGAGCACCGAACCCTATACCGAGCCTGCGACCTACACCGTCCTCACGCACCTGCGCGAACAGATCGTCCAGGGACGTCTGCCGCCTGGCAGCCGGCTGCGCGCCGAGGCCCTGGCCACCGAGATGAACGTCTCGCGCACGCCCGTGCGCAGCGCCCTGGCGGTGCTCTCCGCCGAGGGCCTGGTGAGCTACGGGGTCAATCGCGGCTACACCGTCCAGAGCATGAGGCTCAGCGACATCCTCGACTCCATCGACGTCCGCGCCCAGCTGGAGGGCCTGGGCTGCCGGCTCTCCGTGGAGATGGGGTGGAGCGCCGAGGCTCTGAGCGAGATCGAGGCCCTGGTGGCCCGCGGCGGCGCCCTGCTGGCGGAAGGCCGCTGGTCGGAAGCCATTGAGCGGGACTGGTACGCCATCAACCGCCTGTTTCACCGGGGGATCCAGCTGGCCTCGCAGAACACGGTCCTGCGCAGCGCCATCCGCATGACCCTGCTTTATCCGCTGTTCGGCGATCCCGCCCGGCTCTGTCCGGCCGTGGCCGACCACGTGCCGCTCCGGCTGCGCGAGGTGCCGCCCACCCCGCCGGACTTCATCCTGACCTCGCAGGCCGAGCACGAAGAGATCCTCGAAGCCATCCGGCGCGGCGACAGCGGCGCGGCTGGCGACCTGATGCGCGAACACGTCCTGCGGACCAAGGCGCGCCTGCACAGTATCGCCACTCGCTGATCCGATCCGAAAAGACCTGCGCATAGGCTTATGCGCAACCGGCCTTGGCCTGTCCGCGCCGCGCCGGGTTACCGCACCCTCGTCCAAGGGAGGTGCAGGATGACGCGCAGCAGTCGACGGGTGGTGGTGACCCAGCGGTTCTTCGACGCCGCCGCCATCGCCTATCTGGAGTCGGCGGGTTGCGAGGTCGTGCTCGCCGACCTTCCGCCGGGCGAGGCCGATGGCGGCCTTGACCACGACACCTTGGCGGCTCTGCTCAAGGGGGCACAGGGTTGGATCGTCGGCCATGCCAGGGTCACCCGTTTCCTGCTCACCGCCCTGCCGCACCTGGCCGTCGTCGCCCGTCGCGGCGTCGGTTATGAGCGGGTGGACCTGCAGGCCGCGGCAGACCTCGGACGGGTGGTGACCATCGCCGCGGGCGGCAACGACGCCTCGGTGGCCGATCAGGCCATCGGCATGATGATCGCCCTGGGCCGCCGCTTTCGCGAAGCCCAGGCGCAGATGAACGCCGGCGCCTGGTCCATCCTCATGGGCTCCGATCTCTATCGCAAGACCGTCGGGGTCGTCGGGCTGGGCCGCATCGGGCGCAGCGTCGTCCAGCGCCTGAGCGGCTTCGAGGCTGAGGTGCTGGTCGCCACCTCCCGGCCCGATCCCGAGTACGCCGCCCGAACCGGGGTGCGGATCGTCGATCTGGAGACCCTGCTGGCGCAGAGCGCCTACGTCACTCTGCACGCCCCGCTGACGCCCGCCACCCGTCACATGATCGACGCCGCGGCCATGGCGCGGATGGCGCCGGGCGCTTTTCTGATCAATACGGCGCGCGGCGGCCTGGTCTGCGACCGCGACCTCTTGGCGGCGCTTGAGGCCGGACGCCTGGGCGGCGCCGGACTGGACGTCTTCGAAAGCGAGAGCGATCCGGCCCTGCAGCCGGTCACAGACGCCCTGATCGCCCGGCCGGACGTGATCGCCGCCCCCCATGCCGGCGCCTCCACCCGCGAGGGGCTGGCCCGCACCAATATGATCGCCGCCCGCTGCGTGGTCGCCGTCCTCGAGGGACAGGACCCGCCGGCCGGCTGCGTCGTGGCCGACGGCCGCCCCGGCCGGGGCGCGCGCCCATGACCTCGCCCCGTACCCTCTATGACAAGCTGGTCGACGCCCACACCGTGGCCAGGCTGGACGCCGACGGCGCCACGGTGCTGCTCTATGTCGATCGCAGCGTCCTCAACGAATATACGAGCCCCCAGGCCTTCACAGGCTTGCGGGAAGCCGGGCGGGAGGTCTGGCGGCCGGAACGCCTGCTGGGCGTGGTCGATCACGTCAACGCCACCGCGCCGGTTCGCACAGCCGAAATGCCCGACACGGGCGGGGCCGAACAGGTGGCCTATTTCAGCCGCAACTGCCGGGACTTCGGTATCGAGCTGTTCGATATCCTCCATCCCAACCAAGGGATCGAGCATGTGGTGGCCCCGGAGCTGGGCCTGATCCTGCCGGGCATGGTGGTGGCCGCCGGCGACAGCCACACCACCACCTATGGCGCGTTTGGGGCCCTGGGTTTCGGCATCGGCACGTCGGACATCGAGCACATGCTGGCCACCTCCACCGTGGTCTATCGCAGGCTGCAGCCCATGAAGGTGGAAGTCGAAGGCCGCCTGCCCGTGGGGGTCACCGCCAAGGACGTGGTGATGGCCCTGATCAGCCGGATCGGCGCCGACGGAGCCGCCGGCTACGCCATCGAGTTCTGCGGCGACACCATAGAGGCGCTCAGCGTCGAGGGCCGCATGACCCTCTGCAATATGGCCGTGGAATGCGGCGCTCGGGGCGCACTGGCGGCGCCGGACGACAAGGTGATCGCCTACCTTTCCGGGCTGCCGAGGGCGCCGAAAGGGGACCTGTGGGACGCCGCCGTGGCGTCATGGAGACAGCTGAAGGCCGATGCCGGCGCCGTCTATGCCCGTCAAGAAGTCCTGCGAGCCGAAGAGATTGAACCCATGGTCACCTGGGGCACCAGCCCCGATCAGGCCGTCTCTGTTCTCGGCCGCGTGCCCGACCCTGCGGCCGAGGCCACGCCATCGCGGCGGCGGGATGCCGCCCGCGCGCTGGAATACATGGGTCTTGAACCCGGCGCGTCGCTGGAAAGCATCCGGATCGACCGGGCCTTCATCGGCTCCTGCACCAACGCCCGCATCGAGGACCTGCGCGAGGCCGCCGCCGTCCTGCGCGGCCGCAAGGTGGCCGCTGGGGTGCGGGCCATGGTGGTCCCTGGCTCCACCGCCGTGCGCCGTCAGGCTGAGGCTGAGGGGCTGGATCAGGTCTTTCTGGCGGCAGGCTTCGAGTGGCGCCAGTCCGGCTGCTCCATGTGCCTGGCCATGAACGATGACGTCCTGGCGCCGGGGGAACGGTGCGCCTCGAGCACCAACCGCAATTTCGAGGGCCGCCAGGGCGCGGGCGGCCGCACGCATCTGATGAGCCCGGCCATGGTGGCGGCGGCGGCCATCGCGGGGCGGCTGGCCGATGTGCGCCGGAGGGAGGACTAGGCATGGAGCCGTTCCGACGGGTCGAAGGGATCGCAGCGCCCTTGCCGGCCGCCCATATCGACACCGATGTCATCATGCCCAAGCAGTTCCTGAAGGGCGTCGATCGCGCGGGTCTGGACCGCGGCGTCTTCTTTGATCTGCGGTTTTGCGAGGACGGCGCGGAGAGGCCGGACTTCGTCCTCAACCGGGCGCCTTGGCGGGAGGCGCGCTTCCTGGTGGTGGGACCGAACTTCGGATGCGGTTCAAGCCGGGAGCATGCCGTCTGGGGCCTGGCGCAGCTGGGAATCCGCGCCCTCATCGGGACCAGTTTCGCCGGCATCTTCTTCGACAATTGCGCCCGCAACGGCCTCCTGGCCGTGACCTTGCCGCCAGCCGATGTGGAGGCGCTGCTCAATCGCGTGTCGCGGCCACAGACCAGCCGGCTGAGCGTCGACCTGGAGGCTCAGACCATCTCGGGCGCCGGCGGCGCCTGGCGGTTCGAGATCGACGCTCCCAGACGCCACGCCCTGCTGAACGGCCTGGACGCGGTGGGGGCGGCTCTGGCCCGGGCCGACGAAATCCGGGCGTTCGAAGCCGCGCATCTGGCGCGTCACCCCTGGCTGGCCCCGTCCGGCGCCTGAGCGGCCTGCGGCGCTCAGTCGAGCTCCACGTCCAGCAGGCGGACATATTGCTGGCCGCAATGCATGTCCCGCTCGACCATCCCGCCCTGGGGCTTCGTCCGGGCGTAGGAGATCTTGACCATGTTCAGGCTCGGCACGGGGAAGCGCTGAACGAAGGCGGGATCAGCGCCGAACAGCCGCGCGAAGAGTGGCGGTCCCAGGGCCGGCGCCTCGGCGTATTTCGCGAAGCTCTCCGCGCCGTCGAAGAAGAGATCGAAGGTCACCCAGAAGGGCCCGGCGTTCTTCGAACGGACATGATGGCAGACGTCCTTAACGGTCGGCATGGGCGGATCCTTCGTCTGACAGGTCGATCCACCGCGTGCGCACGAGTTCCATGGGGTCTTCCATCTCCACCACATGGTTGAGCTTGAACTCATAGATGGGGCCGCGCTCGACCTCCGCCGGGGTGAAGGCGAAGCCGTAGCTGGGCAGCTCCTTGTCGCGCAGCAGGGGGAAGTGGAAGAAGTAGGCGTTGCAGGTGTTGGCGATCTGGGTGGCCATGGCCTGGCTGTCGGCGGTGGCGATGAACAGCACGCCCACCTCCCGGGGCGCAGGCGTGCCGGGGGGAGGCCTGTCTCCGGAGACGGCGTTCCAGCCATAGAACCTCAGGGAGATGTGGAAGTCTCCGGCCGCCTCGCCAATGGTGCGCCGCGTGCGCTGATAGAGGGCGTGCAGCAGCTTGTCGTGGAACTCTTCCAGGCGCGACAGCACCTCGGGATCCTGGATGCCGATCAGCATGAGGGTCTGGAACCGTCCCGATGCGGCGCCTTCCAGCTTCATGGTGTAGGGCTGCGGCTCCCAGCGGGAGCCCGTCACCCGAACGGTGCGCGCGTCCACCGCGGTGTAGGTCGCCTCGGTGACGTCCAGCACGCCTCCGGGCTCGGTCAGGCGGAACGGGTTGCTGTTCTCATAGAGCATGTGCGCCGAAACGCTGTGCGGGCTGCACCGGTTGGAGGGGCTGAGCGGCTCCACCTCGAACCCGTCGGCGCCCACCGAGATGAGCACGCCTGCGCCGTCCCCGGTGTTGACCGTGCACTGGGCGCCGCATTCGGCGACCTTGGCGGCATGCCAGGACGCCGCGGCGTGGGCGCCGCGCCACAGGGCGAAGCAGCCGATGACGGCCGTGTCGGTGGTGCGTCCCCCCAGGATCAGGTCGGCGCCCTGGCTGAGGGCTGCGATATAGGGCTCGGCGCCCATGGCCGCGACGATGTGGTCGCAGGCCTCGATGTCGGCGTCGTCCAGGGCGCCGTGCGGGGGCAGGGGACGAATCCGACCCGCGGCGTTCCTGGCCTTCAGAACCGCCTTGTCCTGTTCGGAATAGAGCAGGGCGATCTTCGGCTTCAGACCGAGTTCGGCGGCGATCTCCAGGGCGATGTCACGGGTCCAGTCGAGGTTGCGGTCGCCCCCGGCCTGGCCGCAGGTGCCGACGATCACCGGGATCCCGGCCTCCGCGCCGGCCTTCATCAAGAGGGCGAGGTCGCGCTTCACCGAGCTGCGGTCATTCTTGGACTTGCCGAGCGCCAGATAGGCCGCGCCGCTGTCGGTGGACCCGGCGTCGGTGGCGATGGCCTGCGCGCCGCGAGCCAAGCCGAACTGCAGCTCCTCTTCCCGGACCCCCGCGCCCAGTGAGCCCACCGGCACGAGTATCTTCACTGGGCCGTCTTCCATCCCGATCCCTCGTCCTTCAACCGCCTTTCGTCGAGGCTTAGCGAGAGTGGCCCCATTCGGTCAACAAACTGGATGCAAAATATTGACGTTCGCTCACGGGGCGGGCTAAGCGGCCGGTGGGGCGGGCCGCACGGGCGGCGACGCCCGGGCCAGCAGGAGGGCGCTCATGAACCTGGCGATACTTGGCTTCGCCTGCCTGGCGACCTTCATGGTCCTGGTCATGACCCGGCGGCTGTCGGCGGTGGCGGCGTTGATCCTGACGCCCATCGTCTTCGGCCTGATCGCCGGCGCGGGGGCGGGGCTGGGCGACATGATGCTGGAAGGCGTGGTGGAGGTGGCGCCCACCGCCCTGATGCTGATCTTCGCCCTTCTCTACTTCGCCGTGATGATCGAGGCCGGGCTGTTCGAGCCCCTGGTGCGCAAGATCCTGCAGGTCACCGGGGATGATCCCGTCCGGGTGGTGGTGGGCTCAGCCGTGTTGGCTATGATCGTCTCGCTGGATGGGGACGGCGCCACTAGCGCCATCGTGACCATCTCGGCCATGTATCCGGTCTACCGGCGTCTGGGGCTGAACCCCTTGATCCTCGCCGTGCTGCTGGGCCTCAGCAACACCCTGATGAACTGGCTGCCCTGGGGCGGGCCGGCGGCCCGGGCGGCCATGGCGCTCAGGGTCGATGTCATGGACATCGTCGGCCCACTTCTGCCGGCGCTCGGCCTGTCGCTCCTGGCGGTGCTGGCCCTGGCCTACGGCCTCGGGCGTATGGAGCAGCGCCGTCTGGCGCGTGGCGGCCAGGCCGCGCCGGACCTGGCCGACACCCATCCCCCCGTGGAGCCGCCGCTCCGGCAGAGCCGCAATCTGATCCTCAACCTGCTGCTGACCCTGGGCCTCATCGGCGGCATGCTCAGCGGAATAGCGCCGCTGCCGGCGGTGGTGATGGGCGGCTTCGCCATCGCCGTGACCCTGAACTTCCCCCGATTGGCCGAGCAGAAGGCCGCCCTGGCCGCCCATGGCGAGACCATACTGATGATGGTGTCCCTGATCTTCGGGGCGGGGGCCTTCACCGGCATCCTCAGCGGCACGGGCATGATCGAGGCCATGGCTCAGAGCCTGGTGGTGGCCATCCCCGCGCCCCTGGGGCCCTATATGGGGCCGATCACGGCGCTGATCAGCATGCCGCTGCTGATGTTCATGTCCAACGACGCCTTCTATTTCGGCATCGTTCCGGTCCTGGGCGCCACCGGCGCAGCCTATGGCGTGCCGCCGGAGGTGATCGGACGCGCCGCGCTCATGGGCATGCCGCTGCATGCGCTCAGCCCGTTCATTGCGCCGATCTATCTGGTGGCCAGCCTGATCCGGGCCGACGTCGGACAGCTGCAACGCTTCGGACTGCCCTGGGCCATCCTCCTGGCGCTTGTCTCCACGGCCGCGGCCATGGTCACCGGCGCGATCTTTGTTCCCTAGGTGTTGTCGCCGCACGCTGGCGCTGAGCGCGGCCGGGTCGGGGTAGAACCGGCCGCGCCCTCAGGCTCAGATCAGAAGCGGGCCCGCAGGACCAGGGTCCAGTTCCGCGGGTCGCCATAGGTGTTGTAGGTGTTTGGTCCGCCCACCCGGGCGTAATAGACCTCGTCGAAGAGGTTGTTCACCGAGGCCGAGAGCGTCAGGCGCGGGGTCAGGGGATAGCCCCCGTGCAGGCTCACCACGGCATAGGGCTCCTGTTCGCGGACGCCCGGAACCCCGCCGCCCACCAGGGTGCTCTGAGCCTGGACGCCGGCGGCGATCCACGCCCGGTCCCAGCCCGGCGCGCTGGGGGTGAACTTGGCGAAGGCCTTCAGGGTGCGCTTGGGCTCCCAGGTGCTGAAGGCCGCGCCCACCAGGCTGGCATTGGAATTGGCCACATGCTCGGTCTCCAGGAAGGAATAGCCGAACGAAAGGTCGAGCCCCGCCCAGGGACGGCCGTTCACTTCGAAATCCGCCCCTCGGACTTCCACCTCGCCCAGTTGCAGGAAGAAGCCGGGGTGGGCCACGTCGGCGAAGGAGCGGTTGACCTCCCGCGTCCGGAAGACCGCGAGCGAGGCGATCAGGCCGTCATCGAAGAAGCTGCCCTTGATCCCCACCTCGGCCTGCTTGCCCACGCGGGGGTCCAGGGGCGTTCCTGACCCGCCATCCCACTTGAGCGCGGTCTGCGGGATGAAGATGTCGGAATAGCTCCCATAGAGGCTGATATTGGGCCGAACATAATAGACCAAGCCGCCATAGGGCGTGATCAAGTCGGTCTCCCGGCCCTGGCTGCGGAACGCCGTGGGCGTCGGGCTCGGGGCGATGTTGCGGAACCTGGAGTCGAAGTCGCTCAGACGGGCGCCCAGGACCAGGGTCAGGCCGTCCAGGATTTCGAAGCGGCCCTGACCGTAGAAGCCTGTCTGTTCGGTGCGGGTATGCCCGCCGTTATTGTAGACGAAGTTGGGGCGCGGCACGTTCGCCGCCTCACCCAGAGCGATCCCCGAGCCGGCGGGGGCGCCCGTATAGGGCACGTTGCTAATCCCCCGATTGATGTTCTCGTAGAACTCGTAGCTGTAGCCCACCGTCAGATTGTGTTCGCGCCCGAGCAGGCGCAGGGGGCCGGAGGCATAGAGGTCCACACCCGTCCGCTCGGTGGTCCCGTCATTGGTGCGGCGGTTGTAGCTTGCGAAGCGCCCGGTGACCGGGTTCAGGCCGATGCCCGGGGTGGGATAGCCGTCGGTGAAGATCTTCTGCTGCTCACGGTAGGTCGCCTTGGAGCGCAGGACCCAGCCATTGTCGAACTGGTGGCGCAGGTCGGCGGCGTATTCGATCGTCTCATAGACGTTGAGGTTCCAGTCCGGATACTGGTTGGTCGAGCGCGGGGCGTTGAGGAACTGGTTGTTCAGCGGGTGGCCGGCCAGGACGTAGTTGGCCAGGCCCATGCTCATGGCGTCGCCCTGGTCATCCTGATAGGTCACCGCCAGCGAGGCCAGGGTGCGCTCCGTGATGTCGAAGTCCACCGTGCCGTAGGCGACGATCTTCTCTTCGTGGGACCGGTCGACGAAGAAGTCCCGCTGCAGATAGGAACCGGCCACCCGACCGCGCAGGCGACCCTCCAGGGCGATGGGGCCGCCCATATCGGCCTCGATCCGATAGTTGTCCCAGCTGCCGACAGAGGCGGCGACGGAGCCGCTAAAGGCGCGGGGTGCGCGCTTGCGCACGAAGTTCGCCGTTCCGCTGGGCTGGCCGGAGCCCTTGAAGATGCCCGCCGGTCCCCGCAGCACCTCGATCTGGTCATAGACGATCAGGTCGAACTCCTGCGCCTGTCCGCTGTTCCAGGCGGGAATGCCGTCATAGGACACGTCCAGCAGATAGCCGCGGGAGCGGATCTGGCCGATCAGGCCGTCCCAGGTGGTGACATAGACGCCAGGGACCTGGGCCAGGGCGTCGACCATGGTCACCAGGTTCTGATCCTCGATCCGCTGCCGGGTGATGACGCTGACGGTGTTGGGGACATCCAGGACCGAGACCGGCTCCTTGCCGCCGATCGACACCGGCGGCGGGGCGTAGGCGCCGCGCGAACCATCCACGAGAACCGAGCGCACGGTGGTGGCCGTATCGGCCTGGGCCTCATCGGCGATAGCGGCGAGGGGCCAGGCCCCAAGAAGAACGGACAAGCTGGCGCCGGCGGCCCAATGGCATTTGGCGAAGGGCGGACCTTGAAATCCATGACGAAATAAACCCCCGATAGAAAGGGGGTCGCTATGCGATGTTATATCGTAACGATCAATCGACTTTTCAGCGCACGCCGCGACTTGAGCCTTCCATGCCGTCCGGCGCCTCAGGAACGGGCGGCGCCGGCCGAGCCCGTCCAGGGCAGGGCGCCAAGCGCCCGTCATTGCGGCTCGACAGGCGCGCGGGCCGCCTGCTAATCGGCGCGGCCATGGGACAGGGGCTGGCCAGGATCAAGGGAGGACACGCCGTTCTGGCGTTGGTCCTGATGACCCTGCTCTGCCGCGCCCTCGTGCCGGCCGGCTACATGGTGGAGACGACGAACCAGGGGGTTCGTATCGAGATCTGCACCAGCCAGGGTCTCTCCGACAGGGTCATCGACCCTGCCATGGGGGCGATGGGCCTGGCCGGCGACGCTGCCGATGGCTCGGAGGATGGAGCCGGGCGCGAGGCTTCGCCTTGCGTGTTCGCCGCCACGCCGCCCCTGGCCGAGCCGGTCGCCTTCGCCCTGGGGACGCGGGCGTCCTATGCCAGCCCCGCGCCCGCTTCGGCCCAGGCCCGGGCGCAGCTCTTTGATCGCGGGCTTTTCGCCCCGCCGCCCTGGGCCACCGGACCGCCTCTCCACGTCTGAGCCTCGCCGCCGGGCGCGCTTGCGCGCCTGCGGCGCCATCGCCCCGCCGCTCTCGCCCCGGCCCCCGCGCCCGTGCGCGATGTCGGTGGGAGCGGACGCCTGCGCCTCGCCGACGCTCACCCGTCGCGACGCCGGGACCGCGTGATCTCCTGCACGACCAAGGCTTCCATCTCCATGACACCGAGCGACCCCAAGGCGGCCAAGGCCGCCGGCCCGCGCCAGGCGCATCTGCGCGCCCGAATGATCCGTTGGCACCGCGCCATCGCCCTGGTCGGGGGACTGACCCTGATCCTCTGGGGGGGCTCCGGCCTCATCCATGTGGGCATGAGCCTGTTCGCGCCGCAGCCGGCCAGTTTCTTTCCCCCGCAGCGGAGCCTCGATCTGGCGCAGGCCATGCCGCTGGAGGAAATTCTCGCCCAGGCGCAGGTGGGCAAGGCCGCCGCGGTCAAGGTGGTCGTGAGCGAGGACGAGACCCTGCTGCAGGTCACCGAGACCCAGGATGCGCCGCGGCGCTATTTCAGCCTCACCGATGGGGCGGAGCGGCTGGGCCATGACCCGCGCCACGCCCTGTTCCTGGCGCGCCACTATACGGGCGCCGGAACGGAGGACGTCCGCAGTCTCACGCGGGTGACGACCTTTTCCGACGCCTATCCGGCCGTGAACCGCCTTCTCCCGGTCTATCGGGTCGAGTTTGATCGCGCCGACCGGCTCACCGCCTATGTCTATACCGAGACCAACGCCCTGGCGGCGCTCACGAACCGGCGGCAGGCCCTGATGCTCACGGCCTTCCAGTGGATTCACACCTGGAGCTGGATGCCCCAGGTCCTTGAGCCTCTTCGGGTGGTGATGATGGCGGCGGGCCTCAGCGGCCTCATCCTGATGGCGGCGACCGGCCTGCTCATGCTGGCGCTGATCCGGCGCAACGCACCCGCGCCTGCCTTGCGGGGCTGGCATCGGCTGGCGGGCTACGCCCTCTGGCTTCCGATCCTGGCCCTGGCCGGCAGCGGCCTCTTCCATCTGCTCAGCCATGCGGGGGCGGAGCGGGAGCGGACCCTGACCCTCGCCGAGCCGCTGGATCTGCGTGGAGCGGCCTATCCCCTCCAGGCGCGGTGGGCGGAGGTGGCGGACGGCATGAGCGTCAACAGCCTCTCCCTGGTGCAGCGCGCGGACGGGGGCTGGTTCTACCGGCTGTCCATGGCGCCCGACGTTACCACCGGCCCCCACGATCACCACGCCATGCGCCATGCCCGCTTCGACGGGCGCGCCAAGGAAGGTGATGTGGTCTATCTGGATGCGTCCACCGGTGCGGCCTGGGCGGGCGGGGACCGGGACTACGCCATCGAACTGGGCGAGCGGTTCAGCGGCCTGGGTCGCGAGGCCATCACCGAGGTCTCCATGGTGACCCGTTTCGGCGACGGCTATGACTTCCGGAACAAGCGCCTGCCGGTCTGGAAGATCGCCTATGGCGCGCCGCTCAAGGCCAGCCTCTATGTGGACACCGCCACCGGTGTCCTGGCCGACATCACCCCCGATGCGGCGAGGCCGGAACTGGCCAGCTTTTCCCTGGCGCACAAATGGACCTTCCTGGCCCCGCTGGGCCGGGACGCGCAGAACCTGATCCTGGCCGGCGTGGTGTCCCTGTGTCTCGTTCTGATGGGCGCCCTCGGTCTGCAGATGGACATGGCCCGCAGGCGCAGGGCGAGAGGCCGCACCCGAATCAAGGTCGAGGTCTCACCTGTCAGGGAACCCTCGGAAATCAAACATACTGCAGACTAGAATGTGATATCGTGACGCCGACCTTACAAACGAACTGGGGAGAGGCGAGATGGAGTTCATCGGCGAGAAGACCGAGGCGGGCGTCACGCGGCGGGAGTTCCGGCTGCAGGTGGCGGGCGACACCGTGCCAGGGTGCCTGTGGGCGCCGGAGGGGGCGCGTGGGCCGCGGCCTCTGATCCTGCTGGGGCATGGCGGCGCCCAGCACAAGAAGGTGGCCAATCTGACCGCGGCGGCCGTGGCCCATGCCCGCGACCTGGGCTATGCGACCCTGGCCATCGACGCGCCCGGCCATGGGGACCGGGTGAGCCGGGACGCCGCCGAGAAGGTGCGGGCGGCGGCGCTCGCCGCCGGCAAGGCGGCCCAGGAAGGCCGTCGGCCCCCAGCAGGCGATCAGCCCAAGATCTCCCGCGACCCGGCCACCGTCGACAAGGTGGTGGGGGAATGGAAGGCCGCCCTCGACGCCGCCCAGGCCCTGGATTTCGTGGGCCGCGACCAGAAGATCGGCTATTGGGGCGTGTCCATGGGGACGCGGTTCGGCGTGCCCTTCGTCGCCGCTGAACCCCGCATCACCTGCGCCATCTTCGGCCTGTTCGGGGCCTTTCCGGGGCTCGAGGATCACAAGGACGCCGCCGAGAAGATCCGCATCCCGGTGCTCTTCGTCTATCAGTGGGACGACGAGCTGATGAAGCGCGAGCACGGCCTGGCGCTTTTCGACGCCTTCGGCTCTGCGGAAAAGACCATGCACATCAATCCCGGCCGGCATGTGGAGATCCCGGCCTTCGAACGGGACTCCTGGATGGCGTTCTGGCGACGCCATCTGGAGCCGTCCGCAGGCTGAGCCCCTTGGTCAGGCGGCCTCAGCCCCCGCGGGCTGAGGCGCGCTTGGCCCAGTACTCCCGGAAGAAGCCTCTTGGGTCCTTCTCGGCGCGGGTGGGATGGCCGAAGACCAGCGTGGTGCGCTCGGTCAGGTCATAGGCTGGCCAGTCCGGCGTCTTGGGGTTGTTGGGATCGCCCTTGGCGGCCAGGGACACCCAGGCCGAGGCGATCTCGTCGGCCAGCCGCAGATTGTCCCGGCTGGGACCGGCCAGGGGGAAGCGGATGTCGTGCATGGAATAGGCGACATCGATCCCGTGGGTGGCGCCGTAGCGCCCCTCGAAGGCCGGGCTGGGCGCCTCCCAGAGATAGGCCCAGGTGGGCGCGCCGCCGGCCGCCACCCGGCGTTCCAGCATGGTGTTGGCCGCCAGGCGGAAATAGGTGTCGCTGGCGATGCGCGCGTTGATGATGAAGGGCGTGGCTGACGGCGTCTCGTCCCGATAGGCCTCCAGCAGGCGAGGGGCGTCTTCCCCGACCCGCCGCTGAAGCGTGGCCAGCACCTCGTCCCAGCCCAGGTCGAAACGGGTCTCGCGATAGGTGCGCTCATCCAGCGCCGTGGACACCACCAGGGGGATGTCGCGGGAGATTTCCGGCGCGCCGGGGGTGAAGGGGTGGCGGGGGATCAGCTCGCCGAGCACCGGCGCGAAGGAGCGCGGAGCTTCGCCGCGACGGCGTTCCTCGGCCTCCACGTCGGCCTGGGCGGCCAGCAGGGTGGTGAAGGGAACCGCCTGCAGCTCCTTGATCTGGTCGCGGCGCAGCCCCAGTCGCTCCAGCAGCTGGGCCGAGGCCTTGTCCGCCTGTTCGCGGGTCATGGAGGTCAGGGCCGACCCGCTCATGATCCCGGCGCTGGAGAACAGTCCCTTGGCGGCCGGCATGGCCATCAGGTGGCTCACCTTGGCGCCCCCGCCGGACTGGCCGACGATCATCACCTTCGCGGGATCGCCGCCGAAGGCTTCCACATTGCGGGCCACCCATTGCAGCGAGGCGACGAGATCGGCCATGCCGGCCGCGCCGGAGTCGGCATAGGGCCCTTCATCGCCGAGATAGAGATAGCCGAGGGCGCTCAGTCGGTGGTTGACCGTCACCACCACGCAATCGCCGAACCGCGCCAGCATCTCGCCGTCGCCGCCGGGATTGTTGCTGGACCCGCCATAGAAGCCGCCGCCGTGGAAGCGCACGATGACCGGACGCTTGCGGTTGGCGTTGGGCTCCGGCGTCCAGAGGTTCAGGACCAGGCAGTCCTCCCCCATGCCGCCCGGCTGGACGTCGTTCAGGATCAGGTCGGCATAGACGTGCCGGCGGTTGCCCGGGATCTGCGGGGCGATATTGCCGTAGTCGAAGGCGTCCCGGACGCCGGCCCAAGGCGCCACCGGCTGCGGCGGCAGGAAGCGGTTGGCGCCGGAGGAGTCCGCCCCGTAGCGCAGGCCCTTGAAGACGGTGACGCCGCCGGAGCTGACCCCGCGAACCTTGCCCTCGGCGGTCTCCACCACGGGGAACAGCCGCGCCTCGGCGTCGCGGACCGGGGCGGCGGCCACGAGGCCCAGCGCCGCGCCGGCGGTGATGAAGGCTCTGCGATCAGTGGTCATGGTGTCTCCTACGGCTCAGCGGTGCAGGGTCCGGCCCATCTGCTGGGACGGATAGCGGCTCATGAAGACCCGCTCCGGCGCCCAGGGATCGTCGGCCAGCCGCGGCGGCGCGTCGAAGAGCAGGGTGGAGCGGGTGTCGAGGTCGTAGGGCCGCCACGGCGGAATGGCGGCGTTGTTGGGATCGCCGGTGCGGGCGAAGCTCAGCCAGGTCTCCGACATGGCCTCGGCCAGGGCGCGGGTCTCATCGCTCTCCGGCCCGGTGAGGTGGCGCGCGGCCTCGACATTGTCGAACACGAAGGGCAGGTCGAGGGTGTGCTGGCTGATGTATTTCCCGTCATCGGCCGGCGAGCGCCAAGTGAGCTGGTAGAGATAGGTGGGCGCCGCCCCCGACAGGACCCGCTGCTCGGCCATCAGCGTGGCGTCGCGCACATAGCCCCTGGCCGAGGTGATGGTGAAATAGAGTTCCGACGCCGTGGCCTGGGGCCGCGAGGCGCCGAAGGTGGCGATGGCGGTCTCGACGTCCTCGGCGGGCACATAGCGGGCGAGACGCCGGCGAAGCTCGGCCTCGTCCAGGGTGAAGGCGCCCTCCTCATAGCCCAGCTGATTGGACAGCTCGGTCCGTGTGGTTCCCACCATCATGGGAAGGTGGCTGGAGCGCGCCGGCGCCTGCGGCAGGAAGGGATGCTCGGTGAACGCCAGCCCGTCCAGCATCGGCGAGAAGCGCGACCGCTGCTCGCGCATCACCCGCAGCTGAGCCCGCGTCAGCGTTTCGACGGGGACCTCCTTCAGGCGGGCGATATCGGCAGGGGCGATCTCCAGCTGGGCCAGCAGGGCGTCGGTAAGCCTGGCGGCCTGTTCCGGGGTCTGGATGCGCAGGTGGGATCCGCTCTGGACCACCCCCCGGGCGAACAGACCTGCGGCGTCGGCCCCCGCATAGCAGAGACTGACCTTGCGCCCGCCTCCCGACTGTCCGAACAGGGTGACATTGCCGGGGTCGCCGCCGAAGGCGCCGATATTCTCCTGCACCCAGCGCATGGCGGCGATCAGGTCGAGATAGCCGGCGTTCCCGGAGGCCTTGTGCGCCTCCCCCAGACGATCGCCGAGGAAGCAGTGGCCATACACGTTCAGGCGATGGTTGATGCTGACGACGACCACGTCGCCGCGCAGGGCGAGCCGGGTTCCGTCATAGACCTTCTGCGATGCCGACCCCGCCTCGAAGCCGCCCCCGTGGAACCACAGCATCACCGGCCGTCGACCCGCATCGGCCGCCGGCGTCCAGACATTGACCCGCAGGCAGTCCTCGCTCATCGGCCCCTTGTCGGCCAGCATGCCGCGCATCTGCGGGCACTGGTCGCCAAACCCCAGGGCGTCCTGCACGCCGGTCCAGGGCGCTACGGGCTGGGGCGGGCGGAAACGGTTGGCGCCGGAGGTGTCGGCCCCGTAGCGCATGCCCTTGAAGACGCTGACGCCGGAGGCGCGGCGCCCGCGAACCTTGCCCTGGGCGGTCTCCACCACCACGAGATCCTGATCGGCTTCGGGAACTGTCTCGGTGCTCATGGGCTCTCCTGCGGGTTCAGCGGGCGATGAGGTCGATGAGGCCGCGCGCCTGCGGCATGGCCTCAATGTTCCGGAGCGTCTCCACCACCTGGGCGGCGCGCGCCGGACCAAGCGCCGGCTCCATCAGTTCCAGCGCCTTGGCCTCCACATGGGCGGCGCTCATGGGGTGTGAGGGAAAGCCCAGGACGTGGGGGATGAAGGCGGTGACGGCCTCGCCCCCCTGCAGGCGCACCGTGACGCGCGCCGACTCCGTGCGGGGTTGACCAGGCGCAGCCTCCTGGGCCGGGTCATGGGCGATCTGGACCTGGTCCATCATCTGGCGGACCGCCCCGTCGCCGGCCATCCGCGCCAGGCTCTGGGCCGAGACGAAGTCCAGCCGGCCGTCGATCAGGATGATCGCCGTCAGATAGCGCAGGTTGAGCGCGGGCATGGCCGCGTCGCGGAAGGCTTCCCAGCGGCCCGGCATCTCGATCTCGACCGCCTCGACGACCGCCCCCGACAGCCGCGGCAACAGGGAAAGCAGGGCCTCCACCGCCGGCTGGGTGGGACCACCCACGGGGTAGCGCTTATAGGCCGTGAGCGGCAGCTCCGAGCGGCGGCCCAGGTCGCTCACCAGATAGTCGAGGTCACGGTCGCCGCCGGCGAAGGCGCCGCTGCGCAGCCAGCCGGCCGGGTGATCCAGGGCGTTTGGCACGCCGCGGAAACCGGCCTGGACCATCAGGGCCGCCTGCAGGCCGTTGCGCGCCCCCAGGCCCGCGAACACGAAGGCCTTCTCCACATGCTCCACGTCCAGCAGCCACTGCCAAGAGCCGGAGGCCTGCTGGGCGCAGTAGGTCCAGACGTGGTCGATCTCTGTCTCAGACAGCCGCAGCAGGGCCGAGGCTGCGGCCGCTGCGCCGAACACGGGCCCGATCCCGTGATTGGCGATGCCCGCCTTTCGCAGATTGTTCAGGCCGAGGGCCTTGGGCAGACGCCCGGCCAATTCATAGCCTGCGATGACCGCCCGCAGCAGATCGGCCCCGGACGCGCCCCGTTGCTCGGCCGTGGCCATCGCCACGGACACCACGGCCGGGCCCGGCTGGACGAAGGCCGAGGGGATGAAGTCGTTGATCTCCGCGCCATGGCCGGTCATGGCGCCGGCGAAGGCGGCGTCCACCAGGCCGGCGCGCTGGCGCGTGCCAAGGATGGTGGTCTCGCCTGCGCCGCCGCTGAGGGAAAGCGCATACTTGCGGGCCAGGACCGCCGGCTCCAGGTCGCGGCAGGCGACGATGGAGGCCAGGGTGTCCAGCAGATGCAGCCGCGCCAGCTCCCGGTGCTCGGCGGGCGGGGTGGAGGCCAGCGCGCCGGCCACATAGGCGCTGAGCGCTCCGGTCACGTCGCGGGGCTGGGCGGCCGTGGAGGGGGTGTTCATGACTGCGCCAGGGCCTCGCTCATGCGTGCGCCGGTCTCGAGCAGGGCCTCGATGACCTGGTCGCGGCTGCTGCCCGCCAGGCGATCGCTGGGCGCCGAGATGGAGAGGCCGGCGAAGGGGGCTGCGCCCCCGGCCTCAACCGCGACGCCGATGCTCGAGACGCCGGGGCTGTAGCCGGAGAGCGCATATCCCCGCCGCCGGGCGTCATCCAGCTCGGCCAGGAGGACGGAGATATCCAGATTGTGGGCGGGGGCGGCGCGGGTTGCGATATCCGCCCCGTCGGGTCGGCGGCTGAGCAAGGCCTTGCCGCTGGCGGTGAGGACCGCCGGCGCCCGGCTGCCGATGCTGGTGCGGAACTGCACCGGACGCGGGGCGATGATCTTGTCCAGATAGACGACGTCATCCCCCGACAGCAGGGTCAGGCTGACCGTCTCGCCTGTGGTCCTGTGCAGGCTGTAGAGGAAGCCCGCGGCGACCTTCTTGACCGGCAGCTGCGCCACGGCGCGGGCGCCGATCTCCCAGGCGCGCAGGGTGGGGCCGTAGCGACCGCCCGGGTCCTGCTGCGCATAGCCCAGTTCGATCAGGCTGGTCAGAATACGATGGGCCGTACTCTTCTGAAGACCGGTCTCGTGCGCCAGGTCGGTCAGGCGCATGGGCTCCCGCGCTCGCGAGAGGCGCTCCAACAGGGAAAAGGCTCGGGAAACCGCTCGGTCCATGGGCGCGTCATCACTACTGCTGACCGCCCTATGCCATACCCGAACAAAGAATAACAGAAATTAGAACGTCGTTCCGTTAGGCGGAACAATGCGGATGATCTTGGGGCCGCGCCGACGCTCTGTGACGTCTCCATGAAGTTTGAATGAAAAGCGCCGTCACAAATTGAGGGGTCGCAACGGGCCGTCGTTGAGGGGGCGGGGGCAAGGACCGGGCGATCGCCAGGTTCCCCGCCGTCGCAACATCGACATGCGGAGACTTTCAGTGACCGGTATTCAATCCAAGGCCAGCATCAAAAGCGCCCGGCGTGGGGCGGGGCTCCTGACCAGCTGCGCGGCGGTCGCCCTGCTGGCGGCCACCGGCGCCCAGGCCCAGTCGGCTGGGACAGACGTGACCGAGGTGGGCGAACTGATCGTCACCGGCAGCTATCAGCGCAGCCTGGAGCAGGCCGTCGATCTGAAGCGCGAGACGGTGGGCTTTTCCGACTCCATCCTGGCGACCGACGTCGCCAACTTCCCCGAGCAGAACCTGGCCGAAGCCCTCCAGCGGATTCCCGGGGTGACGATCGAGCGCAACAAGGGCCTTGGCCGCCGGGTCATGGTCCGCGGTCTGCCCAGCGAATTCACCTTCGTCACGATCAATGACCTGGCCACCGCCTCGGGCAGCGGCGGTCGCGATGTGGAGTTCGATATCTACGCCTCGGAGATCATTCAGCGGGTCACGGTGCAGAAGTCGCCCACGGCGGCCAATGAAGAGGGCGGCATCGCCGGCTCCATCAACATCTATACCGCCCGGCCGTTCGACTTCGCCGGCCCGCGGGTCGTGGGCTCTGTGGAGGGGGCGTATAATTCGATCTCCGAGGAGATCGATCCCAAGATTTCGGTGCTGGCCAGCAACACCTGGGGGGATTGGGGCGCGCTGTTTTCCGTGTCCACGGCCCGCCGCACCAATCGGACGGACTCAAATTCCGGGATCAACTTCCGTCCCGCCTTCCGCTTCCTGGAAGCCTCCGGCGTGCGGGGAACCCAGGCGCAGAGCGTGCTTGCCCGCGACGCCGGCGTGGTGGTCACCAATCGCTCCGATCGTAATCAGACCGGCCGGATCATCTTCCAGGACAAGGTCGGCGACCGCGTCTATCTGAACGAACAGGACCAGTGGGGCGCGACCGTCTCCCTGCAGTATCGCCCATCCGCAAGCTTCAGCCTGGCCTTTGACGGCATGATCGGCGGCTATGACGCCACCGAGGATGAATACGACGCCGCGGCCTATTCCGCCTCCAGCCGCAGCACCTTCGAGACCATCCACGAGTATGATCGGACCACGCTGAGCGACTACGGGATCGTCGTGCTTCGCGATGTCTCCTACACCGCCACCCAGCACGAGTTCCTGAGCAAGGAGCGGATCAGCAAGACCGACTACGCCCAGTTCGGCGCCGAACTGAACTGGCGCGGCGACTTCTGGGCGTTCAACGCCATGGCGGGCTATTCCGGCGCCGAGAGGACCATCGACTACGCCAACCTCAAGCACGTGGCCTACGCGCCCTCGCGCACCCGCTGGACGGCTCAGGGCGGCGAGACGATCCGCAGCGCCAATCCCGCCAGCATCGACATGTACAATTCGCCGCGGAGCTATCTCTTCGAGGCCTATGAAACCACGCTGGAGAGCATCACTGACGACAAGTACGCCGCCCAGGCCGACCTCTCACGGGACTTCAATCTCGATGTCTTCCCGGCCCTGCGCCGCATGGAGGTTGGTGTCCGCTACACCGACAAGTCAAAGGAACGTCAGTACGGCGCTCTGAACATCCAGGGGCCGGGACCTGGCAACGCCTCCTGGGTGAATACCCGCACCCTGGCCGACAGCCCCCTGACCGCCATCGGCGACCTCGTGCCCGGGGGCGACTACCGCGTTCGTGACTTGAACTGGAGCCAGGTGTCCAACGCCTATGCCCGCGAGACCTTCCGGTACGCCGGCTTCTTCACCCCTTTCGATGATGGCCAGTACTATGAGGTGTCCGAAGAGGTGTTCAGCCTCTACGGCATGGCGGACCTGGAATTCCAGATCGGTCCGGTCCCGGTCTTCATCAATGGCGGCGCCCGCTATATCGACACCAGCGTCACCTCGTCAGGCTTCCACCAGATCCAGACGCCGACCGGCGGAACCACCTACACGCCGGAGCCCGTCTCCAGCACCGGCGGTTACCAGAAGGTGCTGCCGAGCCTGAACTTCAACGCCGAGCTCACCGACAGCCTGCTCCTGCGCGGAGCGGCGTCCGAGACGCTTATCCGCCCGGCCCTGACGGACCTGGCCTACAAGCGCACGGCCAGCTGGAACTCCTTCCGCTTCACCGATGGCAATCCGGGCCTGCGCCCGACCTATGCCAAGCAGTGGGAACTGGGTCTCGAGAAGTATCTTCCCCGCGGCGGCCTGCTCTCGGCCTCCTACTTCTGGAAGCAGATCGAGGGCGTGGTCCGCAACGAACTCACCGGCACGGCGCCTAACGTCACCAAGTACAACGCCAACGGCACCATCGACGGCGTCTATGACTTCGACGTCTATCAGCCGGTCAACGCCGAGGGGTCGTACGACGTCAGCGGCGTCGAACTGGTGGCCATCATCCCCCTGGGGCTGATCTACCGGCCGCTGGAAGGGTTCGGCCTCAACGCCAACTACACCCTGCTGGACAGCTCCCTGACCGGGGAGTCGGACATCGACGTTCCCACCCCGCCGGTGGGCCTGGCCGATACGACCTATAACGTCACCCTCTACTATGAGAATGACCGCTTCCAGGCGCGCGCCTCGTACAACTACAAGGACAAGTATGTTGAGGCGATCGGCTACGAAATGTACCCGATCTGGCGTGAGGGCTACGGTCAGACCGACATCTCGGTCAGCTACAATCTGACGAACCGAATCCAGGTCAGCTTCGAAGGCATCAACATCACCGACGAGGCGACCAAGGGCTACACCATGCACCCGTCGTTCCCGACCATGTACGAACTTTCCGGACGACGCTTCAGCCTGGGCGTTCGTATGGGGTGGTGAGGCTGCTGTCGGACCTCGATCGCATCAAGTCCGCCGGTGGAGCGCCTCCTTCCCCTGGGCGCCGCCGGGCGTCGCGCCCCCTCCATTGGAGGGGGCGTTGGCGCGTCTGCGCCAGGACGACCCGCTTGGGCCCAGGGACGAGCCCAGCCGTCCGCCATGCGTAGCGACCCTGACCTTGGCCGACTGCGCGGCGACCTGATGGCCTATCTGCGTCGCCGTGATCAGGGCGCCGTGGACGCCGAGGATGTGGTCCAGGAAGCCTTTCTTCGCTTTCAGAAGGCTGGTCACGATCTGTCGGCGAGCGACGCGCGGCCCCTGTTGTTCGTGATCGCCCGAAACATCCAGTTCGATCGCTGGAAGGTGGCCGCCCGCGAAGCCAGGCGCAGCACGGCCGACGATGTCTATGCGCTCGACGCCGGCCCGCGGGCGGTGAGCCATCCTTCGCCCCGCGCCGATCAGGGACTGATCGACCGGCAGAACCTGGCCGCCGCCAGCGTGGCCATTCGCAACATGCCCCCCAAGACCCGGCAGGCGTTTCTGCTGCATCGCTTCGAGGGCTGCACCTATCGACAGATCGCCGGGCGTCTAGGAATCTCGGTGAGCATGGTCGAGAAGCACATCGCCGAGGCGCTCCGCCGGCTGAAGGAGTCCCAGGATGATTGAGGGATGGGCGGCGGGGATCGTTGTCCCCTCAGGAGCCCGGGCCACTCTGCGCTTCGGACTCGGAAGGGACGCCGTCTGCTGATGTTTCGCCGGCTGTTTGCATTTTTCGCGCCTACGCCCCGGTCAGCCGAAGCCTGGCTCGCCCGGATGGGACGCGGGCGGCTGCGCGGGCATGAGGAAGCCGCCTTCCACGCCTGGCTGGAAGCCGATCCCGCCCATCTGCCCCAATATGAATCGCTGAAGGCGTTGCAGGTTCAGCTTGAGGACCTGCGCGGCGGGTTCGAGGACGACCTCGCCCGTTGGCGTCGCCAGCCCGCGCAGGCGCCCCCGCTCATGGGGCGCCGCGGCCTGGTCGGAGGGCTGGCCGCGGCCGGACTGGTGGCGGTGGTCGTGACCGCACCGTTGTGGTCCGATGGGCGGGGGCCGCGACTGTATGAAAGCCTGCCGGGCCAGATTCTGGACGTCGCCCTCGAGGACGGAACGCAGGTGACCCTGGACGCGGACTCCGCCATCGACGTCCATCTCTCGCGCGGGGTTCGCCAGGTGTCGCTGCATAGAGGGGCGGCCTATTTCGATGTTGTTCATGATGGCGCGCGACCCTTCCAGGTGGCCGTTGGCGACCGCCAGGTCATCGTCGTGGGCACCCGCTTCGTCACCAGCCTCAGGGGCGACGGCGCCGAGATTTCAGTGTTGCAGGGCCGGGTCCTTGTCAGCCGGCCAGATCCTGGTCGCGCCGACACCCATCGCGGCGCTGCGAGCCTGACGGTGGGCGATACCGCGCAATTCCGGGTGGGCGACGCTGACCTGGTCACCGCGCGGGCCGACGTGGAGGCCCACACCGCCTGGCGCCGGAGGCGTCTCGTCTTCCGCAACGCCACCCTGGCCGAGGTGGTGTCCGCCGCCGCCCGGTACTCCGAGCGCCCGCTGGTGGCGGCCGATCCGCGCCTGAATGAGATCACGGTGACCGCTGTCCTGCCCCTGGATGGGGAGGGCGAACTGGCCCAGCGTATGGCCAGCCTGCTGCCCATACGCGTCACCCGCGACGCCGAGGGAAGGGTCCTCGTACGCGCAGAATGAGAGCGCCATCCTAGGGCTGGTCTCGGCGCACGGTATCGCAGAGCTGTCACGCCTGTGGGGTAGAGCGCCCAGGCATGGACCGTTCCGGGGGCAGATCGTCGTGCGCGCGAGACAGGGGCGGCACGCCGCCGCTCCGGCGCTTGTCGGCCACCCTGACGCTGTCGGCGGCCCTGGCGGGGGCGTCTCTCGCGCATGCGCAGCCGCGCCCGACACCGCCCCACGGCGAGATCCTCTACATCGACATCCCCGCCCAGGACGCCTCCGAGGCCCTGGTGCGGCTCTGTCTGGCGGCCGGCTGTGACCTCGCCTTCACGCCCGCCTCGGGACGAGCGGTGCGGACGCGGGCCGTTCGGGGGCAGATGAGCTGGCGTTCGGCCCTGGCCCAGATGAGCGAGGGAACGACCCTGCGCTATCGCTTCGTCGGGGCGCGGGGTGTGCGGGTCTGGGTCGCGGCTGAGGCTCCGGCTCTCCCGGCCGGCGCCGATGGCCCGGTGGAGGTGCGGCCCCTTGTGGTCACGGGCCGGTTCTCGGACCAGATCGACGCCGCCCTGGCGGCCAAGCGCGCGGCGGACACCATCTCCGACGGAGTCTCCGTCGACCGCCTGGGAGACCTGCCGGCCGCCAATCTGGCCGAAGCGCTTCAGCGAGCGCCCGGCGTGGCCATCGAGCGTGAGGTGGGGGAGGGGCAGTTCGTCAGCGTGCGCGGCCTCGGCCCCCTGTTTCAGTCCGTCACGGTGAACGGCGCGCCCGTGGCGTTCAACGAGAACATCCGCAATTCAACCCAGAGCGGTCGCCAGTTCCGGTTTCGCGCCCTTTCGGTGGACCTCCTGTCGGGGGCGCGGCTTACCAAGTCGGCCACGGCCGATCTGATCGCCGGCGGGATCGGATCAAACATCGACATCGAGACCTCCGGCGGCCTGGAGGGCTCGCCGTTCGTTTCGCTGCGATTGGGCGGGGAAATCAACGATCGCGCCGCGGCCTTGAGCCCCGATTTCGCCCTGGCCGGTCGGTTGATCTCGACGGCGGGAGATTTGGGGTTGGTCCTGGGCGTCGCCCAGGAAGCGCGCAGCATCCGCTATGATCGTTTTCAGATCATGCGCTATGGCGAGACGCGGGTGGATGGGGTCCTCCTGGCCACGCCCAACGATGTGCGCATGACGGTGGAACAGGAGGAAAGGCTCAGGCGCAGCCTCTTCCTGGGGGGCGATTGGCGGCCGAGCGCGGACTTCAGTCTGGATTTCGACGCCCTGGTCTCGACCTTCGACAACACCATCCGCGAGGATCGTCTGGTGTTCGGCCTGGGCGAACGCCTGGCCCGGCCCGGCGCCGTGACGCAGGTCAGGGACGGGGTCGTCACCGCCGGCTCCATCGAGGCCGGGCGTATCGACAACAACACAGAGTTTTCCGACCAGGCCCATGTCAATCTCCTGGCCTCTCTCGGGGCGGAGATGGGTTTCCGAGGCTGGCGGCTGGCGCCGCGCATCAGCCTCTCCTCGGCGACCTCGGTGCTTGATACTCCGCTGCAGCGCCTGTCCATGCAATCGCCGACGACGTCCTACGTCTTTGACCTGGGGGATGCGGTTCGGAGCCGGCGCGCCGCCACCCTGACCACGCCCTTCGATCTTCTTGACCCCGGCCAACTCACCTTGGCCCAACTGAACGTCCGCGCCGTGGAGTCACGGGACACCGACGCCACCCTGCGCTTCGACGCCGAGCGCCCGCTGGGCCACTCACTGGGCCGGGACGGCTCGGCGATGGGCGCCTCTCGCCTGGGCCTTGGGGTGCAATTGAGCCGCAGGACGCGGGACTATGACCGCCGCGACCGCCGGGCGGTTCTTCGGGACGGCGCGGGCGACCTGGCAGGTCTGTTTTCTGGCGCGACCCCCGACAATGTTTTTTCCGACCTGATCACGGTTCGACCATGGCCCTGGATCCGCACCGATTTTGACCGGGTTCGCGCGGCCTTCGAACTGGCCGCTTCGCCTTATGACATCGTCTTTCGACCGGGTGAGGCGGAGGCCTCTGGCGCCGATCGCCAGAACGCCTATGGCGTCATCGAAGAGGTGGCCGCCGCCTATGTCCGCCTCGACCTTGAGGGCGAGGTCGCCGCGCTGAGTATGTCGGGCAATCTGGGGCTGCGGGCGGTGCAGACAAGCACCGAGGTCCAGGGGGCGCGGATGGTTCTGGCCGGGCCGAGCGCCGAGGTGCGCCAGGTTCGCTTCGAAGATGACCACCGCATCCTGCTGCCCAGCCTGAACGTGGCGGTCGATCTCACGCCCAATGCGATCCTGCGCCTGGCGGCTTCCACATCCATGACCCGCCCCTCCCTCGCTGACCTGCGCGCCTCGACCGTGCCGGCCAGCGTGCTTGTTTCGGCGATCTATCGTGACGGGACGCAGGCTCTGACCGATCCGGAACCGGGTCTGATCTTCAGCGGCGTAGGCGGAAACCCCGCTCTTCGGCCCTATGTCTCCACGAACCTCGATCTGTCCTATGAAATGACCGGCCGGCGCACCAGCGTCTCAGCCGCCTACTTTCACAAGTCCATCGAGGACTTCATCGAGACGGTGGAGGCCGTTGAACAGGTGGTGTTCGAGACCCAGTCCGGGCAGCCGGTCGTGGCGGCGATCCCCATCGCCCGGCCGCAGAATGTGGGCCGCGCCATCGTGGATGGCGTGGAGTTAGGGCTCCACCACAGGATCGCCGCCGGCCTGGGTCTATGGGCCAGCGCCACATGGACCCAATCGCGGCTCAGGGGCGGCGGGCGATTGACCGGCGTCTCCGACTGGTCCTGGTCGCTCAGTCCCTATGTGGAACGCGGGCCGCTGGCGGTGCACCTGTCGTGGTCCTGGCGCTCGCCCTTCCGCTCCGAAGCCGATCTTCAGGGCGGCGGAGTGTCCGACTTCACGGTCGCCGCCGCGGGCTATCTTGACGCCCAGGCCGTCTACCGATTGCCCCTGGGAGGAGAGTTTGTCGTGTCAGGCTCCAACCTGACCAATGTCCGGGACCTCGCCTATGACGGCGCCCGCAGCCGGCTGTTGCAGATCGGCTCGGTGGGACGACAGGCCTCCGTCGGCCTGCGCTGGACCTGGTGAGGGGCGGGGTTCAGCAGGACTGGAGGATGGTCCAGATCCGGGTGAAGTCGCCCGCCCGGGCGTCCACTTCGCGGATCCAGAAATAGAGCCGGCCTGAGTCGCTCCAGGCCATTTCGGCCCGGTCATCGCTGTCCAGCTGCAGAAGAAGCCGCCATTCCGCCGCCCCGTCCCCCGGCCGCCGGCCCGGCTCGCGGGGCGCGTTCTGCTCGCAGTCGGCCTCCATCTCGTCGGCCTGAACAGGGAAGGGGAAGCCGCCGATCTGGTGCGCCGGCCCTGAGGGCAGCAGCGCCTCTTCCGCCGCTTCGAGCCTCCCGTAGTCCCGGCCCTTGAGCCTTGCGGTGTTCAGGCCCAGCCGGTCGGCGGGGGGATAGGAACTCGCCGCCTCGCATCGCACGGGCGCGGAGGGGATCATGAGGTCCTGCGGCAGGTCGGCAGGGGGCGCCTGCGACGGCGCTGGGCCCGTCTGATGGATCGCCACGGCGCAGCCAGCTTCCTCAGGCCCCAAGCCCCAGCCCTGGCTCGCCATGTCATAGAAGAAGGCCAGATGCCCCTCGGCCGGCAGCCAGTCCGGCCCGCCGGCCGCGCGCACCTCGGCCAGGTCGATATGGGCGACATGGGTCAGGGGCGCGCCCTGAAACCGGGGCCAGGGTCCCAAGAACCGGGCCTCGCCCCCCAGCCAGCTTTGGCCTCCTGGGCCGAGCGTCAGGCGGACGCAGGGCTGGGCGGCCGCCTGGATCTGTTCGATCATGTCCTCGACGGTCGGGCCCGGAACAGCCTCGGCCTTAGGGTCCGCAGAACCGGCCCCTCCAAATAACCGCTTCAGGATCGACATGGCGCCCTCGCTCAAGGTTCAGTCGACAGTTCATGATTTGTTCGAGCCGTGGTCAAGCTCAATCTTGGGTGGTGGCCTAGATTTCGAACACGGCTCCGGTTGTTGTCTCCGCCCCGCGTCCGATGGCCAGGATCGCCGCGGTCATCCGACCGTCCCGCTGCAGGGCCTCGTCGGCCAGGGCCACCAGGCGGGCGTTGGGGGTGGCGAAGGGAGCGGCGGCGCGAAGGTTCTGGGCCAAGGTGTCCTCACAGCCCGGCCCGTCGCGCAGGCAGGCCGCCACATAGGCCGCGGCCGTGGAGCGGCTGACGCCCGCCCAGCAATGGATCATCAGGGCCGAGCGGCGGTCCCAGCCTTCGAGAAATTGGAGGAAGGCGTTCATGTGCTCAGGGGCGGGCAGGATCAGGCCTTCCCGGGGGGTGACGATGTCATTGAACACCAGGTGCAGCCGCGCCAGGTCCCGCCTGGGCCAGGCCGGCGGCGCCATGCCCGGCGACAGCAGGCTGACCACGTGGGTGGGCGTCTTGCGCTGGAAACAGGCCCTCGCGCCCGCCAGGGGACTGACGACGATGGTCATGACAGGCTCGCCGCCAGGGCCAGCAGGAAGCCGGCCTCGAAGAGCTGCTCCACGGCGCCCAGCACATCGCCGGTGTGGCCGCCGATGAGCCTTCGGGCCAGGCTCAGCAGCAGGGCCGCGAGGGCGAGCCCCGTCAGGACCGCCGCGAAAGGTCCCGCCGGTCCCACCAGGACGACGAGGAAGGGCAGGGGCCAGACAGCAAGGAAGAGCGCCGACAGCGCCTCCCCGCGGGAGACCCCCTGCGGCATGGGCTTCCACTTGCCGCCGGAGGCGTCGGGGGCATAGGGGCTGAGCCGCATGGCGAGCACGGAGGCGCCCCGGCCCAGGCCATGGGCGCTGATCAGGGCCAGCGCCGCGGCGGCGGGGGGCATCTGCGCCAGGGCCGCAGCCTTCAGGGCCAGGACCAGCCCCAGGGCGATGACGCCATAGGTTCCCACCCGGCTGTCGCGCATGATCTCAAGCCGGCGGGCCGGCGTCTGGCCTCCGCCCAGGCCATCGGCGGTGTCGGCCAGGCCATCCTCGTGGAAGGCGCCCGTGAGCGCGATGCCCATGACCAGGGCCAGCAGGGCGGGAATCCACCCCCCGCC
>NZ_DAIMHV010000003.1:33968-54833 GCF_036723115.1 Phenylobacterium sp. | reverse complement strand
GTGGACATAGAGCAGCTTGAGGATCGCCTCGCTCTCGTCGTCGGGCAGGCCCACGATGTGGGTGGTGTAGGACGGGTTGACGAAGATCAGCTTCCTCCCCGTCATCGGATGGGTGCGGACCACCGGATGGACCGAACGGTTGTACTTCCGGTCCAGGTCCGGGAAGAGCTTCTGATAGACCGGATTGGCGTCGTGAACCGCCTCCAGCCCCTCCAGATAGACCTTCATCCGCTCTGAGAGGCTGTCATAGGCGTGGTACATGGAGGCGAAGACCGTATCGCCGCCGCTGTCGGGCACGATGGGCATGTAGAGGATGGAGCCCAGGGGCGGCTCTGGATCGCAGGTCAGGTCCGAATGCCAGTTCTCGCCGGCCACGAACTTGGAGTCGGCGTCGGCATGAATGGCGACGATTTCCGGGTGGCCCTCGATGCCGGGGATGGCCGAATGGATGGCCAGGTCGCCGAACAGCCGGCCCAACGCCTTGTGGGCCTCGTGGTCCATGTGTTGGTCGCGGAAGAAGAGCACCTGATGCTCGGCCAGGGCCTCGCGCAACTCCACCGCCTGACGGTTGCTGAGCGGCCGCCCCAGATCGACGCCGAAGATCTCGGCGCCGATGCGGCGGGTGACGGGCTGAACCTGCAGAACTTCATAACCCATGGCTTTGATCCTCAGCCTTGCTGGCGAATGAACCGACCCTGCGCATAGACCAGCGGCGCGCCTGCGGCGGCGCGCACCCGAAGGCCCCGGCCGATCAGGATGTCGTGGTCCCCGGCGCGCTGAAGGGCGTGGAGACGACAGTCGATATTGGCCAGGGCCCCGCCGATCATGGGGGCGCCCAACAGGCCAGGCTCGATCACCACGTCGCGGAACCGATCGGTGGCGCCCGCGCCGGCGAACAGCCGGGCCAGGTCCTCCTGCCCCTCGGCCAGGATGTTGATGCAGAAATTGCCGGTGCGCCGCACCGCGGCCAGGGTGCGGCTCTTCTCGTCGAGGCACACCAGCAACAGCGGCGGATGCAGGGAAACCGACGAAAAGGCGCTGACCGTCGTGCCCACCGGGCGGCCCTCGTCCAGGGTGGTGACGATCACCACCCCGCTGGCGAAGGCGCCCATGGCCATCTTCCAGCCGGCCGGGTCCACCGGCTCGGCGGCGGTCGCCTCGTCCAGAACCACCGGGCCGCTCATGCCTCGTTCCCGAACGGATTGTCCCCATAGACCGGCGCCCGCTGGGCCCTGGCCTCGCCCTCTTGCGCACGGCCGCACACCGCCAGCGCCGTCAGCGCATAGACGAGCGCGCTGTCGGTCAGATCCTTGGGCGTCGGACGCCAGCGCTTGAAGCCGGTGGTGATGGCCGGAATCCGCTGCATGTTGAAGACGTTGTGGTCGCGCCACATGCTGGAATAGACCGGGGCCGCCCGCTGGACCGGATGGCCCAGGGACAGGCGCGTGGCCGCGTCCACCGCCCCCACCAGGGGGGCCACTTCGCCAGCGTCGGCCTCGAAGCCGTGGCGCACCACCACCGGCTCGATCTCCACCTCTCCCAGGCCCGCGGCGCGGACCATGCGCTCCAGCGAATGCTGAACCTCGGCGACCCGCTGGCGGGGGTTCAGTCCCACCTCCAGATAGAGGTTCACCAGCTCGGTGCCGGCCCCGAACGCATAGGGTATGCCCCCGCGCACGGCGGCGATCTGCGCCTTGGGGAGAGCCACGCCGCCCTGGCTTTCATAGGCGCTGTCGGCCTCGTACCGCCGGCTCCACTGGTGGATGGCGTCGGTCAGGGCGCCCAGGCGATAGATGGGATTGGGATGGTCGCCCGCCCGTTCCGGCTGGCTAAGCAGCGGGGTGAAAACCCCCTCCCCCCACAGGCGGATGCGGAAAACGACATAGCCGCAGCCCACCCAGGTCAGGCCGAAGTCGCACCCTTCCGCGGCGATGGCGTAGTCCGGCGCCACGCCCCCGTGGTGGAACAGGTAATGGGCGCCGATGTCCTTGCCCATATAGGCGACGCCCTTGTGCTCCTCGATGGGCTCAGGCCCGATCTCGCCGGGGCAAGCGGTCAGATAGAGCTTGCCGGCCAGGTCGTAGCCGGCCCGCTTCAAGGCCTTGGCCGCGATCAGGAAGCAGCTCATCGGCCCGCGGTCATTGGCGATGGGGTAGCCATAGAGCACCCCGTCCTCCAGCCAGCACTTCTCCCACTCCGGATTGTCGAGGGTCTCGGGCCGGTACTTGTAGGCGTCGAGGTCGGGGTTCCAGGTGGGGGCTTCGGTGTCCAGATGGGCGGTGAACAGCAGGTTCTTCCCCTCGCCCGCCCCGCCATAGGTTCCGATGATGTTGTTGCGTTCCGGCGTGGCGCCCACCCGGCGGGGGGAGAATCCCTCCTTTTTCATCCAGTCATGGACGAACTCGCCGGCGGCGAACTCATGGCCGGCGGGGCTGGGGATGTTGCCCAGGGCCAGGGCCAGCTCGACGATCTCGGTCTCATCGATGGCCGCGGCGATCCTCGCGCGATCGGCCTCGCTGACCCCGAAGGGCGCCTGGGCGCCCGGCAGTTGGAATCCGTCGGCCATTACGCGGCCCCTCTCCAGGCGTCGATGACCTGGTCGGTGTCCACCAGGATCGCGCAGTTCAGTTCCAGGGATTTCAGCGCCGCGGCGTGGACGTCCGGCTCGTAAGCCGCACAGGCGTCGGTGGCGATGAAGACGTGATAGTCCAGATGGAAGGCGTCGCGGACCGTGCAGTCCACACAGCATTCGGTGGTGAGGCCAGCCACCACCAGGGTGTCGGCGCCCAACCCCTTCAGCACCTCATGCAGGGGCGCGTCATGGAAGCCGCTGTAGCGGGCCTTCTCCACGACAGGATCTCCCGGCTGCGGCGTCGGGCCATAAAAATCAGAGCCGCGCTCGCCGGCCCGGCACAGGGCGGAGTCGTCGTCAGGATCCCCCCCTCGCCGCAGCATCCGCGCCTTCCAGGCCGGGGAGTCGGTCTCCGGCCGGGTGAAGAGGCCCACAAAGACCACCGGCGCCCCGGCCGCCCGGGCCGCCCGGGCCAGGGCCTGGGCCTTTTCCAGCGCCGGCGGCACGGCCGAGAGATCCACGCCCCACTGACCGATCCGGCCGTCCGGCGCGGCGAAATCCACCTGCATGTCGATGATGACCAGGGCGGTGCGCGCGGGCGCGATCCAGTCCGCCAGACCGCCGGCGGCCGAGGTCTGGGTGATCGCGTTCATGCGAAGGCCGATCGGAGGCCCGGCAGGATCTCTGCGCCGAACATCTTCAGGCCCTCCACATAGTCGGGGAAGATCAGCATCAGCCCGTCCAGCTGGGCGAACTCCACGAACTCCTGCACCTGCTCGGCGCAGGTGGCGGGCGAGCCCACCGCGGTGTGGGTCATGAAGGCGCCCTGCTGCTTGGCGACCACGTCCAGCTTGTCGGCCGGAACCCCCCAGCTGCGCAGCATCTCCAGGATGGCGCCCATGTCGGTCCCGGTCTTGTAGCGCTCCACCAGGGCCTCGGCGGCGGCGTCGGTCTCACCGTGGACGATGGTGCACATGGCGTAGGTCTTGATGGACTTGCCCATCTCCTCGGCGACCTTCTTGGCGCGCAGGCTGTTGTCGCGGCGCTCCTCGGCCGTGCGGCCGCCGATGAAGCAGATGTCGGCCTCGCGCACCGAGAACTGGAAGCCCCGGTCGGACTGGCCGGCGCAGATCAGCTCCGGCCGGGGCCGCGACACCGGCTTGGGGCTCGACTGGGCGTCCTTCATGGTGAAGAAGCGGCCCTGGTGATCGACGGAGTCCTCCTTCCAGAGGCGCTTGACGATGGCGGTCCACTCCTCGGTCAGAGCGTAGCGCGCGTCGTGATCGAGGCTGTCGTCCCACATGCCCATCTGGTCGAACTCGGCCCGGTAGGCGCCGGCCACGATGTTCAGCCCGGCGCGGCCGCCGCTGATGTGGTCGAGGGTGGAGATCATCTTGGCGGTGACCGCCGGGTTCTGCAGCAGCGGATGGACGGTGGCCCAGATCTTCACATTACGGGTCGCCTCGGCGATGCCCGCCATCATGGTCACCGACTCCAGCGAGGAGCCCCAGTGGTTGGTCTCGCCGCCGAACCCGCGCCACTTGCCCATGGACATGACGAAGTCCATGCCGACCTCGTCGGCGGCCACCGCCGCGGCCCGGTTCTGGGCCCAGAGGTCGTTCAGCGGCGGCGAGGTCTTGGAGATGATCCAGCCGCCATTGGCGACCGGCAGGAAGACGCCGAATTCCTTGTTCGAGGAGGGCTTCTGATACATGGGGTTCAAGCCTCAGACAGGGTCATTGACCAGGCCGGCCGTCGTGGCGGACGGGGCCGATTGAACAGATTTCATTTGCGGCGGGCGCATGAAGAGGGCGGCGACGAAAACGCCCGCGGCCACCAGGCCGAAGAGCTGGAAGGTCGGGGAGAAGCTGCCCAGCATGTCGCGCAGCGATCCGCCGATCAGCGGGCCGAGCGCCGAGACCGCCCCCACCAGGCAGACCGTGGAGAAGATCTCCAGATTGTGCTTCCGGCCGAAGTAGTTGAGCAGCAGGATGGTCACGGCCAGGGCCGTCAGGCCGAAACCGACGCCGGTGCCGAGCGCGTAGATCAGCATGAGCGCCATGCTGTCGGCGACGCTGAGCGCCATGGAGCCGGCCCCCAGGGCGCCGACCGCGAAGATCAGCAGCCACTTGGGATCGATCCGGTCGCCGATGAAACCGCCGCCCAGGCGGGCGGCCGTGGCCATCAACCCCTCGACGCTGAGCATGCCGGCCGCGATGCCGGCGGCCACGCCGCGCTCGGTGAGATGGGCCACCGAGAGGCTCGAGACCGTCACCCCGCTGAGCAGATGGACGAAGTAGGCCGCCACCAGGATGTAGAACTGCGGCGTGGCCATGGCCTGGCGCAGGGTCCAGTCCTGGACCGTGCGATAGACGGCCAGGGGCGCCGGCGATGGCGCGGCGGCCGCGGCCTCGGCGTCAGCCTTCACCGCCGCGTCGATCCGCTCAGACGAGGACTTCAGCCAGGCGCTGCTGGGGATCAGCATGGCGCAAACCACCCCGATGACCAGGGCGGCCGCCGCCTGCAAAGCCCAGAACGGCCGCCAGGCGCCGCCGGTTAGCTCCATGACGCCCAGAGCCATCATCGGTCCGGCCACGCCGCCCAGACCGCCCAGGGTGAAATAGAGGCCGAAGGCCATGGCCCGCTTCTGAAACACCGCGGCCAGCACGTGGGTGCCGGGGATCAGCGCCATGAGCTGATAGGCGACCCCGCAGAGCGCGGTCCCCAGGAAGTAGATCCAGACGCTCTGCGTCACATAGAGGCAGACAAAGCCCAGGGCCATGACCACCGTCCCCAGCAGCAGGGCCGCGCGCACCCCGAAGCGTCGAATGACCATGGGCGGAAACCAGGCCGACCCGCCGCAGCAGGCGCCCAGCAGGGTGAAGCCCAGCCCGGCCTGGGCCCAGCTCCACTGCTGGTCGGCGACCATGGCGGGCAGGACGACGCCCAGGGACGAGAAGGTCGCGCCTGAGATCAGGAACAGCAGCAGGCTGAACACGCCCAGCAGTATCCAGGGACGCCATTTTGAACCGGGCATCGAAGGCTCCTTGCCTCAAACTCGGCCAGTGGCCGCCGCCCCGTGCGGGAGCGGCGGCGGCTGGAGAACTAGAACGACCGCTTCAGGCTCACCCGCCACTCGCGCCCCTTGCCCGGCAGGGCCGCCAGGTTGGCGTAGGAGTCGGCGGCGGGCGTGAAGAACAGCTCGTCGAACAGATTGTCGATGTTCAGGGACGCCTGGTAGGGGCCGCGCTGGTAGAACATCGACAGGCTGGCGGTGGTGTACTCCGGATAGACGATGGGGTTTTCCACCGTCTGAGCCGTCGAGCTCACATAGGTCGCCCCGGCCGTGGCCCCCCATTGGCCCCAGCTGTACTCGTCGCTGGTATAGCTGCCATACAGGCTGAGCACGGTGCGGGGGATCAGGGTGTAGGCATAGTCGCCACCCCGGCCCGGCAGGCTCGAGAAGGCCCAGACCACATAGGTGCCGCCAAAGGCGTTCACCGGGTCCACGCCGGTCACATAATAGGGGATATAGGCGAAGCTGTTGTCCGGCCCCTTCACCGTGGTCCGCTGGGTGTTGCCGGCGAAGGTGAAGGACAGGTTCTCCGTGGCCAGGTAACGGACTTCGAGCTCGACCCCCTTGGAGCGGTTGCCCCGGACCGTGGGGTTGGGCCCGCCGGTGAGCTGGGTGCGGTTCTGGCGGTAGGCGGCCAGCGAGCCCACCAGCGTGCCCTGGGCCAGCTGGAACTTCACCCCGGCTTCGGCCAGGTCGGAGTCCGACAGCCAGGACTGGTTGGCGATCAGCGAGGGGGCGATGTCGCCGGCCTGGCTCATCTCCAGGGCCGCGGCCTCCGCATAGGTGATGTAGGGCATCAGGCCGAAATCGAACTGATAGCTGAGCGAAGCGGTATAGGTGCCTTTGCCCTGGCCGTCCTTCAGATGGCCCGCCGGCTGATAGCTCACCAGGCCCGTGTCCTCGGCCTCGACCTTGTAGTCGTCATAGCGGCCGCCCAGCATCAGGTTCAGCCGGTCGCCGATGAAGATGTCGGTGGTGATGAACACGCCGGCCTGGCTCCAGGTCGACTGGTTGTCGTTCTCCCACTGCAGACCATAGGACTCCACCGAGAAGGGATCATCGATGATGTCGGTGGGCGTGGCGCCGAAGGCGATGTCCCGGCGGTCCAGGGCGATCAGGCCCGAATTGTAGCTCTCCTTCCGGTTCCCGTCGAACTTGCGATAGGAGGCGCCCACGAAGGACTTGGATGTGATGAAGCCCACATCATAGTCGAAGTCATAGGTGACCCGCGCCTCGCCCACCCAGGAGTCGAAGAAGGCCGGATAACCGTAGGAAACAAAACGCTTATTCTTCAGCTCGTCATAGAACAGCTGGAACTTCAGCGCCGAGCCGTTGTCGAAGTCGCGGATCAGGTCGAAATAGCCGGTCTTGGTCCAGCTGTTCGAGAAGTCGGCATCGCTGATATAGACCGTCCGGGGGTCGAGCTTGACCGTCCCCACCCCGGTGTCGAGGGTGTGCCGGGCGCTGCTGCTGGGAAAGCCGTAATAGGCGATGTAGAGCGCTGAATTATAGGGATAAAACCCGATCTCGTTCGGCGTCAGCTTGCCGTCGCCGTTGACGTCCGTCAGGCTCGTGTCGCGGCCGGTGATATAGGTCTGATTGTCGATCAGATCCTGGGTCAGGCGGTTCCAGCCGGGCGTCTGCACATCGCCGTCCGAATGGTAGGCCATGCCCCCGAAGGCCGTGCGCCAGCCGCCGCCCAGTTCGAAGTCCACCGAGGCCTGCAGGATCTCGCGCCGGGGCGAGATGCCCCGGTAGAAGCTGTCGGAATTTTCCGCCTGGGCGTAGAGATGCAGGCCCCCTTCGGTGGTCCCGAAGTTGAGCGGAATGGCGATCTGGCCGCTGACCTCCTTGCGGCCGTAGGAGCCCACGGTGAACTCCGCCTCGCCGCCCACCTCGGACACATATTCGCCTTCGGCGCGCCCGGACTTGGGAATGAAGTTGAGCATGCCGCCCACCTTCCCAGCCCCGTAGATGGGGGTCGGCGGCCCGCGCACCACCTCGATCTGGGCGGCGTTGGCGATGGGCGTCGAATAGGTGCCTCGGTTCTCCACGCGCTTGAAGCCGCGGAAGTAGTTCTCCGCCAGGGTGCCGCGAATGTTCAGCGCGCCAGGCACACCGTAGAAGCTGGCCGTATAGGTCCCCGGTGAGACCGCGGTCAGATCGTCGATGGACTGGATGCCATAGCGTTCCAGGGTGATGTCGCTGGCGAAGCTCGCCGAGCGCGGCGTCTCGATCAGCGGCTTGTCCAAGCCAAAGACGCTGTTGCTGGGGTCCTTTTCCAAGAGCCCCGTCTTGTCGCGGGCGGTCACCACCACCTCATCGACCATGCCGACCTGGTCGTCGGCGAGCACGGCGCCGGAACTCGCAATCAGTGCGGACAGGGAGGCGCCCGCAGCCCAGAGAAGTTTCTTTGACATATCGCCCTCTTCGGAGACCGCGAACCCTCCGCCGAATGGCGGCTATCCCCGCATCCGTCGGCCTCTGAATGTCAAGGCTGGCGGCCCGTGGGCCCGCCGTCAAAATGTCATGTGAAATTTCAGTGGGAATGTCAGAGGCGCCCGCCAGTCATTCAAAATCGCGGGACGGGCGCCCAAATCTGAACCGCAGCCGCGGGGAAAACCGCACGCTCCGGTCGAGTTATCCAGATACACGCTCGACGCGCGCATCCTCCTCAGGGCGGCCGCTCAGGGTCCGCTGGACGGTCTGGGGCATGGCGCCCAGCACCAGCATCATGGCCGAGCGGGCGCCTTCAACGTCACGCGCGGCGATGGCCCGAGCGATGGCCCGGTGCTGACAGATGTCGGTCAGACGCTCTTCTTCGGTGGCCGTGCCCATGGAAAAGACCCAGAAGCGCGCAGCCTTGTGCTGGAGCGGAATGAGGATGCGGGCCAGGGCGGCGTTGCGGCTGGCCTGGGCGATCAGCCCGTGAAAGCGGTGGTCCATGGCCACCAGCGCCCGGTGGTCCTCATCGCGGATGGCGCGTTCGGCGTCATCGAAGGCCGACCCGATCTGGGCGATCTCGGCCAGGGTGGCGTTGCGGGCGGCCATGGCCGCACAGTGGGGCTCGATGAGGGCCCTGGCCTCATAACCTTCGCGGAGGTCCACAAGGTCGAGGGGGGAAACCGTGGTGCCGGCCCGGGCGCGCCGAACCACCATGCCTTCCAGCGCCAGGCGCCCCAGGGCGTCGCGAACGCCCGCCAGGCCGGAGCCGTAGCGGCGCGTCAGCGCCTGCTCGTCCAGGCGCGCGCCGGGGGGCAGTTCGCCCAGGACGATGTCGAGCAGCAACTGCTCATAGACCCGCGCCTTCTGCAGTTCCGGCGACCACTGCCCGCCCGCGGCCAGGGAAACCTGGCCCTGCGCATGAATTGCGTCCCTGGTCTCCGTCACGCCTGTTCTCCTCCAAGCGCCAGTCCCGTCGGACCCCGCCCTCTTGACCGTGCGGCGTCTCATGCGCCGCTAGGCATGAGGTCTAGTCTGAAATGTCAGACGCAGCCAGGGGGGCGGCGCATCTGTCACAGAATGCGGCAGGCCTCGTCGAACGCCAGACGGGGATTTCGGGGATAGACGCCCTCCGGCTTGCCATGGCCCAGAGCCATCAGAAAGTTGGAGCGCCAGGACGTGCCGGCGAAGAAGGCGGCGTCCACGCCGGCCTTGTCGAAGCCCGACATGGGGCCGCAGTCCAGCCCCAACGCCCGGGCGGCGAACAGCAGATAGGCGCCCTGGAGGCTGGAGTTCCGGAAGGCCGTCTCCTCGGCCACCGCCGGGGCGGCGAACCAGTGACGGGCGCTCTGATCATGGGGGAACAGGGTCGGCAGCTGGGCGGCGAACTCCATGTCGTGGGCGATGATCACGCACACGGGCGCCGTCAAGGTCTTGGCGCGGTTGCCCGACGACAGATGCGGCGCCAGCTTCTCGCGGGCCTCCGGGGTGGTCACGAACACGAAGCGCCCCGGACAACAGTTGGCCGAGGTGGGCCCCCACTTCACCAGATCATAGAGACGGTGCAGCGTCGCCTCGGAGACCGGCTCGTCGGACCAGGCGTTCTGGGTCCGGGCCTCGGTGAAAAGCTGGCCTAGGGCGGCAGGGGACAGTTCGGACACGAAAGCTCCTGAATCGGTGTCGGCGTCACAACGCCCTCCTGTGCCCCAGGCTGGAACGCCTGACCATCCGGCTTGCACATTTCGAGTAACATTTCAGTTCAGCGCCTATTCCCTGGGCGCGCATCCGGCGAGGGGCGCATCGGGTCTGGACAGGCATGGCCGCGCCGTCGGCGGCGGATAAGGGTCGCGGCGTTCGAGCCCAAGGAGTTCCTGTGCCCTATCCCAACACCCTGATCTTCGTCGATCTGGCCGCGGAAGACCCCGCGGCCGCCGGCCGGTTCTATGCCGAAGTCTTCGGCTGGCGGGACGATCCCCGACCCGAGGGCCTCTACCACCGCATGGTGCCCGGGGAAGAGTTCCGCAATCCCGATGGCAGCCCCAGCCAGATCGGCAATCTGCATCTGGGCATCTTCAAGGCCGCCAACGCCCGGCCGCATCCGCATCCGGACGGTGTCGAGCCCCGGCAGGTGGCCACAGAGGGGCGCAAGGCGCGGGTCTGGATCCTGATCAGCGACGATGACGCCGCCGACCGCATCCTCTCGGCCGCCATCGAACGTGGCGCCAGCCTCCTGTGGCGGGATCACTATTGGGCCGAGTTCAACGGCTACAATCACGCCTTCCGCGACCCGTGGGGCAACGAGATCGTCCTCTGGGGCAAGGCCGGTCCGCAACCAGCCATTCCCGAGAGCTTCACCCGCGAGTAAGGCGGACGGGCCGCGGCGGCGTCAGCCGCCGCGCTTGCCGAACATCTTCAGGCCGCCCGTGGCGAAGAAGCCGATCAGGCAGACCACGAACAACAGGCCGGCGATGAAGCGTATCGCCTCGATCATCAGGCCCACGATCGCCGCAGCGATCATGACCAACAGAAAAATCCCGGCCCACTTCAACATTCCAGCGTCTCCAAGCTTAAGCTTCCCCAACGCCTCAGCGGCGGAAGCCGTTCCTGAGGACACGCCTCAATGCAGGGTGACGCCTGGCGCCACGCCGCCCGCTGCCGTCAGCGGCCCTGCCTCGACAGGCCCGCCGATCCGCGCCGGCAGGTCCAGCCCCTCGTGGCGCAGCACCATGTTCAGGGCGCGGGCGAAGATCGCCACGGGTTCGGGCTGGATCACCAGCGGCCGAAGCAGGGCGCGCGCCAGGCTCATGTCCACGCGGGCCACGCCACACGCGACCACCAGCCGCTGCTCATCAAGGCCATAGGCCGCGCAACCCGGGCAGCGCACCTCCAACGGCCGTAAGGTCTGGCGCTCAAGGCCCTCCATGAGGGCGACGAAGATGGCCCCGGCTCGGTCGTTGACCCGCCGGGCCACCATGTCGCGCACCGGACCCTGCGGCTCGGCGCCGCCCAGCCGCAAGCTGACCCAAATCCGCAACCCTGCCAGCAACAGCTGCTCGCCCTCGGTCAGTCGATCGGCCTGACCCTCTGTTGGTCGATTGGACCAGTTCGCATCGTCCGCCACGGGCCGCTCCATAAGTGCGAGTCATTCGCAATAGCGATAGGGCCTGCATCCCTTGCGGTCAATCCTCGGCGCCACCAGATCGCGCGCTTTGCGTTGTTGGGATAAGCTGCGCCGCAAACCACCGGAGACCTCATGAGCCCCCTACGCCGACGCGTTCTCGCCGTCACCGCCGCCGTGGCGGCCCCCGTGCTGGGTCTGGCCGCCTGTTCCTACAATCCGGAGCTGGGCCGCCAGCAGGTGATGCTGGTCGACCCCGGCGCCCTGTCCCAACAGGGGGCTCAGGCCTGGGCCCAGATGAAACAGACCCAGCGGGTCTCCTCTGACGCCGCTCAGAACGCCCGCGTGCGCCGGGTGGGCGAGCGGATCGTGGCGGCGTCCGGCCTTCAACAGCAGGGCTGGGAGTACGCCGTCTTCGTGGACAATTCGATCAACGCCTTCGTGCTGCCCGGCGGCAAGGTCGGCGTAACCACCGGCATGCTCAGCTTCATGCGCAACGACGACGAGCTGGCCGCCGTCCTCGGCCATGAGGTGGCCCACGTCATGGCCAACCATGCCGCCGAGCGCTACTCCCAGAGCGCCCTGGCCCAGGTGGGCGCAGGCCTGGTGGGCGCGGTCACCCAGAGCGCCGAGAGCGGGGTGGCCCAGGCCCTGGGCCAGTATGCCGGCCCGGCCCTGCAGGTGGCGGTGCTGATGCCCTATTCCCGCCGCCACGAGCTTGAGGCCGACCGCATCGGCCTTGATCTGATGGTCCGTGCGGGCTTCAGCGCCCGCCAGGGGGTGGAGCTGTGGCGGCGCATGGCCGCGCGCGGCGGTTCGGCCACACCGGAAATTCTCTCCACCCACCCCTCGGACGCCGCGCGCGTCCAGCAGCTCGACGCCTATATCGCCGCGCGCGGCTATAGCTGAGGCTCAGACCTCGGCCGATCCGCCGTCACAGGGGATGGTGGCGCCCGTGGTGTAGGCCGAGGCCCGGCTGCCCAGGAAGATGGCCACGCCGGCGATATCCTCCGGCTGGCCGATCCGTCCGCGGGGGTTGTTCTTGGCGATGGCGTCCCCGGCCTGGGCCAGAGTCGCGGCCATCATTTTCGACGGGAAGGGTCCGGGCGCGATGGCGTTGACCAGGATGTGCTCGGGCGCCAGCCGCTTGGCCAGGTGCCGGGTCAGCATGATGCAGCCCGCCTTGGAGGTGGAATAGGCGTAGGTCTCAAGCGCCGGCGGCTCGATACCGTTGACCGAGGCGATGTTGATCACGCGGGCCGGCTCATCGGCGCCGGCGGCGGCCCGCAGCAGGGGCAGCAGCTTCTGGGTCAGGAAGAAGATGGACTTGACGTTCAGGTCCACGGTCTTGTCCCAGCCATCCTCCGGATATTCGTCGATGGGCGCGCCCCAGGTGGCGCCGGCGTTGTTGACCAGCACGTCCAGGCGACTCTCGCGTTCTTTGACCGCGTCCGCCAGGCCTTCGATCCCGCCCATGGAGCCCAGGTCGAAGGGCAGCGAGATGCAGGTCCCGTATTCCGACAGCTCCTCAGCCACCCGGTCGCACACCTCGGCCTTGCGCGAGGAGATATAGACCTTGGCGCCGTTCTCCACATAGCCGCGGGCGATCATCTCGCCGATGCCCCGGCTGCCGCCGGTGATGAGGACGACCTTGCCCTCGACGCTGAACAGGTTCTTCAAAATGCTCTCCTGAAATGACCGGTCGCCGCAGCGCCCGGGGTCAACCAATGCGGCTGGACATGCCCCCGTCCACGGGGAGAAGCACGCCGGTGACGAAGCGGCTCTCATCGCAGGCCAGGAACAGGGCGGCATAGGCGGTGTCCCAGGCCGTGCCCATCTGGCCGCCCAGGGGCACGCGGGCGCTGCGGGCGTCGCGTACGGCCTGGGGGGTCTGGCCGGTGGCCCGCGCAATGCCGTCCACCGCCATGGGGGTGTCCATCAGCCCGGGCAGGACGGCGTTGCAGCGCACGCCATACTTGGCGTTGGCCTGGGCGACGCTGGTGGTCAGGCGGTTCATCGCCGCCTTCGACACCTCATAGGCCACCTGATTGCCGCCCGCGATGGAGGCCAGGGACGAGATGTTGACGATGGCGCCGCCGCCGGCCTCGCGCATGACGGGAATGGCGGCCTTGCTGGTGAGCCAGGCCCCCTTGAGGTTCACCGTCAGAATGCGGTCGAAGGCCTTCTCCTCCACCAGGTGCGCCGGGCCGTCGCCGCCGCCGATTCCCACATTGTTGACCAGCACGTCCAGCCCGCCGAGCTTGTCGAGCGCCTCCTCCACAGCCGCCTGCGCCCCTGAGGCCTGAGAGATGTCGGCCGCCAGCCAGGCGGCGGAACCGCCCTCCCCTTCGATCATCGCGGCGGTTTCCTGCGCCCGTTCGCCCACCCGGTCCACGCAGAGGACGCGCGCGCCCTCGCGGGCGAAAAGCAGGGCCATGGCCCGGCCGTTGCCGATGGTCTCTCCCGGCGACTGGCCCGCGCCGCAGACCAGAGCGGCCTTTCCCTCCAGGCGGCCCATCAGAAGGCCTTCAGGTCGGGATCGAGGGTCTGGCCCTCGTCCAGCTGAACCCCGAAGCTGTTCAGCATCATGGAGACCTGGGTGTACTGGCCCGCGGTGAAGACCAGATCCATCTTCTGCTTGTCGCTGAAGTGCTCCGACAGGGCCTGCCAAGTGGGCTCTGTGATGAACTGGTCGTGGTGCAGCTCGTCCGTGGCGCGGATCAGGGCGCCGTCCGCCGCGCTCCAGCCCGGGGCGTCGGCTCCGACCTTGATGCGGGCCACCTCCTCGTCGGTGAGGCCGGCCTGTTTGCCGATGGGCACATGCTGGGTCCACTCATAGCCCGACCGGCAGAGGAAACCGATGCGCAGGATCACGATCTCGCGCTCCCGCGCCGGCAGGCCGTTGCGACGGGACAGGATGTAGTTCCCCCACCCCATGAAGCCCTTCATGGCCTTGGGCTCCCGCGCCAGGGTGCGGAAGATGTTGATCACCCGCCCGCGCTGCGCCATGGGCGCCAGCAGCTCCTTCTGGTCGGCGTCCAGTTCGCCGTCGGCCAGGGGCGCGATTCGGGGCTTGGTCAGACGCATCTTGTTCCTCCTGGTGGCGCGCGCAGGCGTTGCAGCGCGGATTCTAGGGTCCGGTCTGCGGGGCTCCCCGCCCCTTAAGCCACAGTCATCGTCGGCGCGACCTGGCCGGTCAACCGCCCAGTTCAGCCCGGCTCAGGCGCCGGCCTTGGCGGCGGGGGTCTCGGCCGGCGCCGGAATGCCCGGCGCGGCGGTGGCCGCGGTCGCCTTGCGGCTGATGGCCAGACCGATCAGCGTGGGGATCAGTATGCCGGGCAGGCCCTCATAGACCTGGTCCTGCCAACCCATCATCCGCCACCCCAGGGCCAGGCCGACCCCGCCCAGCATCAGGGCGATGGCGGCCGGCTGGGTCAGCCGGCGTCCGAGGGCCTGGACGATCATCAGCGGCCCGAAGGCGCAGGCGAGCGTCGACCAGGCCAGGATCACCAGGCTGAATACGCTGCGCGACTCGCCCAGGGCGAACATCAGGGCCAGCAGGGTCACCCCGGCGGTCACCGCCTTCATGATCCAGGGCTTCTGGATACGCCCGCCCGCCAGATCGCTGGTGATGGCCGCCGAGCACGCCAGGACCAGGGAGTCAGCCGTGGACATGGTGGCCGCGAAGATGCCCGCCAGGATCACCCCCACCAGGGCCGCCGGCAGCAGCTCCACCGCCATGGTGGGCAGGGCCAGTTCCGGGTCCAGCGCGCCCAGGTCGGGGAGGTAGAGCCGCGACATCATCCCCACCCCGGTGGCCAGGGCGTAGAAGAGGGTGAAATAGCCGTAGTACCAGCCCCGCGCCGCGGCCATGTCCTGCGGGGCGTTCAGGGCCATGAAGCGGACCATGACGTGCGGCTGACCGATGACGCTTAGCCCTGCGAACATCCAGCCCACCACAAAGAGCGCCATTCCCAGGAAGCCGGGAAACAGCAGATCGTCGGGAAACAGATTCAGGAAGCCGGGAATGGCCGCCATCTCTCCATAGGTGGCGTCGAGCCCGCCGCGGCCCGTGACCGCCACCACCAGCAGCAGGGTCATGGCGAAGACCATCACCAGGGACTGGGCCGCATCGGTCCAGATCGAGGCGCGGATGCCGCCCACCGCGCTGTAGGCGAGGATCAGGGCTGCGGAGATGATCGCGCCGGTCTGCGGGGTCCAGCCCAGAACCCCCTGCAGGGCCTTGCCGCCGGCGGCGATCTGGGCGGCGGCGTAGGCGCCGAGGAAGAGGACGGCGATGACCGCGGCGATCTTGCGCCACAGGCCGAAGTCCTGCCCCGACCACTTGGCAACCACCGCGGCGAAGGACACCTGTCCCGAGGCCTCGGTGACCTCGCGCAGACGGCGGTGAATGAACAGCGAGGCCAGGAAGTCCCCCAGGATCCAGCCGATCATCAGCCAGATGGCCGCCAGGCCCGTGGCGTAGGTGAAGCCGATCACCCCGATGAACATGTAGCCGGAATTGTTGGTCGCCACGGCCGACAGCCCGGCCATGGCCGGATGCACGCTGCTGCTCGCCAGATAGTAGTCCTTCTTCGACGCCTGGGCCTTTCGGACGGACGCCAGGCCGATGGCGACGAAGGCCGCCAGGCAGAGCAGAAAGACGATCATCGTCATGACGCCCCTCCTTCTGAGATTGTGAAAATCAACAAATGAAAGGCCCGCGGCGTTGCCGCCGCGGGCTGGAAAGACGGCTCAGGCGGCGCTGAGCAGGGACCTGGCCTGCGACTGGTCCTGTTCCACCAGGCGCTTATGAAGGGCGGCGACGGCCCGGGCGTAGTCGGCCTCGGCGACGGCGAACTGGATGTCCACCCGGCGCGACAGCTGTTGCAGGGCCAGGATCTCCACGCCTGCCTCCACCAGGGCCAGGGTCGCCTGGCTCGTCAGGCCGGGCAGGTTCAGGTCCGAGCCGATGGCCGCCACGATGGCCACCTTCTGGGTGGAGATGGCGGCGTTGGGGAACCGCTCCTCCAGGTCGGCGATGACCCGCTTCACCTGCTTGGGATTGGCGTCCAGGTGGTGGGTGATGGTGTTGGCGTTGGACGCCTTGGAGACGATCCGCACCTTGTGGCGGGCCAGCACCTCCAGAATGCCGGCGTCATATCCCTTCACCCCCACCATGTCCTGTTCCAGCAGTTCGAGGGCGGTGACGCCCTTCATGCCGGCGATGATCTCCACCCGCGGGGTTTCGGACACGAACTCGCCGCAGATTGAGGTGCCCTGATCCTCGGGCTCGAAGGTGTTCTTGACGATCAGCGGGATGCCCGCATGACGCAGGCCGCGGGCCGCCCGGGGGTGGATGGCTTCCATGCCCAGATTGGCCAGCTGGTCGGCCACGTCATAATTGGTGCGGCCGATCTTGCGCACGGCCTGGGTCCCGACGAGGTTGGGGTCGGCGCTGGAGAGGTGGAACTCCTTGTGGATGATGGCCTCGCGGGCGCCGGTCAGCACTGCGATGCGGCTGAACACCACTTCGCTGTAGCCGCGACCGAACTCGCGCATGAGCCCGTCCTTCCGCTGACCAAAGCCCGTGACGATGGGCAGCTCGCGGCGCAGGTCCACGTCTTCGAAAGCGTCCTGAATCCGTTCGTCGAGGGTCAGGGGCCGCTTGTCGTCCCAGGCGGTCAGATCGACGAACCGGGCGTTCACGCCCCGGCTCTTGAGTTCCAGGGTCAGGTTGAAAGCGCTGTGCGCCTCCCCGAGAGAGGCCAGCATCTCCCGCACCGCGCCCAGCTGGGTGTCCAGGCGGAAATGGCCATGGGCGCACAGGTGCTGGAGATCGGTGAGCGCCGAGCGGGCGTCGGCGATCCGGGCCAGGATGAAGGCGTCGGCCGCTTCACGTTCGGGCCGTCCGGCGAAGCGGTCGGCGTTGATCGCGGTCATGGCGCCCTGCAGCCGGTCCAGGGAGTCCTGCCAGGCGGAGGTTTCCTGCGCCGAGGCCGCCGCGAACAGGGCGAAGACCCCAGGTTCGCCGGTCTTCTTGTGCTCCAGCAGGTGGTTTGTGATCCCCGCATAGGCCGAGACCACGAAGATGCGCCGGTAAAGGGCCTCGCCCTGGCGGTCGGCGATCAGGATGTTGCCCAGCACCGCATCGGTGTTGGAGATCGAGGTGCCCCCGATCTTCTCGACGGTATGACCCTGCATCAGGCGGCCCTCATCTGTTGGGCGAGGTTGCCGCGCACAGGGGCCAGGCGCTCCACATGCTGGCGTGCGGCGATGAATTCCGGGCGCGGCGCCTTGGCGCCGAAGGGCGCGGCGAGCTGGTTGGCCCACGCGTTATAGACCATGAAGGCGTTGGCCCGCGGGAACGGGGTGATGTTGCCGTTGGAGCCGTGCATGGTGTTGCAGTCGAAGATGACCACCGAGCCGGCCGGTCCCGTGGGCGAGGCGATGCCGTGGCGCTCGGCCAGCCGCGTCAGGCTGTCGCGGTCGGGCACGCCATACTCCTGCTTGCGCAGGGATTGCTTGTAGTGGTCCTCCGGCGTCTCGCCGACGCAGGTGACATAGGTCCGCTGCGAGCCGGGCATCAGCATCAGCGGCCCGTTGAACTCGAAATTGTCCACCAGCTGGACGGAGATCGAGATGGCCCGCATGCGCGGCATGCCGTCTTCTGTGTGCCAGGTCTCGAAATCGGAGTGCCAGTAGAACTCCTTGCCGTCGAAGCCGGGCTTATAGTTCAGGCGCGACTGGTGGATGTAGACCTCGTCGCCCAGGATATGTCGCGCCACGGCCACAAGCCGCTCATCGGCGGCGAGGCGTCCGATGAGCGCGCTCTGGCGATGGACGGCGAAGATCGAGCGCAGGGCGCCCGAGGCCGGTTCGGCGACGATGGTCTCGGCCGCGATGCTCGCCGGCATGGACCGCAGCCGGTTCATCTCCGCCTGCAGGGCGGCGATCTCGTCGGCCTCGAACACGTTCTGAAGCACCAGGAAGCCGTCGCGGTCGAAGGCTTCGTGCTGGTCCTGGCTGAGCGGGGATTCGGAATGCCAGGGCGAGTGGACCACGGGGTCCTTGCGCTCCAGCCACTGGGGCTGGCCGGCGACCCGCGAGGGGTAATGATCGGTCATGAGGGGTTCCTCCTGCCTCTTGAGACGCCGCCAGGCCGCCATCTGGCGCCGGCGCGACATCTCCAGGTCACGGTTGAGGGGACGGCGCGGGCGGACCCTGCGCGACGCGCCTCTAGACGGTCTCGGCTTCCAGCGGGTAGGCGCCGGATGCGTCGTGGACCTCCAGCCCGTTCAGGGGGGGATTGAACACGCAGGCCATCTTCATCTCGGTCTTGCCGCGCAGGATGTGCTTGTCGTGCTTGTCCAGCGCATACATCACGCCGGGCCGGATGGCGTGCACCTCGCCGGTGGCCAGGTCCTCGATCGAGCCCTCGCCGGAGATGCAGTAAACCGACTCCAGATGGTTCTGGTAATGCATCGGCAGTTCCGCGCCCGCATAGATGGTCGTGATGTGGAACGAGAAGCCCATCTGGTCATCCTTGAGCAGGAGGCGGGTGCTCTCCCAGCCCTTGGTGACCACCCGGCGGCGGGTCTGATTGGCGTCTTCAAGGTCGCGAACGATCATGTCTTGAACTCCTTCAGGCCGCCGAGCCGAGCGCCCGGCGCCCGACCACTTCGGCCATGCTGTCAGCGAGAATTTCGAGGCCGGCGTCCAGGTCGGCGTCGGAGATGTTGAGCGGCGCCAGCACCTTGAGGATCTGGTCGTGGGCGCCGCTGGTCTCGATGATCAGGCCGCGCCGGAAGGCCTCATCGACCACGGGATCGGAAATCTCGGCCGAGCCCACGTCCAGGCCGCGCATCATGCCCCGGCCCTTCACGCCCTTGACCACGCCGCGGTGTTTCAGGGCGATCTCCTGCAGGCCCTTGCGCAGCCGCTCGCCCTGACGCCGCACATCGGCCTCGAAGGCGTCGTCGGACCAGAAGGTGTCGATGGCCGCCTTGGCCGTGACGAAGGCGTGGCAGTTGCCCCGGAAGGTGCCGTTGTGCTCGCCGGGCTTCCACTGGTCGAATTCGGGCTTCACCAGCACCAGGGCCATGGGCAGGCCCATGCCCGAGAGGGACTTGGCCATGGTGACGATGTCGGGGTTCAGCCCCATGCCTTCGAACGAGAAGAAGCTGCCCGTCCGGCCGCAGCCGGCCTGGATGTCGTCGATGATGAAGAGGGCGCCGTGCTTGCGGGCGATCTTCTCCACCTTCTGCAGCCATTCGGCGGAGGCGACGTTCAGCCCGCCCTCACCTTGCACGGCCTCCACGATGATGGCCGCGGGCGCGTCCACGCCGCCGGAGGGGTCGCTGAGCATCTTGTCCAGCTGGGCGGCAGTGTCGACGCCCTCGCCGAAATAGCCGTCATAGGGCATGCGGGTGACGCCGTTCAGGGGCGTATGCGCGCCGCTCCGGTGGTGACGGTTGCCGGTGGCCGCCAGCGCGCCCAGGGTCACCCCATGGAAGCCGTTGGTGAAGGCGATGACATTGGTCCGACCGGTCACCTTGCGCGACAGCTTCAGCGCCGCCTCGACGGCGTTGGCGCCGGTGGGGCCGGTGAACTGGGCCAGATAGGTCATGCCCCGGGGCTTGAGGATCTTGGCCTCCAGCGCCTCCAGGAACTCCGCCTTGGCGCGGGAATGCATGTCCAGGCTGTGGGTGACGCCGTTGTGCTCGATATAGTCCAGCAGCGCCTGCTTCATGGCCGGATGGTTGTGGCCGTAGTTCAGCACCGAGCAGCCGGTGAGAAAGTCGATATAGCCCCGGCCATCCTTGTCGAACTGCCACGCGCCCTCGGCGCGCTCGAACACCGCCGGGAAGCTGCGGGAATAGGAGCGGACCTTGGATTCCATCCGCTCGAAGGTGGCGAAGGCGCGCGGGGTCTGCGCCGGGGTCTCTGCGTCGTACATGGTCATCCCTCCCGTTGGGTTGGGTCAGTGAACAGGGTCGGCCTGGCGGGCCCCTCGAAGGGGCCGATGGTGACGAGGTGCTCCGGCGCGTGGCCGGCCGCGAGGTGCACGCCCCCCAGGAACCAGGGGTGGTCCTCCATCGGGGCGCCCAGGTCCTTGGCCAGGCTCCGGAACAGACCCCATGAGGGGGGGTTGTCCGGGGTGATGGTGGTCTTGATGATCCGCGCGCCCTTGGCCGCCGGGCGCCGAAGCAGGTGGGCGATCATCCGCTTGCCCAGGCCAAGCCCGCGGGCCTCCTGCGCCACGGCCACCTGCCAGATGAACAGGACGTCGGGCTCGGCCGGCGGGACGTGGCCCGACACCCAGCCCACAAGCCGATCCCCGCGTCGCACCGCCACACAGGTGTCGGCGAAGTGCGTGCACTGGATCAGGTTGAAATAGACCGAGTTCTGGTCGAGCGGCGGACAGGCGGCGACCAGGGCGTGAACCCATGGACCGTCCTCGGCGACCGGCGCCGAAAAGTCCAAATCCCGCCCCGAGCCGTCCTCGATCACCGGCCCAGCACCGGCTTTCGACTGATAGCTCTCCAATTTCATGGCCGTTATTTCGTTCGTCTATCGAATGATGTCAACCCCAACTGCCCAGCCAATACGCAGATCACGGCCGACAGTTCCGTGATTTCGTCCATTTTTCGCGCA
>NZ_DAIMHV010000003.1:0-33868 GCF_036723115.1 Phenylobacterium sp. | reverse complement strand
GACGCCCTGGTCGCCATCCGGCGAATCGTCCGCGCCGCGGAGTTCGCCTCCCGCGACCTGACCCGCGCCACGGGCCTGACACCGTCGCAACTCATTGTCATGCAGATCGTCGCCCGGGCCGGCGAGCCCGGCGCCGGCGCCATCGCCGAGGCGGCGCGGCTGAGCCAGGCCACGGTCACCGCCCTGCTGGACAAGCTGGAGGCCCGGGGCTTCATCGTCCGGCAGAAGACCCACCCTGACCGCCGGCGCATCACCGTGGCCCTCACCGAGGCCGGCCGCCGCGCTCTGGCCGAGACGCCCGACCTGCTGCAGGACCGCTTCTCCGCCCGCTTCACCCGCCTGCCGGACTACGAACAGGCCTCGATCATCGCCGCCCTGGAACGGGTCTCAGCCCTCATGGACGCCGAAGGCATCGACGCCTCGCCGGTGCTGGACGTGGGGCGGCTGGATTAGGCGCGCGTTCAGCCCTTCAGCCGCGCCGCGTGGAAGGCCACGTGGTCGGCGATGAAGCTGGCCATGAAGAAGTAGGAGTGGTCGTAGCCTTCGTGGCGGCGCAGGGTCAGTTTCTGGTCGGCGGCGGCGCAGGCGGCTTCCAGCAGTTCGGGCTTCAGCTGGCCTTCGAGGAAATTGTCGGCCAGGCCCTGGTCCACCAGGATGTCATCGAACCGCCCCTGGGCCGCGCCGGCCGCGATCAGCCGCGCTGCGTCGTGGTCCGCCCAGGCAGCCCGGTCCTCGCCCAGATAGGCGCTGAACGCCTTCTCCCCCCACGGACAGCGGGTGGGCGAGCAGATGGGGGCGAAGGCCGAGACGCTGCGGAACAGGTCCGGATGGCGCAGGGCGAGCGTCAGGGCGCCGTGGCCGCCCATGGAATGGCCGCTGACGCCGACCTTCTCCCGGTCGATGGGGAACTGGGCGACCACCGTCTCCAGCAGGTCGCCGGTGACATAGGTCTCCATGCGGAAGTGCGGCGTCCAGGGGCCTTGGGTGGCGTCCACATAGAAGCCGGCCCCCTGCCCCAGATCATAGGCCGGGTCATCGGCCACGCCCTCGGCCCGCGGGCTGGTGTCGGGCGCCAGGATCGCCAGGCCATGGGCCGCGGCCGAGCCATAGGCGCCGGCCTTGGTGGTGAAGTTGTCTTCCGTGCAGGTCAGGCCTGAGAGCCAGACCAGCAGGGGAAACGGCCCCTCCCCCGCCGGCAGGAAGAGCGAGAAGCGCATGGGCGTGCCGGTGGCGCCGCTGTCGTGTCGGACATAGCTCAGGGTTCCGCCATGGACGCGGTGCTGCTGGAGGATTTCGACGCTCATCTCGCCGCCTTCAATAGACGATGACGGAGCGGATGGACTCGCCCGCATGCATGAGGTCGAAGGCCTCGTTGATGCGCTCCAGCGGCAGGGTGTGGGTGATCATCGGGTCGATCTCGATCTTCCCGTCCATGTACCAGTCGACGATGGTCGGCACGTCGGTGCGCCCGCGGGCGCCGCCAAAGGCCGTGCCGCGCCAGACCCGGCCGGTGACCAGCTGGAAGGGTCGGGTGGAGATTTCACGCCCCGCCTCGGCCACCCCGATGATGACGCTCTCGCCCCAGCCCCGGTGACAGGCCTCCAGGGCCTGGCGCATGACCTCCACATTGCCCGTGCAGTCGAAGGTGTAGTCGGCGCCGCCGCCGGTCAGCTCCACCAGATGGGGGACGACGTCGCCGCTGATCGTCTTCGGATTGACGAAGTGAGTCATGCCGAAGCGGCGGCCCCATTCCTCGCGGTCGGGGTTGATGTCCACGCCCACGATCATCGAGGCGCCCACCAGTTTCAGCCCCTGGATGACGTTCAGGCCGATGCCGCCCAGGCCGAAGACGATGGCGTTGGCGCCGGGCTCCACCTTGGCCGTATTGGTCACCGCGCCCACGCCGGTGGTGACGCCGCAGCCGATGTAGCAGGCCTTGTCGAAGGGCGCGTCGGGGCGGATCTTGGCCACGGCGATCTCGGGCAGGACCGTGTGGTTGGCGAAGGTCGAGCAGCCCATATAGTGGTGGATGGCCTGGCCCTTGTAAGAGAACCGGCTAGTGCCGTCGGGCATCACACCCTTGCCCTGGGTGCCCCGGATCGCCGTGCAGAGGTTGGTCTTGCGCGACAGGCAGCTTTTGCACTGCCGGCATTCGGGCGTGTAGAGCGGGATCACATGGTCCCCGGGGGCGACGCTGGTGACGCCCGGACCCACCTCCAGGACGACGCCCGCGCCCTCGTGCCCCAGGATCGAGGGGAACAGGCCCTCGGAGTCCAGGCCGTCCAGGGTGTAGGCGTCGGTGTGGCAGACGCCCGTGGCCTTGATCTCCACCAGCACCTCGCCCGCCCTTGGGCCTTCCAGGTCCACCTCGACGATTTCGAGGGGCTTCTTGGCTTCGAAAGCGACGGCGGCGCGGGTCTTCATGGCGGGCTCCTTGGCAGGTTCGTCCCCTCGGTGGCGCCTTGCGCCGGCCAGATCAAGCCGCATCGCCGGCCCGGCCAGGGGAGACAGAGGGACCCGCGGCGGCTTAAGGTGTCAGGGTCAGGGCATGGGCGAGGCGGAACAGAAGGAGACGGCGATGCGGCCCGCTAGGGCGCCATTCGGACGACCGGGGCTGCGGGCGGGGCTGATCCTGCTCCTGGCGGGTCTCTGTCTGTGGCTCGCCCCCGCCGGCCAGGCGCAGAACGCTGAACCCGCGCCGCTCGTGGTGGTGCTGGAGCTCGACGGCGCCGTCGGCCCAGGCACAGCGGAATATCTGCGCCGGGGCCTTCAGAGCGCGCGGGAGCGATCGGCGGCCCTGGCGGTCATCACCATGGACACGCCGGGCGGCCTCGATTCCTCCACCCGCGAGATCATCGCCGACATCCTGGCCTCTCCGGTTCCGGTGAGCGTCTTCGTGACCCCGGCCGGATCGCGGGCGGCCAGCGCCGGAACCTACATCCTCTATGCCAGCCACCTGGCGGCCATGACGCCGGGATCGCACCTGGGCGCGGCCACGCCGGTCCAGATGGGCGGGGCCAACCCGCTGGCGCCGTCCGAGCCGCCCAAGACCGAGGGCGAAAGCCAAGCCCCGCCCCGCGGGGACGCCATGACCGCCAAGGTCACCAATGACGCGGCGGCCTATATGCGATCCCTGGCCGCCCTGCAGGGACGCAACGGCGCCTGGGCCGAGCTGGCGGTGCGCGAAGCCGCCACCCTGACCGCCCAGGAGGCCTTCGACCAGCAGGTGGTGGAGGTGCTGGCCCGGGACGTGGCCGATCTGGTGGCCCAGGCCGACGGCCGCACCGTGCGCCTGAACGGCGAGCCGCAGGTGCTGACCACCGCAGGCGCGGTGGTGGAGACGCTCAGCCCCGACTGGCGGGCGCGGGTCCTGGCGGTGATCACCAATCCCAACATCGCCTACATCCTGCTGATGGTCGGCATCTACGGCCTCTTCTTCGAATTCATGTCCCCCGGCGCGGTGGGCCCTGGCGCCATCGGGGCGGTGAGCCTGGTGGTGGGCCTGTTCGCGCTCAACATGCTGCCGGTGGACTATGCCGGCGCGGCGTTGATGGTGCTTGGGGTGGGGCTGCTCATCGCCGAGGCCCTGGCGCCGGGGCTCGGCATATTCGGGGTGGCCGGCGCGCTCGCCCTGGCCATCGGCTCCATGCTGTTGATCCGCGATGCGCCGGGCTATCGCATCTCGCCGCTGGTGGTGACCGCCACCGTGGGCTTGAGCCTGGCCTTCTTCCTGGTGGCGGTGCGCGCGGCCCTGCGCGCGGCCCGCGGCCAGGTGACCACCGGCGCCCAGGCGCTGACCCAGGCCCTGGGGGAGGTGCGCAGCTGGGCCGGCGGCCAGGGGCTGGTCCATGCCCAGGGCGAGGACTGGCAGGCCCGCAGCCCCGCCGTCCTGGCGCCCGGCCAAAAGGTGCGCGTCGTCGCCCGCGAGGGCCTGACGCTGATCGTCGAACCCGCCCCCGAAGTGAAGACGCAGGCCGACTGACGGCCCAGGAAGGATACTCCCATGTTCGATATCGCCAGTTACGGCGCACTCCTCATCCTCGTGATCATCGTCCTGCTGCAGGCCGTGAAGGTGATGCGGGAATATGAGCGGGCCGTGGTCTTCACCCTGGGCCGCTTCTCCGGCGTCAAGGGGCCGGGCCTGATCCTGCTGATCCCGGTGGTCCAGCAGATGGTCAAGGTCGACCTGCGGACCATCGTGCTGGACGTGCCCAGCCAGGATCTGATCAGCCGCGACAACGTCTCGGTGAAGGTCTCGGCGGTGATCTATTTCCGCGTCATCGACGCCGACCGGGCCGTGATCCAGGTGGAGAACTACATGGACGCCACCAGCCAGCTGGCCCAGACCACCCTGCGCTCGGTCCTGGGCAAGCACGATCTGGACGACATGCTGGCCGAGCGGGACAAGCTGAACCAGGACATCCGCGCCATCCTCGACAGCCAGACCGAGGAATGGGGCATCAAGGTCGCCAATGTGGAGATCAAGCACGTCGATATCGACGAGAGCATGATCCGCGCCATCGCCCGCCAGGCCGAGGCCGAGCGCAACCGACGCGCCCGCATCATCAACGCCGACGGGGAAAAGCAGGCCGCCCAGGCGACCCTGGAGGCGGCCCAGACCCTGGCCACCATCCCCGAGGCCATGCAGCTCCGCTATCTCGGGACCCTGGCCGACATCGGCGCGGACAAGAACACCACCATCGTCTTCCCCATGCCCATGGAGCTGGGGGCGGCCCTGGCCAACATGGCCAAGAAGGCCTGAGGCAAGACGCCTTCAGGTCCCGGCTGAGGCGACGACCCCAGCATCGTGCAGGCGGGCGATCTCGCCGCCGTCCAGGCCCAGCAGGTCAGCCAGCACGGCCTCGGTATGGGCGCCCAGGGCCGGGGCCGGCGTCGGGGGGCGCCGCTCGTCCTGCGGCAGGGTGGCGGCGTAGCCGGCCACGGGATAACGGGCGCCGCTGACCTGGGTCAGCTCGGTGAAGATGGGATTGTCCTTGAATAGGCGCGGGTCCTCCAGGGCTTCGGACAGGGTCTGATAGGGGCCCCAGCAGACCCCCAGTTCGTCAAAGCGGGGCAGCAGGGCGGCGCTGTCGGCCCGGGCGAAGCCGGCCTCGAAGATGGGCATCAGGGCGTCGGCATGGGCGTAGCGCAGGCCCTCGTCCTTGCGGAAGTCCACCCCGCGGGCGGACTCCACGGCCGCCACCGCCTCACCCACCCCCAGCACCTCGATCAGGCCGGTCCACTGGCGCGGGGTGATGGCCACCACCATCAGCCGCTTGCCGTCCCGGGTCAGGAAGTCCCGCCCGAAGGCGCCGAACAGGGTGTTGCCCTGGCGGGGCCTTTCCCCCGCCCCGGCCAGGATCTCGGCGGTCATCCCCATATTGGCCAGCGCGCTGGCGGCCACGTCCGACAGGGGGATGCGGATCTCGCGCCCCTGCCCCGTGCGGTGGCGATTGATCAGGGCGGCCACCAGGTTGAAGGCCGCAAAGGCGCCGGTCAACAGGTCCCAGGCCGGCAGGACGTGGTTCACCGGCCGCCCGTCATCCGGATGGCCGGTCATCAGCGGGACGCCCACGGCGCTGTTGATCGTGTAGTCCACGCCCGGCCCCTCATCGGCCCAGCCCATGACCCGCACGCAGATCAGGTCCTGACGCAGGGCCCGGAGGGCGTCGTAGGACAGGAAACCCGCGGCGGGAAAGTTGGTGACGAACAGGCCGGCGTCCGGGCCGGGGGCCGCGGCCAGGCGCTGGGCCAGATCCCGGCCCTCGGGGCGGGACAGGTCGATGGCCACCGACTGCTTGCCCTTGTTCAGGCCTTCCCAGTAGAGGCTGGCTCCGCCGGGAGCCAGGGGCCAGCGGCGGAAGTCGGGCCCGCCGCCGATATTGTCGAAGCGGATCACCCGGGCGCCGAGCTGGGCCAGATAGAGGCCGCAGGTGGGACCGGCGATGAAGGCCGAGCCCTCCACCACGGTCAGGCCTTTCAGCAGGTCGTACATGATCACGCGCCTTGTTCCGAACTCTCCGCCCCCCACGCCTAGCATGGGCCGCGCTTGACCCTAGGGACGCCTTGGCCCGCGGGCCATGCGGGTGTTCTATCGCCTCGCCGACTCGTCGCAGGGGGACCCCTTGGCCCAGTTCCGTTCGCTGTTGTTCGCGCCCGCCACCCGCGCCGACCGTTTCGGCAAGGCGGCCGCCAGCGGGGCCGATGCGGTGTGCCTGGACCTGGAGGACGCCGTGGCGCCGGCCGACAAGGACGCGGCGCGCAGGACCGCCCTCGACTATCTGGCCAGCCGACCGGCCGGCGGGCCGGCCGTGGGCCTGCGGCTGAACGGGCGCGCCACCCCCTGGTTCGAGGACGACCTTAAGGCCGCCGCCCGCGCCCGGGCGGACTTCTTCATGATCCCCAAGGCCGCCGGCGCCCAGGACTTCGCCATGCTGCAGCGGGCGCTGGGGGAATCGCGCCCCTTCTGGCCGCTGATCGAGACGCCGGAGGCCCTGATGCGCGCCTGGGAGATCGCCGCCGCGCCGGCGGTGGCGGGCGTTCTGTTCGGCGCATTCGACTTTTCCGCCGAGGTGGGCTGCGACATGAGCTGGGAGCCCCTGCTCTTCGCCCGCAGCCAGATCGCCGCGGCCTGCGCCAGGGCGGGCGTCCAGGCCCTGGACGCGCCGCCGGCCGCCGTCGACGACCCGGAGGGCCTGCGCGAAGAAACCGACCGGGCGCGCCGCCTGGGCTTCACCGGCCGGGCCTGCATCCATCCGGCCCAGATCGACCCCGTCAACGCCGTCTATACGCCCGACGCGCAGGTCGTGACCCAGGCCCGGCGCATCATCGCCGCCTTCGAGGCCGCCGCCGGGGGTCCGGCCCTGCTGGACGGCAAACTCATCGAACTGCCCGTCGCCCGTCAGGCGCGACGCATTCTGGATCGCGCGCAGGGAGGCGCCCCATGAAGACCGTCAAGGAAATCGCCCCGGGGCGTTATCGCGAGACCTTCGGCCGCTACTACGAGGACTTCGTGGTGGGGGACGTCTATGAGCACCGGCCGGGAAAGACGGTGACGGAGGCCGACAATCACCTCTTCACCCTGCTGACCCTCAACACCCATCCCCTGCATTTCGACGCCGAATATGGCCGGCAGACGGAGTTCGGGCGCAATCTGGTGGTCTCCACCTATACGCTGGCCCTGCTCATCGGCATGAGCGTCAGCGACTGTTCCCAGAAGGCCATCGCCAATCTGGGCATGGACGAGGTGAAGTTTCCCGCCCCGGTCTTCGCCGGCGACACCCTCTATGGCGAGAGCGAGGTGCTGGCCAAGCGCGAGAGCAAGTCCCGGCCGGGCCAAGGGATCGTCACCATACGCACCCTGGGCCGCAATCAGGACGGCAAGATCGTCGCCACCTTCAAGCGCGACATGCTGATCCCCGGCCGCGGCCAGGCCGTGGAAGACAAGCCCGGCAGCCAGTACTAGCCGGCCAGAACGACAAGGGGGGGAACACCATGACCGCGCCTAAGGACGCCACCGAAGCCACGCTCAGGGCGCACGACGCCCTGCGGGGCGAACTGCCCGCCGATGACGGCCAGGACTGGGCCGACGCCCGGCGCGGCTTCATCGACACCATCCCGGACGGCCGGATCGAGAATGGAACCGGCGGCGTCGTCTGGAACATGGGCGCCTTCGCCTTCGAGGCCGAGGAGACCCCGCCGCCCACGGTCAATCCCAGCCTGTGGCGGCAGGCCCGGCTGAACGCCCTGCACGGCCTCTTCGAGGTCACGCCCGGCGTCTATCAGGTGCGCGGCTTCGACCTGTCCAACATCACCTTCATCGAGGGGGAGACGGGCTATCTGGTCATCGATCCGCTGATCTCAGCCGAGCCGGCGGCCGCGGCGCTCGCCCTGATGCGCAAGCATCGCGGGGACAAGCCGGTGACCGGGGTCATCTACACCCACAGCCATGTGGACCACTATGGTGGCGTCCGCGGCGTGATCTCCGAGGCCGACATCGCCGCCGGCATGCGCATCATCGCCCCAGAAGGCTTCCTGGAAGAGGCGGTGAGCGAGAATGTCCTGGCCGGCAACGCCATGGGCCGGCGCGCCACCTATATGTATGGCGCCCTGCTGCCGCGCGATGCGCGGGGCCATGTGGACTCAGGCCTGGGCAAGACCACCTCCATGGGCTCGGTCAGCCTGATCCCGCCCACCGAGAGCATCAGCGTCACGGGGACGAAGCTCACCGTGGATGGGATCGAGATCGAGTTCCAGGTGACGCCCGACACCGAGGCGCCGGCGGAGATGAACTTCTTCTTCCCGCAGTTCGGCGCCCTGTGCATGGCGGAGAACTGCTCCTGCCACCTGCACAACATCTACACCCCGCGCGGGGCCCAGGTGCGCGACGCCAAGCGCTGGGCCTTCTACATCGACGAGGCCGAGGAGATGTTCGGCGAGCGGACCGAGGTCCTGTTCGCCAGCCATCATTGGCCCCGGTGGGGACGCGAGCGGGCGCGGGACTTCCTGCGCAAGCAGCGCGACCTCTACAAGTTCATCCACGATCAGACCCTGCGCATGGCCAATCACGGGATGACGCCCCTGGAGATCGGCGAGGCGCTGAAGCTGCCCCCGACGCTCGCGACGGAATGGTACACCCGCGGCTATTACGGGACGCTCAACCACAACGCCAAGGCCGTCTATCAGCGCTACCTCGGCTGGTTCGACGGCAATCCCGCCCATCTGCATCCTCACCCGCCCGTGGAGGCGGGCCGGCGCTATGTGGACCTGGCGGGCGGCGCAGAGGCGCTTCTGGCCAAGGCCCGAACGGCCTTTGCGGCGGGCGACTACCGGTGGACGGCCGAGTTGGTGAACCATCTGGTCTTCGCCGATCCCGCCAACGCGGAGGCCCGCAACCTGCAGGCCGACGCCCTGGAACAGCTGGGCTATCAGGCCGAGAGCGGCCCCTGGCGGGCCTTCTATCTCACCGGCGCCCAGGAGCTGCGCCATCCCCGGCCGCCCTCCCCCACGCCGCGGCAGGGCGCCGCCGGCCAGATCCGCAACCTGCCGGCCGAACAGCTCCTGGATTCCCTGTCCGTGCGGCTGAACGGCGAGAAGGCCGGCGCGCGCCGCCTGGCCTTTGACCTGACCTTCACCGACACCGGCGAGCGGTTCGGCCTGTGGGTCGAGAACGCCGTGCTGCACCATGGCCGGGACAGGACGCCCCCCGATGCGGCCCCGGTCCAGCTGGGCCGCGCCGACCTGGTGGCCCTGGTCCTGGGCGAGACCGACCTGACCTCGGCCCTCGCCAGCGGCGCGGTGAGCACGGCCGACCCCGAAGCCCTGGGGCAGTTCCTGGCCCTGCTCGACCGCTTCGACTTCTGGTTCGAAGTGGTCCTGCCCTGACCCTCTACGGGCCTGGCGGGCTCTTCAGCGGGGCCTGATGCGCGGCGGATCGTCGCGCATCAGGCCGGACATGGGTCACTTTTCCATGCCCCAGTCCACCGCTAGGCCTTTGTCGTTAAAAGGAAATCTCCCCAGGAGGCCGCCGAGGGCGCAGCGGCGTCCCATGGTCAAGCTTAAGCCTCGCGCAAGGATTGGGGCCGTAGTCCGCGGCGAGGCCGACGGAACGCCGTTGTCCGAGCAGAGAGATTTCTGACTATGAAGCTGAAGAATTCGCGCGCCCTGGGCGCCTCCCTCCTCGCCCTGGCCGCCGTCATCGGCGGTCCCGCCGCCGCTCAGTCCAAGCCCTGGACCCTGCACGAAGCGGTGGGCGCGCCTGACAACCTGAAGCTCTCGGGCTCGGTGCGCGCGCGGTATGAAACCCTGGACGGCCAGTATCGGCCCGCCTTCGGAAGCGGCTCCGACCAGGCGCTCGTCCTGCGCTCGACCCTGAACGCCGAGCTCAACCTGGCTCCGGTGCGCATTGGCGGCGAGCTGTTCGATGCGCGGGTCTATCTGAACGACTCCGGCTCCCCCACCGGGACGGGGGATGTGAACGCCCTGGAATTGCTGCAGGCCTATGTGGCCGTGGACGCCAAGGACGTCTTCTTCGACGGGTCCAAATCCAGCCTGACCGCCGGCCGTTTCGCCATGGACCTGGGGTCGCGCCGCCTGGTGGGTCGCGCCTCCTATGGCAATGCGCCCAACGCCTTCGCCGGCGTCCGCGCCGACTGGAGCTCCAAGCCCCACGGTTCGGCCACCCTGTTCTACACCTACCCCCTGCAGCGCATGCCCTCCGACCGGAACGGCATTCTGGACAACAAGATCGAGGCTGACCGCCAGAATGACGACCTGATCTTCTGGGGCGGCATCTATACGACGCCGAAGTTCGCCGATGGCGCCGAGCTGGAACTGTTCGCCTTTCGCCTGGAGGAAGAGGACTCCCCGCGCCTGGCCACCCGCGACCGCCGCATCACCACCTATGGCGCCCGCCTGGTGCGCAATCCGGTGAAGGGGCAGTTCGACTACGAATTCGAGGGCGGCTGGCAGACCGGCGAGGCCCGCAACACCACCAGCGCCGCCGACCGGACCGACCGCGATGTGGACGCCCAGTACCTGCACCTGGAGGTCGGCAAGACCTTCGACGCGGCCTGGGCGCCGCGCGTGGCCTTCGAATACACCTATGCCAGCGGCGACAAGAACTCAGCCGACGGCGAATACAACCGCTTCGATGGCCTCTTTGGCCCCCGCCGCCCGGACTTCGGCCCGGTGGGCGCCTATGGCCCCCTTGGACGGTCCAACATCGTCTCGCCCGGCGTTCGGCTCGAGGTGGTTCCCACCAAGCGGTGGGATGCGATGATCTTCTACCGCGCCCTCTATCTGGATGAGCCCACCGACTCCTTCGCCAGCACCGGGGTTCGCGACGCCACCGGCCGTTCCGGCGACTTCGCGGGCCACCAGATCGACGCCCGGGCCCGCTACTGGATCGTTCCGCGGGCCACGCGCCTGGAGTTCGGCTTCGCCAAGCTGATCACCGGCGAGTTCCTGGAAAACGCGCCCAACGCCACGGGCACGGAGCCGCTGTTCGGCTATGTGGAGATCACCCAGAGCTTCTGACGAAGGCCTCCGGGCGCCCTGATCGGGCGCCCACCCTCCCCCAGACTCGCCGCCAGGTTCGGGCCGACCGCCCGGGCCTGGCGTTTTTCTTTGGGCTCAGAGGTCTCCCCACATGCGCAGCAGATTGTGATAGGCGCCCGTCAGGGAGACGAGCTCGGGGGCGCCGGGTCCCACCTTGCCGGTGAGCTGTTGGATGGCGATGTCCATCTGGAACAGCAGGGTCCGCTGGGCGTCGTCACGGATCATGCTCTGGATCCAGAAGAAGCTGGCCACACGGACGCCCCGGGTCACCGGCGTCACCTGATGGAGGCTGGAGGCGGGATAGAGGATCATGTCCCCGGCAGGCAGCTTCACCTCATGCAGGCCGAAGGTGTCCTCCACCTGCAGTTCACCGCCGTCATAGTCCTCCGGCTCGGCCAGGAAGAGGGTCGCCGACAGGTCGCTGCGGATGCGCACCCGCCCGTCGGCGCTCTGGCGGACGGCGTTGTCCACATGCACGCCGAAGGTCTGGCCGCCGCCATACCGATTGAACAGGGGCGGAAAGACGATCTGCGGCAGAGCCGCCGTGACGAACAGGGGGTTGCGCGCCAGGGCGTCGAGGATGGCCTCTCCCGCCTGACGGGCCTGCGGGCTCCCCTCGGGGAGTTGCTCATTGCGCTTGGCCAGGGCCGACTGCGCGCCGGAGGTGACATTGCCGTCCACCCAGTCGCCCGCATCGATCAGGCCCCGCAGGCTCAACACCTCGGCCTTGGTCAGCACCTGGGGGATATGCAGCATCATTGAGGGTCGCCCCTGGTCATGTTGAAAGGTCGAACAGGCCCCGCAGCCATGCCGCGGGGCCTGCCGTCGAGTACGGGTTCTGCGTGGGCTTCAGAACCGCGTGCTCAGCGTTAGGATGACCTGACGCGCCGGGCCATAGTCGGCATGGTGCACCCCGTTGGTGCGGGCGATGTAATCCTCGTCTGTGAGGTTCTGCACATTGAGCTGCAGGCTCGTCCGGTCGTTCAGGGCATAGCTGGCATAGGCGTCGAACCGCCAGTATTCGGGGGCATAGACCCGGTTCGTTCCGCCCCCGGCGCCGCCCTGGTTGCCGCCGAAACTGTCGGAGACGTAGTAGGCGCCGCCGCCAAGGCTGAGCTTGGGGGTCACCTGATAGGTCGAGAAGAGGCTGAAGGCGTGCTCCGGCGTATTGGCCAGGGGGTCACCCACATTGACATTGTTGTAGGCGCCGCGGACCAGTTCGCTGTCCATGTAGGTGTAGCCGCCGAAGACCGACCAGGCCCTTGTCACCTGGCCGCTGACGCCGATCTCCAGACCCCGAACCTCGGCTTCGCCGGCCTGGGCGTACACCCCAGGCGAGATCTGGATCTGCGCGTTCTCGCGCACAGTCTGGAACACCGCCGCCGAAGCGGAGAGCCGCTCGCCGAAGAAGGCCCATTTCACCCCGGCCTCCAGGGAGGTCACCTCTTCGGGGTCGAGCAGTTCGTTGGCGAGGTTGCCCGTGCCGGTTCCCGAGGCGGTGTTCTGGTCGCCGCCGGAGATGGTGGGCGGGGTCGAGGCCGTGCCGTACGAGATGTAGAGGCTGCCGTGACGGCTGGGCTTGAACACCAGACCGGCCTGATAGTTGGTGAAGCTCCAGTCACCTTTGGTCGCGGTGACGGTGGTCCCCGTGACGAGGCCCTGGGCGCTGGTCACGGCGACGTTGCGCCCCTTGACCGAGTATTCGTCATGACGGACGCCGAGGTTGAGCTTCCAGCGCTCGCCGATGGACACGGTGTCGAAGAGATAGACGCCCGCGGTCTTGGTCACGCTGTGCGAAGCATCTGGGCGTGTGATCACGCCGCGCCAGGGATCAGAGGGATTGGGCGAGAAGACCCGCGTGCAGTCCCCCACGCCTGCGGCCGTGACATTGTTGGTGAAGCCGGTCGGACAGGCCGAACCCGCGGCGGTGTAGATGAGGTAGGAGGCGTTCTCGTTCTTCTCGCGGGAGAGTTCGAGACCGACATCATAGCTGTGCTCCAGCCCGCCGGTGGAGAAACGGCCATAGAGGTCGGCCACGGCCGCCACGGTGGTGGCCGGGTTCCAGCGGGACTTCGTGCCGCGCTTCATCCACCACTCGCCGGCCACGAACTGGGCCGCACCGCCGTCGCCGGGATTGGTCACCACATAGTCGTTGAGGGTGTGGGCGTAGCGGAACACGCCCCGGAAGGTCATGGCCGAGTTGATGTCGTGCTCGCCGGTCAGGGTGGCGATGTCGGCCGTGGTCTTCTGAAAGTCGCGGGCGCTCAAACCGTAGAAGGCGTCGCGGGGCACATTGAGGATGCCGGTCTCGGTGCGCGTCACCCCAGGCAGCTTGGTCGACAGAGGCACGCCGTAGTCGGGCATGTCGTTACGGGTGAGGTGGTAGTAGCTGAACACCATCCGGCTGTCAGTGCCCAGGCCCAGGCCCGCGGCGAGCGCAGCGCCCCAGGTGTCGAAGTCCACCGCATTGCGGCCGGGCGCGTCGCCCTGAGAGCCCATGAGATTGATGCGCACCGCGCTGGTGTCGCCCAGCACATAGTTGGCGTCGGCCGTGGCGCGCAGATAGCTGTCCGTCCCCACCCGGAGCGTCGCGGCGCTCTCATTGGTCAGCTTGGGCTGCTTGCTGGTGAGGTTGATGCTGCCGCCGCCGGAACCCCGGCCATTATAGGCGGAGTCCGGTCCCTTGATGACTTCCACCTGTTCCAGATTGAAGACGTCGCGCACCTGGCCGCCGCTGTCGCGGACCCCGTCCACGAAGACGTTGTTGCCGGAGGATTGGCCGCGGATGAAGGGGCGGTCGGCCAGGGGTTGCCCCCCCTCGCCCGCCCCGAAGGTGATGCCGGGCGAGTTGCGCAGAATGTCCTGCAGCGTGGTGGCCGCGGTCTGGTCGATGATCGCCTGGGGAATGACCATTACGCTGCGCGGCGTGTCGATCAGGTCGGCGGTGAATTTCGGCGAGGCGGGCTCGGACGCGAGGTGGCCCTCCACCCGCACGCCGGCCACCTCGTGCGGCGCGTCATCGGCCGCCAGCGCCACGCCAGGCGCGGCCACCAAGCCGGCCAACCCCGCCACTGCGGCCGGCGCCAGCGCCCGCCGCGCATAGGCGCGAACGCCCTTTCCTTGTTCGATCATCCCTCGCCCCAGCGAAATGTGTTACTGCGAGGCGTTATTAGTACCGAGTCCTGCGATCAACAATGCAAATCTTTCGCATCTTGGTGTTTTATTCCGGGCCGCCCCGGCGCATGAAAAAGGGGCGGCCCCATGGACCGCCCACCTGACATTCTGATGGTTGTTCTGGCTGTCAGCGCGGCAGCCGGCTGGCCCCCATGAGATAGGCGTCCACCGCCTGGGCCGCCTGTCGACCTTCACGGATCGCCCAGACCACCAGCGACTGGCCCCGGCGCATGTCGCCGCAGGCGAAGATGCGGGGCTGGCTGGTGCGGTAGTCCTCCACCGTGGCCTTCACATTGCCCCGCGGATCGATGTCGACGCCCGACTGCTCCACGAAGCCCTCATGGCGAGGGCTGACGAAGCCCATGGCCAGAAGGACCATGTCGGCCTTCAGTTGGAACTCGCTGCCGGCGATCTCCTGCATGACCATGCGGCCATCCTGGCCCTTGACCCACTCCAGGCGCACGCACTCCAGGGCTTCGATCTTGCCGTTGGAGCCGATGGCCCGCTTGGTGGCCACGGCGAAGTCCCGCTCGCAGCCTTCTTCGTGGCTGGAGGAGGTGCGCAGCTTCAGCGGCCAGTCCGGCCAGGTCATCAGCTTGTTCTCGCGCGCCGGCGGCTGGGGCATGATTTCCAGCTGGGTGACCGACGCCGCCCCATGGCGGTTGGAGGTGCCGATGCAGTCGGAGCCGGTGTCGCCGCCGCCGATGACGACCACATGCTTGCCCTTGGCCGAAAGCGTCCCGCCCGGGGCGGCGACCTCTTCGGAATCTCCCGCCACGCGGCGGTTCTGCTGGGTCAGGAAGTCCATGGCGAAGTGGATGCCGTCGAGCTCTCGCCCTTCGATCTCCAGGTCGCGGGGCTTCTCGGCGCCGCCGGCCATGACCAGAACGTCATAGTCGTCCAGCAGGCGCTGAACCGAAACGTTCACCCCCACCTCGAAATTGGTGCGGAAGATGACGCCTTCAGCTTCCAGCTGCCGCACCCGACGGTCGATCAGGTGCTTCTCCATCTTGAAGTCCGGAATGCCGTAGCGCAGCAGTCCGCCCACCCGGTCGTTCTTTTCGAACACCGTGGGCGCATGGCCGGCGCGCGCCAGCTGCTGGGCGCAAGCCAGCCCCGCGGGGCCGGAGCCGACGATGGCCACCCGCTTGCCTGTGCCCCGCGGGGACGGCTGCGGGGTGATCCAGCCTTCTTCCCAGCCCTTGTCGACGATCTGGCACTCGATCGTCTTGATGGTCACCGGGGTGTCGACGATGTTCAGGGTGCAGGACGCCTCGCAGGGCGCCGGGCACACCCGGCCAGTGAACTCCGGGAAGTTGTTGGTGGACTGCAGATTGTCCAGCGCCGCCTGCCACTGCTCGCGATAGACGAGGTTGTTGAAGTCCGGGATCTGGTTGTTCACCGGACAGCCGTTGTGACAGTAGGGAATCCCGCAATCCATGCAGCGCGAGGCCTGCTGCACCAGGGTCGGCTGGGGCAGCGGATGGACGAATTCACCCCAGGTCTTCAGGCGGGCTTCCGGCTTTTCGTACCCGCGATCCTGACGTTCGATTTCAAGGAAGCCAGTGGGCTTTCCCATGGGCAGTACTCCGATCTCGGGGCTTATTCGGCGGCGACGGCGGCGGCGGCCTTACGCTCTTCCGCCATTTCCAGCAGCGCCCGACGATAATCCTTGGGCATGACCTTCCGGAAGTTGGCGAGCTCGGCGTCCCAATTGTCCAGGATCGCCTTGGCGCGCTGACTACCGGTGTAGAGCTGGTGCCGCTCGATGAGGATGCGCAGGCGCTCGGCGTCGTAACGCAGAACATCGCCCATCCCGTTGTCCTCCACCGACGGCGACTTCTGCTTGGGCCGCAGGCCCTCGTCGTCCCCGTCATTGGCGGCCGGCGAGATGGGCTCCAGGTCCACCATGGCCATGTTGCACAGCTCGGCGAAGCGGTTCTTCGGGTCATAGACATAGGCCACGCCGCCGGACATGCCCGCGGCGAAGTTGCGCCCGGTGTCGCCCAGAACCACCACCACGCCGCCGGTCATGTATTCGCAGCCGTGGTCGCCCACGCCCTCGACCACAGCCACCGCGCCGGAGTTGCGCACCGCGAAGCGTTCGCCGGCCACGCCCTCGAAATAGGCCTCGCCGGCGATGGCGCCGTAGAGGACCGTATTGCCGATGATGATGTTCTGGGTGGGCTCACGCTGCGAGCCCGCAGGCTGTCGCACGATCACCCGGCCGCCGGAGAGGCCCTTGCCCACATAGTCGTTGGAGTCGCCGATCAGCTCGAGGGTGACGCCCCGGGCCGAGAAGGCGCCGAAGCTCTGGCCGCCCGTGCCGCGGAAGGTGAGCGAGATCGTCCCATCGGGCAGGCCCGCATGGCCGTGGGCCTTGGCCACCTCGCCCGACAGCATGGCGCCGACGGTGCGGTTGATGTTGCGGATCTCGAACTCGCCGCGAACCGCCTCGCCCTTTTCGATGGCCGGACGGGCGGCCTCGATCAGCTTGCGGTCCAGCGCCATTTCCAGGCCGTGGTCCTGGCGATCGGTGTTCCACAGACCCTGGGGGCTTTCCACCGGGGCCTGATAGAGCAGGCGCGACAGGTCGATCCCGCGAGCCTTCCAGTGATCGACCGCCGGTGCGGCGTCCAGACGATCCACCCGACCGATCATCTCGGTGAGGGTCCGGAAGCCCATCTGGGCCATGATCTCCCGCAGCTCTTCGGCGACGAAGAAGAAGTAGTTGATCACGTGCTCGGGCTGGCCGTTGAAGCGCGCCCGCAGAACGGGGTCCTGGGTCGCCACCCCAACCGGGCAGGTGTTCAGGTGGCACTTGCGCATCATGATGCAGCCGGCCGCGATGAGCGGGGCTGTGGCGAAGCCGAACTCGTCAGCACCCAGCAGGGCGCCGATGGCCACGTCACGTCCGGTGCGCAGACCGCCGTCCACCTGCACGGCGATGCGGGTGCGCAGGCCGTTCAGCAGCAGGGTCTGCTGGGTTTCGGCCAGGCCGATCTCCCAGGGCGAGCCGGCATGGGTGAGCGAGGTCAGCGGCGAGGCGCCGGTGCCGCCCTCGAAGCCGGAAATGGTCACATGGTCGGCGCGCGCCTTGGAGACGCCCGCGGCCACCGTGCCCACACCCACCTCGGAGACCAGCTTCACCGAGATGCGCGCCTGCGGATTGACGTTCTTCAAGTCGTGGATCAGCTGGGCCAGATCCTCGATCGAATAGATGTCGTGGTGCGGCGGCGGGCTGATCAGGCCCACGCCCGGCGTCGAGTGCCGGACCTTGGCGATGTTCTTGTCGACCTTGTGCCCGGGCAGCTGGCCGCCCTCCCCGGGCTTGGCGCCCTGGGCCATCTTGATCTGGATGTCGTCGGCGTTGACCAGATACTCGGCGGTCACGCCGAAACGGCCCGAGGCGACCTGCTTAATCTTGGAGCGCATCGAGTCGCCGTTGGGCAGCGGCTTGAAGCGATCGGGCTCCTCGCCGCCCTCGCCCGTATTGGACCGACCGCCGATGCGGTTCATGGCCAGGGCGAGCGTGGTGTGGGCCTCACGGCTGATGGAGCCGAAGCTCATGGCGCCGGTGGAGAAGCGCTTGACGATCTCGCTGGCCGGTTCGACCTCATCGAGGGGGATGGCCTTGTCGGCCATCTTGAAGCGCATCAGGCCGCGGATGGTCAGCAGGCGCTCGCTCTGCTCGTTGATCGAGGTGGCGAAGGCCTTGTATTCCTCCGGCAGGTTGCCGCGAACGGCGTGCTGCAGGCGGGCGACGGAGTCCGGCGTCCAGGCATGGGCCTCGCCGCGCAGGCGGTAGGCATAGGCCCCGCCCACATCCAGCATGTTCCGGTAGATCGGGTTGTCGCCGTAGGCGTCGCGGTGACGGCGCACGGACTCCTCGGCGATCTCCGCCAGTCCGACCCCTTCGATGGTGGAGGCCGTGCCGGTGAAGTACTTCTCGATCAGCTCGGAGTTCAGGCCGACGGCGTCGAAGATCTGCGCGCCGCAATAGGACTGGTAGGTCGAGATGCCCATCTTGGACATGACCTTCAGAATGCCCTTGCCGATGGCCTTGATGTAGTTCTTGCGCGCGTCCTTGGCTGAGATGTCCAGCTTGTTCTGGACCCGCAGCTGTTCGATCGTCTCGAAGGCCAGATAGGGATTGACCGCCTCAGCGCCATAGCCGGCCAGGACGCAGAAGTGATGCACTTCCCGCGCCTCGCCGGTCTCGATGACCAAGCCCGTCTGCATGCGCAGACCCTGACGGATCAGGTGGTGGTGGACCGCCGCGGTGGCCAGGGCCGCCGGAATCGGGATGCGGTCGGCGCTGACGGCCCGATCCGACAGGATCAGGATGTTCATGCCGGCCAGCACCTCGTCTGTGGCCTCGCGGCACAGACGGTCCAGGGCGCGGTCGAGACCGGCCGCCCCGTCCTCGGCGGCCCAGGTGGTGTCGAGGGTGGCGGTGCGGAAGGCGCCGTCCAGCAGCTCGTTGATCGAGCGGATCTTGGCCAGGGCCTCATTGGTGAGGATCGGCTGGGCGACTTCCAAGCGCTTGTGCGACCCGGCCTGACGGCCAAGCAGGTTCGGCCGCGGGCCGATCATCGACACCAGGCTCATGACCAGCTCCTCGCGGATCGGGTCGATCGGCGGGTTGGTCACCTGGGCGAAGTTCTGCTTGAAATACTCATAGAGCAGCTTGGAACGCTGCGAGAGCACGGCGATCGGGGTGTCGGCGCCCATGGAGCCGATGGGGTCGTCCCCGAGCTGGGCCATGGGCTCCAGGAAGAACTGCTGGTCCTCCTGGGTGTAGCCGAAGGCCTGCTGGCGATCGAGCAGGGCGGCGGGATCGTCGAGATCCAGGCTGATGACGTCCTCGGCGGACTCCAGATCCTCCAGCTTGAATTGGGTCTCGGCCAGCCATTCCTCGTAGGGCTTGGCGCTGGCCAGGGAGGCCTTGATCTCCTCGTCCTCGATGATGCGCCCCTCCTCCATGTCGATGAGGAGCATCTTGCCCGGCTGCAGGCGCCACTTGCGGACGATGCGCTCGTCCTCGACGGGCAGCACGCCGACTTCGGAAGCCATGATCACATGGTCCTGGTCGGTGATCACGAAGCGGGCGGGACGCAGGCCGTTGCGGTCCAGGGTCGCGCCGATCTGGCGGCCGTCGGTGAAGGCCACGGCGGCGGGCCCGTCCCACGGCTCCATCAGGGCGGCGTGATACTCGTAGAAGGCCTTACGCTTGGGATCCATGAGCGGGTTGCCCGCCCAGGCCTCGGGGATCAGCATCATGACCGCGTGGGACAGGGAGTAGCCGCCGGCCACCAGCAGCTCCAGCGCATTGTCCAGGCAGGCCGTGTCCGACTGACCGTGCGGGATCAGGGGCCACATCTTGTCGAGGTCGGCGCCCAGCAGCTCCGACTCCATGCTGCGCCGCCGCGCGTTCATCCAGTTCACGTTGCCGCGAACCGTGTTGATCTCGCCGTTGTGCGCCACGAAGCGATAGGGGTGGGCCAGCCGCCACGAGGGGAAGGTGTTGGTGGAGAAGCGCTGGTGCACCAGGGCCAGGGCCGATTCCGCCAGGGGGTTGGCGAGGTCCTCGTAGAAGGTCCCCACCTGGTCGGCCAGGAGCAGGCCCTTATAGACCACCGTGCGCGTCGACAGGGACGGCAGGTAGAGCTCCTTCAGCCCTGGCAGGCCCTTCTTGTCGGCCAATTGGGCGATGGGGTTCTGGATCTGCTTGCGGACCGCCAGCAGCTTACGCTCGTGGGCGTCCTGATCCTTGATGTTCGGGCCGCGGCCGATGAAGGCCTGGCGGATGACGGGCATGGCGTCGAGCACGGCCTGGCCGATGCCCTCCAGGTTCACCGGCACGTCGCGCCAACCGAGGAGCGGCTGCTTCTCGACCTTCATGAAGTGTTCGAACTGGGCCTCGGCCACGGCCCGCGCCTCGGGGTCGGCGGGCATGAAGCACATGGCCACGGCGTACTCGCCGGCGGGGGGCAGATCGATCCCGTTGTCCTTGGCCCACGCGCGATACAGGCCGTCCGGAATCTGAATCAGAATCCCGGCGCCGTCGCCGACCAGCGGGTCGGCGCCCACCGCGCCACGGTGGTCCAGATTGACCAGGATCTGCAGACCCGCCTGCACGACTTCATGCGATTTGCGGCCTTTAATATTGGCTACGAAGCCAACGCCGCACGCATCATGTTCGTTACGCGGATCATACAATCCTTGCCGGTCTGGCGCCCCCATGAGGACTCCCTTCACTTGCTACGCGCACGCGTCTGCGCGGCCCGAAGGGGGGCCGTTCTGACGCGTGCAGGAACCGCGCATTTACCCGGCATGAATAGCCCTTGTCGATGGGGCAGAAGCGGCTGATTTGAAATGATCTTCCAAGTTGTGCGGCTTCGACGCGGGATTCCTGTCGCGGAACTGCGACCGCCTCGCAACTGAGCGGCCAGGCGGCGCAAGCTCATGCCGCCATGATCGGCCCAGGGCGGCGCCGCATTGCCGAAGAGCGGCCTTGTGCGGCGCAGGTGTTTCAGAGAGCGCGCAGCCGCCTGGGAACCCATCACGATCGAGGGAGTGGCGAAATGACCGACGCGGGCGCGCCGCTCGCCCTCGCCCGCCCGGGCCAGAGCCGCTGACAATGCGCATCGCGCCGCTTGCAATTCGATTCCAGATGCGATTGGAGGCCGGACAGGACCTGCGCTATTTTCACCCCACCGGATTCTAGGAGTGCCTCATGACCGACCAGATCGAACGGCCCTGGGCCCTGATGCGCCACCACGCCGGCTGGGCCGACGTGTTCCACATCGAAAAGGAGTCGGGGGACTCGGTGACGGGCTTCTATCCCGACCGGGAGAGCGTGGGGCCGCCGGTGAGCTATTCGGTGCGCGCCGTCCTGGCTCGCTTCCCCACCATGGAAGCCGCCCGCGCCGCCCGGGAAGGCGCGGTGTCCGAATGGCGCAAGCATGATGCGGGCGTTCAGGAGGCCGAGGCCAAGCTGCGCGAGGCCGAGAAGGCCCGCGAGGACGCCTGGCTGGGCTTCCTGCGGGAATCGGCTGACCGCTCCGCCGGCGCCTGACCCCACGCCTCGGCGTCGCGTCGACAGATCAGAGCCGGCCCCGCCAGGGCCGGCTCTTTTGCGTTGGGTGCTAGAAGGTGAGCACGATCTTGCCGAAGTGCTCGCCGGCGCGCATGGCTTCGAAGGCCTCCCGCACCTCGGTCCAGGGAAAGACCTTGTCCACCACCGGCATGATCCGGTGCAGTTCGATGGCCTGGCACATGTTCTCGAACATGTCCCGCGAGCCGACGAAGACGCCCTGCATCTTCGCGGCGTTGCCGATCAGCACCGCCGGGTTGATGCCGCTGCCCCCCTGGGCGACCACGCCGATGATGGCGATATGGCCGCCGATGCGCACGGCCTTCAGGCTCTGCTCGATGGTGCCCTGGCCGCCCACCTCCATGATGAAGTCTGCGCCGACTCCGCTGGTGGCCTGGCGCACGGGCTGGGACCATTCGGGAACCTGGCGATAATTGACCAGGTGGTCGGCCCCCAGCGCCTGGGCCCGCTCCAGTTTCGCGTCGGAAGACGAGGTGATCAGGGTGCGCATCCCTGCGGCCTTGGCGAACTGCAGGCCGAAGATGGACACCCCGCCCGTGCCCTGCAGCACCACAGTGTCGCCCGGCGACAGGTCGGCGTCTTCGAACAGGGCGCGCCAGGCGGTCAGGGCCGCGCACGGCAGGGTCGCCACCTGCTGATCGGTGAGGAAGTCCGGAACCTTGGACACCCCCTCCTGACTGAACACGGCCAGTTCACGTCCGGCGCCGGGAATGGGCGCGCCCAGGGCCGTCAGCGCCTTTTCCAGGGTGGGCGGCCCCGACAGCCAGCCCTGGAAGAACATGGTGGCCACGCGGTCGCCCGGCGCCACCCGCGTCACCCCCTCGCCCACCGCCTCGATGACGCCGCAGCCATCGGAGAAGGGGATGATGGGGCCGTCGGTGGCCGGGGCCCGCCCATACATGCCGTGGACCATCATCAAGTCCCGGTAGTTCAGGGAGACCGCCCGCATCCGCACCAGAACCTCGCCCGGGCCGGGCTTGGGGTCGGGAGTCTCGACGATCTTCAATTCGTCCAGGCCCCAGGGTTTGGATACGTTCAGCGCACGCATGGCGGTCTTCTCCCTTCGATTTCTGAGATCAATGTCGGCGCCCGCCCCTGGGTCATTCAACCCCAGCCGGCCTATAATGCGTCCATGACCTCGCCCCGCATGCTGATCTGCGGCTTCGGCAGCTTCCCGGAGGCCCCGCTCAATCCCGCCGCCGCGGTGATCGCCGCCCTGGCGCGGGAGGCCTGGTCGCCGCCCGGCGCCGAGGTGGATTTTCTCACCTTGCCCGTCCTCTGGCGCGGCGCGGCGGAGACCATACTGCGGCAGGTGCAGCAGCAGCCCGTCAAGGCGGTGCTGGTGGTGGGGGTGGCGGTGGAGGCCCGCGCCTTTCGGGTGGAGCAGACGGGCCGCAACCAGGCTGCGGCGGCGCGGCCCGACCAGGGCGGGCGCGTGTGGGGGTCTGGTCAGATTTTGCCCGGGGGCCCGGCGACGCTGGCCGCCACCTTGCCCCAGGCGCAGATCCGCCAGGCGATCGAGGCCTGCGGCCTGCCGGCGGACCTGTCTGACGACGCCGGCGACTACCTGTGCAACTTCACCCTCTATCGCCTGTTGCACGCCCGGGTCGCCGAGCAGGTGGGCTTCCTGCATGTGCCCCAGGCCCGGGAATGCGCGCCGGGAGCCCTGCACGGTCTGGACGACATCCAAGCCGCCGTCTGCGCCGCTGCGGAAACGGTGGCCGCCGCGCTTATCCGTCCAGCCGACGAACCCCGTAGAGCCTGAGCGCCCCGGCCAGGCCCAGGGCCGACATGAGCGCCATGGCGAAATAGCCGTAGGCGCCCACGGCGTCGAAGAGCGCGCCGGACGCCAGGGTGGCCAGGCCGATCAGCAGCCCCCCCGAAAAGGCCGAGTTGATGGTTTGGGCCGCCGAGGCGTTGGCCGGGGTGGAGAGCCGCTCGACGATCTGCAGCGAGGCCATGAAGGTGGCGCAGAAGCTGAGCGCATGCAGGGCCTGTATGGGAAACAGCAGCCAGAGCGGCGGCGACATGGCCAGGGCGCCCCAGCGCACCACCGCTGCTGCGCCCCCCAGGACCAGCAGGCGGCGGGGCCCCACCTGTCGGCGCCAGGGCTCCATGAACCACAGGAAGGCGATCTCCACAGCCACGCCCACGCCCCAGAGCAGGCCCGTCATGCTTTCGGCCAGGCCCTGCTGCTTCCAGGCGAGCGCGGAAAAGCCATAATAGAAGGCGTGGGCCGACTGGATCAGTCCCACCGAAACCACCGCCAGCATGAAGCCGCCGTCCCTCAGGAGGCCGCCGAGGCCCGAGAGCCGTTCGGACAGGGTGCTGCGCCCGCCCCCTTCCCGCACCGGGTCCGGGGGCAGCAGGACGCGGGCCGAGAGGGCCGCCAGGAGGGCGGAGGCGATGATCCAGGCCAGCAGCAGGTCCGAATTGTATCTCGCCAGCAGGGCGCCCATGGCCACATTGGCCACGATATAGGCCGCCGAACCGATCCCCCGCGGCCAGCCGTAGTTGAAGCCGTCGCGCCGCGCCCTGGCCAGGACGATGACGTCGGTCAGCGGCGAGATGGTGGACAGGAGCGTGGCCGCCAGGAACCACACCGCCGCCCACCACCAGAAGCCGATGGGCAGGAGGAGCAGCAGATAGGCGCCGCCGGCCAGGGCCGCCAGCAGCATCAGGGGGGTCCGACGCAGGGCGAAGCTGTCGGCCCAAAGGCCAATGGCCGGTGCGCTCAACATGCGCGCCATCATGGGCGCCGAGAGGATGAGTCCGATCTGGGCGCCGCTGAGGCCCCGGTCGGCGAACCAGACAGGCGCATAGGGCGCGCTCGCCCCCAGGCCGATGAAGACCGCCGAGTAGAAAAGACCCAGGCGAACAGGGAGCGACGGCATGGAGGGCCTGCCGGAGAGTGTCAGCCGGCAGCTCTAATGCGAGTCTAGCGCGACCGGTAGCTGACGGGCCAGGCCTCTGGCGGCACGCCCCGGCACTCCGGCATGAAGACCTGCTCGGCTAGCTCGAAGCCCTCGCCTGTCCAGCGCCACTCGGTCACCGCGCCGCAATCGCCCAGGCCGCGCCCCTTGTCGAAATTGGCCAGGGTGCGGGTCTGGGGATCATAGGCGATGTTCATCAGTTCCTCCGTCTGCTCGCCCGAGGGATAGGCGAGGCGAAGCGGCTCCACCGCGCCGCCGGCCTCGTCGCTCAGGAACAGGCGGTAGATGACGTTGTAGGCGCCGCGGCTGCAGGCGAGCGCCCAGAAGAGCCGCCCCTCGGCCAGCCGCGCGACCTCCGGTTCCAGGCCAAGCTCCATCAGGTCCTCATCGCAATCCGACAGGCGGGCTGCGATCGCCGCCGGCGGCGCCTGGGGCAATCCCGCCTGGGACACGGCGGGTGCAGGCGTCACCACCGGCGCTGCGGGCGGCGGCGGCACGGCCTCAAGGCCCCGCGCGCCGCGCGCCACCAGGGCGGAGAGGGTCCCGGCGCGCTTCTGCCGGTCGTCCATGAAGCGCACACTGGCGCTGGACCCGGCCAGCGACAGCTCCAGCGCCGGGCGGCCCGCCTCGGTGGCGCTCAAACGGGCGCCGTTGAGGAGCGCGGGCAGCAGGGCCTGCGTCTGGGCCTGCGTGAGTTCGGTCAGGCGGCGGTCGGGGTCATTCTCCAGGGGCCTGGCCGGCAGGCCCCCAAGGCCTGCAGGCGTGCGCCCATCCACCGCGAGGCTGAGGCTGGCCTCCCCCTGCCCCGCCGTGACCAGCCGCGCCATGGGCGCCGCCGCGGCGCCGGCGTCCCGGCGTATGACGATGTAGCCGCTGGAGCCGGTCTCATCCAGATCGCCGAAGCCGAAGGCCTCGCAGACGCGGGTGTTGTCGCAGACCACCGCCCAGTCCCCGAAGCTGCCGCTGTCGGCATGGGCGCCGGTCGCCAAGGCTGCGGCCAGGAGCGCGCCGGCCAGGATCTGGAGGGGAGGTCTCGCCTGCATCTGATCGTCCTTCCGCCAGGGCGTACGCTGCGCTTATTGATCTGACCTTCTAACCCAGGAGTCGCCGACAATGGTGGATCGAATCTGGTTGGCCGCAGCCGCCCTGGCCGCCCTCGTCTCCGTGGCCGGCGGCGCGTTCGGCGCCCACGGCGTGGATGACCCGCAGGCCAAGGCGTGGCTGACCACCGGAGCGACCTATCTGATGAGCCACAGCCTAGCGGTGTTTGCGGCGGCCTATGTGGCCGAACGCGGCGGCCGGCTGGCGCGGTTCTGCCCGCCGGTCTTCCTCGCGGGCGGGGTGCTGTTCGCGGGCACGCTCTTCGCCATGGCCCTGCGCGCCCCGCGCATGCTGGGGGCCATCACCCCCATCGGTGGGGTGCTGTTCCTGGCGGGATGGGGCCTGCTGGCGATCGCGGCGCTGCGGTCGGCCGGATCAAGGCCAGGCCAGGACCACTAGGCCCGCGCGGTCAGGCTGGCCCCGCCTGCACTCGGGGCTCCGGCGGCAGGGCCCACAGGCGCAGGACCAGGGCCGAACCCGTCATGGCGAGCGCCATGGCCAGCCCCATGGCCGCCGGCGTGCCGTCATAGAAGAGGCCGGTCAGGCTCGCCGCCACCGCCCCCACGCCAAACGAGGCGCCGCCCATGAGCGCCGAGGCCGAGCCTGACCGGCTGGGGTCGATGCTGAGCGCGCCGGCCATGGTGTTGCCCTGCATGAAGCCGTAGGTGGACAGCATGAGAAAGAGCAGCGGCAGGACGGTCCAGCGCTCGCCCAGGCCCGTGACCGCCGCGCCGGCCAGCGTCAGCCCCAGGATCGCCCCCACCAGGCTGGCGCGGCGCAGGACCCCGTCGGGGGTGGCCCGCAGCAGCAGGTGGCGGTTGATCTGGCTGGCTCCGATCACCCCGGCGGCGTTCAGGCCGAAAACCCAGCCGAAGTGGCTGGGCGAGATGCCATAGATCTCGATGAGCAGGCCCGGCGAGGCCGAGATGTAGGTGAAGAGCACCGCGCCGTTCAGCGCCCCGGCCAGGGCGTAGCCCACCAGCCGCCTCTGGCGCAGGAGGGCTCCGAAGGCGCGGAGGGGATTCTCGGCGCGCGCCTGGGCCGCAGTGGCCTCCGAGCGGCTCTCGTCCAGCCTCAGCAGGGTGACCAGACCCACCACCGCGCCGAACAGGGCCAGCGTCCAGAAGATGGCGCGCCACCCGGCCACCTGAAGGATGAGGCCGCCCAGCAGGGGCGCGACGATGGGGGCGATACCCATGATCAGGGTCAGCAGGGAGAGCATGCGCGCCGTCTCGGTGTGGTCGAACCGGTCGCGGACCACGGCGCGGGCCACCACACCGCCGGCGCATCCCCCCAGCGCCTGGACGAACCGCGCGGCGATCAGCATGTCCACCGAGGTGGCCAGGGCGCAGGCGGCCGAAGCGGCCACATAGATGGTCACGCCCACCAGGATCGGCGCCCGGCGGCCGAAGCGGTCAGAGGCCGGGCCGTAGAAGAACTGGCCCAGCGCCATGCCCGCGAAGAAGGCGGCCACAGTGATCTGAACACCGGCGGCGCCGGCCTGGAGATCCTGTCCGATGGCCGGAAGGCTGGGCAGGTACATGTCGATGGACATCGGGGCGAAGGCGGTCAGGGCGCCCAGCAGTATGACCAGACCCCAGGGGGTGGCCGGGGCGGTCGAAGGAGGCGCGCGATCCATGCCCCTATCTAGCGCGCCACGGGTCTGGCGAAAGGTCGAAGCTTGCCATGGCGCACCGGAATGCCGCACCTAACGGGCCTGCCGCATAATCGAGACTGATGGGGTCGCCGTGCCGGACTTTCCTCCCGAAGCCTTCACCCGCCTGATGCCGCCGGTTCGGCGCGCGCCCATCAACGGGGTGGACATGGCCTATTACGAAGCCGGCCCCGCCGATGGCCCGCCCATCGTGCTGTGCCACGGCTTCCCCGAGACGGCCTTTTCCTGGCGGCTGCAGATCCCGGCCCTGGCTGCGGCCGGCTATCGGGTGATCGCCCCCGACCAGCGCGGCTATGGGCTGACGCCGGGTCCGGACGAGGTGAGCGCCTATGACATGGCCCATCTGACGGGCGACCTGGTGGGCCTGCTGGACCATCTGGGCCTGGAGAAGGCGGTCTTTTGCGGACACGACTGGGGCGGCATCGTCGTCTGGCAGATGCCGCTGATGCACCCTGAGCGGTGCGCGGGGATCATCGGCCTCAACACCCCCTTCCTGCCGCGCTATCCCGTCGATCCCATCGAGCTGTTTCGCAAGATGTACGGGCCGGACAACTACATCGTCTGGTTCCAGACCCCGGGCGAGGCCGATCAGGTCCTGGGCGCCGACGTGGAGAAGACCATGCGCTTCTTCATGCGCAAGCCCGCCGCCCTGCGCGAGGCCGGAGACAAGGGGAGCCAGGGCGGCTCCAGCTTCGCCTTCGGCGAGGGCCTGGCGCGCTACTCGCCCGATGGTGATCCGAACCAGTTCCTGAGCGATGAGGTGATCGGGGTGTTCACCGCGCTGTTCCAGCACAGCGGCTTCACCGGCGGGATCAACTGGTACCGGAATTTCAGTCGGAACTGGCGGGCCTCCGAGGGGCTCCCGCAGCGGGTGGAGGGAATGCCCTGCCTGATGATCATGGCCGAGAAGGACGCCGTCCTCTCCCCCGCCATGGCCGAGGGCATGGAGCGGCATGTGGACCGCCTGGAAAAGGTGCTGATCGAGGGTTCGGGCCACTGGACGCAGCAGGAGGCGCCCGAGGCGGTCAATCAGCGCATACTCGACTGGATGCGAAGACATTTCCCTGCGTAAATTGGCCCATGGACCGTCCCTCCCCGACCTCCTCCGTCTCGTCCTTCCATCAGCGCCGAGGGCTCTTCCAGGAGAATGAGCCCTTCGCCCAGGGCTGGCTGCCCGCCGATGGAGGGCATGAGGTCTATTATGAGGAATGCGGCGCGCCGGACGGTCGGCCCTGCGTCATCCTCCATGGCGGGCCGGGCGGGGCGATCAACCCGACCATGCGGCGGTTCTTCGATCCGGCCAAATGGCGCATGGCCCTGTTCGACCAGCGCGGATGCGGACGCTCCCACCCCAATGCCCGGCTGGAACACAACACCACCTGGACGCTGATCGCCGACATCGAGCGCCTGCGGGTGAAGCTGGGCGTGGAGAAATGGACCGTCTTCGGCGGGTCCTGGGGCTCGACCCTGGCGCTGGCCTATGCGCTGACCCATCCCGATCGGGTCGAGGCGCTGATCCTGCGCGGGGTCTTCCTGCTCACCGAACGGGAGCTGCGCTGGTTCTACCAGGACGGCGCCTCCATGCTGTTTCCCGACGCCTGGGAGCGGTTCCTGGCACCTATCCCGCCGGAAGAACGCCACGACCTGATGGGCGCCTATCACCGTCGCCTGACCGCGCCGGAACGCAGGGTCCAGGCCGAGGCGGCCACCGCCTGGAGCCAGTGGGAAGGCGACACCATCTCCATCCGCGGCCCGGAGGCGCGACCGTCCAAGTTCAACGAGGTGGACTTCGCCATCGCGTTTGCGCGGATCGAGTGCCACTACTTCGTCAATCGCGGATTCTTCCCCGAGGACGACTGGATCCTGAAGAATGTGGGGAAGATCGCCCACATCCCCGCCTGGATCGTCCAGGGCCGCTTTGACGTGGTCACCCCCATGGATGCGGCCTGGCGGCTGAGCCGGGCCTGGCCGTCGGCCCGGCTGGACGTGGTCTGGGATGCGGGCCACGCCTCCACCGAACCCGGCGTGGTGGACGCCCTGGTGCGCGCCACCGACGAGGCCCTGGCGCTCTAAGAGGCCTGACGGGAGCCGGTTCTCGCCAGCAGGTCGAAGGCGGCCTGCCGCACCTGGGCGAGGCTCAGGCTGTCCATATGCGGGGCGGACTGATTGAGGCCGGGATCGCTCTGGAGGAACGTCGCGAAGGGTGTTGCGCGGACAACGGCCGCGGTCTCTCCCCAGGGAGCGTAGAGCCGGTCGTCGGAGGGGCCGAACAGGCCCAGGGTCGGAACCCCTGCCGCGGCCGCCAGGTGCATCATGCCGGAGTCGTTGCCCGCGAAGAGCCGCACGCCCCGCAACAGGGCGTAGATATCCAGCAGGTCGGGCTCCCCCACCACGGGGAAAATGTCGACGCCCGGCAAGGCGGCGGCCACCTGATCCACCGTCGCCGCGTCTTCCCGGCCGCCGAGCAGCAGGAGTTGCGCCCCGGCCAGGGGACCGTCCAGCAGGTCGCGGGCCAGGGCGGCGAACCGGTCGGCCGGCCAGGTCTTGCCCACCCAGTTGGCCGCCGGCGCCAAGGCCAGGACCGGCCGACCGATCGGTAATCGGGTCCGGGCGCGGGCTGCTCGCTCATGCGAGACGAAGAACCCCGGGGCGGGCGGCGCTCGGCCAAGGCCCAAGACCTCCGCATAGGCCTGGACCTTGTGCTGACCGGCGGGGGACTTTCGCATCACCCGACGCTGGCGCGCGCGCAGGGCGTAGGCGCTCAGCGAGCCCCGCAGATCCACCACCAAGTCCCACCGCACGCCGCGGGTCTGCCGCCACAGGTCCAGCCAGTGGCCGCCCCGGCGCTGCTTGATCATGGGCAGCAGGCGCGCAAGGCCAGGCGTATCGGCGAAAAGACTGAGCGGGGCGGCGCCCCCTGCAATGGTCAGGCGCGCGCCAGGATGGGCCTGAACCAGATGGCGGACCAGGCCGGAGCTCAGCACCACATCGCCGATGCGGGTGGCGGTGATGAACAGGATTTCGGGCGGGGGCGCGCTCATGGCCTTGCGCCCTTGCCCGTCGCCGGGTGCGGCCGTCAAGGGCGTCAGACGAAGGCGCCCTTGCCGCTGGTGACCTCGCTGTAGCGATGGACCCGCACCGACTGGACGAGGCCAAAGCCGATCATCACCGTCAGCATCACGGTGCCCCCATAGGACATCAGCGGCATGGGAACGCCCACCACGGGGGCCAGCCCCATGACCATGGCGCCGTTGATCAGGATGTAGGCGGTGAAGGTGGCGGTGACGCCGGCCGCCGCCAGCCGTCCGAAATGGCTGTGGGCCATGCCGGCCGCGCGCAGGGCCATGAAGACCACCGCGGCGAACAGGGCCAGCACCGAGGCGCAGCCCAGGAAGCCGAACTCCTCGGCCAGGGTGGCGAAGATGAAGTCGGTGTGTTTCTCCGGCAGGAAGTTCAGCTGGCTCTGCGAGCCCAGGCCGTAACCCTTCCCGAAGAACCCGCCGGAGCCCAGGGCGATCTTGGACTGCAGGATGTGATAGCCGGAGCCTGACGGATCCTTCTCCGGATTGAGGAAGGTCAGGACGCGCTCGCGCTGATAGTCGTGCAGGACGAACATCACCATGGGCGGAATGGCCGCCAACCCGCCGATCACGGCCGTGCCGATGATCTTCCACGACAGTCCCGCCAGGACCACCACCGATCCGCCAGTCAGCGCGATCAGCACCGCCGTGCCGAGGTCAGGCTGATGGGCCACCAGCAGCACCGGCGCTGCGATCATGGCCGCCGGAACCAGGAGCCACCAGGACAGCCGCGCATCGTCGGCCGAGAGGCCGTGATAGAAGCGCGCCAGGGCCAGGACGATGCCGATCTTCATGATCTCCGACGGCTGGAAGCTGATGAACCCCAGGTCCAGCCAGCGGGTCGCCCCCATGCGGGTGTCGCCCACGAACTCCACGGCCACCAGTAGCAGCAGGCCCACCGCATAGACCGGATAGGCCAGGGCGAACCAGACCCGAAGGTCCACCAGGGCGAGGCCCACCATCAGCACGAGACAGAAGCCGAAACGGAACAGGTGCGCGGCCGCCCACGGCTCCCACGAACTGCCGGCCACCGAGAACATCATGAGCGCGCCGGACCCGGCGATGAGGCAAAGGGCGATGGTGAAGGGCCAATCGATCTGGCCGAACTTGACCACCAGCCGGTCGCGCTCGCCCGGCCGCGTCAGGGCGCTGACGGTCATATCTCCCCCCCGGCGATGGTGGAGATGTCGCCCTCCACCGGGGCGTCCGGCGCCATGCCTTCCGGGGGAAGGTCGGAGACGTCGGGCATGGGCAGGGGTTTCTCGATCCGTGCGCGGATCTCGGGATCCTTGAGCAGAGCCACGCGCATGACCTCCCGGGCGCGGGGCGCGGCGGCCGTGGCGCCGCCCAATCCGCCATGCTGGATGATCACCGAGATGGCGTAGCGCGGCTCATCCACAGGGGCGAAGGCCACATAGAGGTTGTGGTCCTTCAGCCGCCAGGCGAAGTTCCGACTGTCGCGGGAGGCCAGCCCGTCATAGGAGCGCACCTGGGCGGTGCCCGTCTTGCCGGCCATCATGATGTCGCCCAGGCCGAGCTGGCTCTGGCGGAAGGCGGTGCCGCTGCGGTCATTGGCCACCGCGGTCATGCCCGCCCGGACATAGTCCAGATGCTCCTGGGAAAAGGGCAAGTCAGGCACGTCGTCGCCGGGCTTCATCTCGACCCCGCCCACCGACTTGATCAGGCGGGGATTGAGCTGCTTGCGGCCATTGGCCAGGCGCGCGGTCATCACCGCCAGCTGCAGGCCGTTCACCGCCACATAGCCCTGGCCGATGCCATAGCTGACGGAATCCCCGGGATGCCAGGTGGGATCGCGGCGGACCTGGGTCCGCTTCCATTCGGTGGAGCCCACCACGCCGCTTCTCTGGCCCGAAATGCCGATATCGAAGGTCTGGCCGAACCCCAGCGCCTTGGCGGCCCGGGCGATGGGGTCCGGCCCCATGCGCAGGGCCACCTGATAGAAGTACACGTCGCAGGAATTCTTGATGGCGTCGTGCATGTTCTGGGGGCCGTGGCCGCCGTGGCGCCAGCACCGCCAGGTCCGCCCGCCGAAGTACCACCCGCCCGAGCAGTTGATCCTCTGGTTCGGATCGATGCCGGCGCTCAGCGCCGCCAGCGCCGTGGTCATCTTGAACGTCGAGCCGGGCGGATAGGTGCCGCTCATGGCCTTGTCGAGCAGAGGCCGGCGCTCATAGTCGGCCAGGGCGCGGTACTCGGCCTGGGAGAGCCCCCGGACGAAGCGATTGGCGTCGAAGCTGGGGGCCGAGACCATGCACAGGAGGTCCCCCGTGCGGCAGTCCATGACCACGATGGCCCCGCTCTCATCGCCCATGACCTCCAGGGCGCGGGACTGGATGTCGGCGTCCAGGGTCAGCTGGATGGTCTTGCCGGGGGTGGCGGGGATGTCGCCGTCCTGGTCGTGCCGGATTTCCCGGCCGCGGGCGTCGACCTCGATCTTACGGGCGCCGGCGCGGCCGCGCAGGTCCAGGTCGAAGGCCTTTTCCACCCCTTGTCGGCCGATGCGGAAGCCGGGGTGCATCAGGATGGGATCTGCGTTGGGGCCGGTCTCGGTGATGTCCTCGCGGTTCACCTTGGCCACATAGCCGATCACATGGGCGAAGGCGCCCCCGTGGGGATAGACCCGGACCTCGCCCATGTCGGCGGTGACATTGGGCATTTCCGGGGCGCGGACATTGATCGCGGAGAACTGTTCCCAGGTCATGTCTTCCATGACCGAGACCGGCACGCGCATGGGGGTGCGTTCGAACTCGCGCAGCAGGCGGGTCTGGCGCTCGTCGTCCAGAGGGACAAAGTGAGCGAGCGTCTTGAGGGTGGCGGCCGGCTCGTTCTGCCCATCCTTCACCACCAGCAGGCGGAAGTTCGGCCTGTTGGTGGCCAGGACCTGACCCGTGCGATCGACGATGACGCCCCTGGGCGGCGGGATCTGGCGGAAGTTGAACTGGTTGGACGCCGATAGCTTCTGATAGCGCTGCGCCTCAAGCAGCTGGAGATGGCCCAGCCGCCCGCCCAGGGCCAGCAGGCCCGCCGCGGCGAAACCGCCCAGCAGGAAGCTGCGGCGGTGGAAGACCCCCTGCCGCTCATTGACCTCGGAAAAGAAGATGGACGGCTCGCTCATCGCCGTCGCCCCCTAGCGGAACCGGACATCGGCGTCCTCGAACCTGTCGATCAACCGATGCGCAAAAGGATAGAGCAGGATTGTGGCGAGGAATTGCCACAAAACCGCGATCAGGTTCGGTGTGGCCCGGGTGTCCAGCTGGGTGACCAGAAAGGCGGTGACCTCGGCCGCCAGGCAGGCGAGCGCGAACCAGAACCACATCATCGGGCGGCTCTGCCCGACCATCATGTTCCGCGTGCCCAACACGATTCCATAGACCACCAGCAGAGACAGGGCCCACAACCCCGCTGGCGCGCCCCAGAAGACGTCCTGAAACAGGCCGATCAGCAGGACCCCGAACGGGGCCAGTATGGACGGTCGGATGACCGCCCAGGAAAAGGCCAGGATCACGCCAAAGACGGGCTCGGGCAGACCCCATCCCATGATCCGCAGGGGCAGGCTGAACAGGATGGTCGCCGCCATGCACAGCAACAGCGGCAGGCCAAGCCAGCGCCAGGGATCCAGACGCGCCGCCGTCAGGCTCAAAACACCGGCTCCTGATCTGCGGGCGGCGTGGGGGCTGGGGCGGCGGCCTCCGGCGCAGGTCGGGAC
>NZ_DAIMHV010000002.1:0-62202 GCF_036723115.1 Phenylobacterium sp. | reverse complement strand
ATACGGGCCTGGTCGGGACCCTGCCTCTGGTGGCCCAGGCGGTGGAGGCGGTGAAGATCCCGGTGGTGGCCGCCGGCGGCATTCACGACGGCCGGGGCCTGGCCGCCGCGCTCGCCCTCGGCGCCCAGGGGGTCTGGATCGGCACCCGATTCATCGCCACGCCCGAGGCCCATGCCGGCCAGATGTACCGCGAGGCGGTGGTGGAGGCCCAGGACGACGACACCGTCCGCACCCGCTGCTATTCCGGCAAGCCCATGCGGGTGAAGAAGAACCCCTATGTGGAGGACTGGGAGACCCGTCCCCAGGACATCCAACCCTTCCCCATGCAGGCGGTCCTGTCCTCGCGCACGGGGGTCATGGGCGGCATAGGCGGCCAGACCGAGGGCCTGGATCCCGACCGGTCCTGCTTTGCCATGGGGCAGTCGGCCGGCGGGGTGCGCGACATCAAGCCCGCCGCTCAGGTCGTCGCCGAGATGATGGCCGAGGCCGAGGCCGCCATCGACCGGATGGCGGCCCTGCGGAGGAGCCGCGCGCCGGCCTGACCCGGCGCCCGGGGAAGAGGCGCACCTACGGCTTGGGGGCCCCGTTCACGAGATCGGCCATGGTGCGAAGGCAGCCTTGCCAGGCGCCGATATGGGCCTTGAGGTCCGCGCGGCTCTGAGTGTCGCTGAGCAAGGTCCCGTAGCGCACATGGACCTCGCCCTCGCGTCGCACGGCGCGGCAGAGGACCTCGCGGTCGTTATAGGCGTGGAGCGCCGCCTCGGTGACCGCCCGCTCCCCCAGGCTGGCGGTGAAGCGCAGGGCGCGGCAGTCGCGGCCGCTCTCTTCGCAGCCCAGGAACTCCGCCCCGAAAATGCCCCCGGGCGTGATGACGTCGAGACGCACCGCGCCGGAGTCGCGGCTATGGAGCTCCGCCCGGGCGTCCATCTCGGCCAGGACCGAGATCAGGGTGCTGGGATCGCGGGCCGAACTGTCCTGCGCCTGGGCTGGAGCGATCGTCGCGGCCAGGAGGCTGAGGGCCGCCAGCGCGCGCAGTGTGATGTGATGCATGTGAGATCCCCCCGGTCTTTTCTGGAATCTCCGCTAGCAGATCAGTCCGCCGCGGGCGAGGGTTCGCCCGCTACGCGCGCCCAGGTGACAGGACGGGCGCGGCGCGGCTAACTCCGCCCATGAGCCCCCGCGCCCACATCTTCGTGCTGACGGTCGGCCTGCTGCTGGCCGCCGGTCCCACCCTGGCCCAGGAGCGGTCGCCCGCCCATCGGCAGAGCCTGATCGACCTGGCCTACGCCCTGGGCGAGAGCCACGCCCTGCGCCAGGCCTGCAACGGCGCCTATGATCAGTTCTGGCGGGATCGGATGCTCGGCATGACCGATGCCGAAGCGCCCGACGCCACCCTGGACCGGCGACTGAAAGAGGCCTTCAACTCAGGCTTCGCCGCCCGCCGGGCGGAGTTTCCGGCCTGCAGTCGAGACAGCCGCCTGGCCGAGGTGGCGGCCGCCCGCCGGGGCGAGGCCCTGGCCCGGCGCATGGGCTCGGTGGCCTATCGCCTGGACCCCCGGGAGGCTGAAGCGCGCCGCGCCGCGGAACTTGGCCTTGAGCCTGCGCTTTCTCCTGAACCGCCGTCCGCGCCGGCTCTCAAACGACCCTGAAACCAGCTTCAACAATGCCCGGCATGACCCCTTGAACGCCTGAAGCGCCACCACAATCTAACCGCCGCGGACCGGGCCCCTCTGACGCTTCCTCTGGAAGCGTGATGTCGGACCGCATCGAGTGAGCTCGATCAGGGTCCGGACGACACCCCTGTGCGAGCGCCCATGCGACCCTGCCAGGAGAGGCCATGCGCCCAGATCACCCCCAACCGACGTCGCAGCCCGGAGCGCGCTGCCCATGATCACCTTTCTGCTGCTGCTGGGCGGCCTCGTCCTTCTGGGCGTGGGCGGCGAAATCCTGGTGCGCGGCGCGGTCGGCGCCGCACGGGCTGTGGGGGTGTCACCCCTGCTGAGCGGCCTTGTGCTCGTGGGCTTCGGCACCTCCACGCCGGAGCTCGTCACCAGCCTCACCGCCGCCATGCGCGAGGCGCCGGGCATCGCCGTGGGCAATGTGGTGGGCTCCAACATCGCCAACATCCTGCTGATCCTGGGGGTCACGGGGGTGATCGCCCCCATCATGCTCAAGCCCTCGATCATCCGGCGCGACATGATCGCGCTCGCCGTGGCCTCGGCTGCCGGCGTCGTCGCCGTGTTGGCGGGCTTCATCGACCTGTGGTTCGGCCTGGTGCTGGTCCTGCTGCTCGTGGGCTACATCGTCCAGGCCTATCTGCGCGAGCGCCGGCAGGAGGCCGCGGAGGGGGCAGGCGAGCCGCGGCCTAAGGACTGGCGCGGCATGGGGATCAATGTGGCGCTCACCGCCGCCGGCATCGCACTCACGGTGGGCGGCGCGCGCATGCTGGTCTCCGGCGCCATCGACCTGGCCGAGGGGCTGGGGGTGTCCGACACGGTGATCGGCCTGACCGTGGTCGCCGTGGGCACATCCTTGCCAGAGCTGGTGGCCTGCGTGGTGGCCGCCCTGCGTCGCCACAGCGACGTGGCCCTGGGTAATGTGATCGGCTCCAACATCTACAACATCCTGGGCATTCTGGGCGTCACGGCCATGGTCTATCCCATCCGCGTGCCCCCGGAGATCGCCCGCCTGGACATCTGGGTGATGGCGGCGGCCACCGTGGCGCTCATCGCCTTCATGCGCACCGGCGGCGGGTTGAAGCGCCTGGAGTCGGCGGCCTTCCTCATGGCCTATGTGGCCTATGTGGGGTTCCTGGCCATGGGCGGGGCGGCCTGAGCCTCCTTCAGGCCCTGCCGGGCCAAGGCGTCGGCGCGCTCGTTCAGTTCGTGGCCCGCATGACCCTTGACCCAGCGCCAGTCCACCTGGTGGCGCAGGCGGGCCTCGTCCAGCCTGCGCCAGAGGTCGGCGTTCTTCACCGGCTCCCTTGAGGCCGTCTTCCAGCCCCGCGCCTTCCAGCCGGGCAGCCACTCGGTGATGCCCTTCATCAGGTACTGGCTGTCGGTATGCAGCTCCACCCGGCAGGGCCGGTTGAGCGCCTCCAGGGCCTGGATGGCGGCCATCATTTCCATGCGGTTGTTGGTGGTCGCCGGCTCCCCGCCGCAGAGCGTCTTCTCGCGATCGCCCCACAGCAGGACGGCGCCCCAGCCGCCGGGGCCCGGATTTCCGCTGCACGCGCCGTCCGTATAGATCACCACCTGGGGCGTCATGCCTGGTCGCCGAACAGCACGAGGTCGGGGGCGCTGCGGTGGACGGCGAGCTTGCGCTCATATTCCAGCGGGTCCTTGGGCTTGACCAGGGCGCCGGCCGGCGTCGCCCCCCAGTCGTGCAGACGCGTCAGGAAGAAGCGCATGGCCGCGCCGTGGGCCAGGACGGGCAGGGCGGCGCGCTCGGCGCTGCTCAGAGCGCGGTGGGTCTCATAGCCGGCCACCAGCGCCCGGGCGCTGGTGATGTTGAAGCTGCCGTCGGCCTCGAAGCACCAGGCGTTCAGCGCCACGGCGATGTCATAGGCCAGCGCGTCCACGCAGGCGAAATAGAAGTCGATGGTCGCGGCGAACCGCTCCCCCTGGAAGAACACATTGTCCGGGAAGTAGTCGGCGTGGACGATTCCCGTGGGCAGGCCCTGGGGCCAGGCGGCGGCCAACCGGTCCAGGTCCGCCGCGATGGTGGCCGACAGTCCAGGCTTCAGAGCTTCGGCCGCTTCGTGAAGGCCGGCGAACAGGGGCGCCCAGGCGGTCTGGCCGAGGTCGTTCGTCCGGGCCATGGGAAAGCCCTCGGCGGCCAGGTGCAGGCGGGCTAGCCCTTCGCCGGCCTCACGGCAGTGCCGGGCGCTCGGCCTGCGCACCGAAAGGCCGGGCAGGAAGCTGACGATCGCCGCCGGCTTGCCGCGAACCTCCTGGATCAGGCCGCCGTCCAGGCCCGGCATGGGGGTGGCGCAGGGATAGTCGTGATCGGCCAGCCAGCGCATGAGCCCGAGGAAGAAGGGCAGATCCTCCTTCCGCACCCGCTTCTCATAGACGGTCAGGATGAAGTGGCCGGCCTCGGTCTCCAGCAGGAAGTTGGAATTCTCAACCCCCTCGGCGATGCCCTTGAAAGCCAGGGGCGCGCCCAGGTCGTAGCGGGCGAGAAGGAGGTCCAGCTCCTCGTCGGACAGATCAGTATAGACGGCCATGGGTCCGGGGCATGAGGGAGGCCGCGGGCGCGGTCAAGCCGGGCGGCGCGCTTGTCCCGGGATTTCGCTCAGGCCCGCGGCGATCCGAGCGGGTCAGGCCGGCTCGCTCAGCCCCCGGGGCAGCTTGAAGCTCACCGTCTCGCGGGCCGATTCCACCGTCTCCACCGTCACCGCGTACCGCTCGCCCAGACGCGCCAGCAGGGCCTGGACCAGGTCTTCAGGCGCTGAGGCGCCCGCTGTCACCCCCACCTGGCGGGCGCCTTCCAGCCAGGCGAAGTCCAGCGCGCTCGCGTCATCGATGAGATGGGCCGGGCAGCCGGCCCGGCGGCCCACCTCGGCCAGACGCACGGAATTGGAGGAGTTGGCCGAGCCGATCACCAGCAGCAGGTCGGAGCCTTCGGCCACGACCTTGACGGCCTCCTGGCGGTTGGTGGTGGCGTAGCAGATGTCTTCCTTGTGGGGGGCGGCGATCTCGGGAAAGCGGGCCTTCAGCACGCCGACGATGTCGGCGGTGTCGTCCACCGACAGGGTGGTCTGGGTGGCGAAGGCGACATTGGCGGGATCGCGCGGCTGGAACCGCGCGGCGTCGTCCACGGTCTCGATGAGGGTGACGGCGCCCTCGGGCAGCTGGCCCATGGTGCCGATCACCTCGGGATGCCCCGCATGGCCGATCAGCACGATCTCCTTGCCCGCCTCGAAATGCCGCTGGGCCTCCACATGGACCTTGGAGACCAGGGGGCAGGTGGCGTCCAGATAGAGCATTCGCCGCGCCTGGGCCTCAGCCGGCACCGACTTGGGCACCCCATGGGCGGAGAAGACCACCGGCCGGTCGGCGGGGCATTCGTCCAGCTCCTCGACGAACACCGCGCCCAGCGCCCGCAGGCGGTCCACCACATGGCGGTTATGGACGATCTCGTGGCGGACATAGACCGGGGCGCCATAGCGCGCGATGGCCCGCTCGACGATCTGGATCGCCCGGTCCACCCCCGCGCAGAAGCCCCGGGGGGCGGCCAGGCGGACGGTCAGGGGAGGCTTGTCGGAGGAGGCGCTCATGGGCCTGCAAGTTAGGGGCTTCGCGCCCGCGCCGCCAGCCGCGTTGCGGCCTCATTCGAGAACCATTAGTAGAGGCCCTTCACGCGCGGTTTCAGCGCGCCGAGACATTTGGACATTCCATGCGCCGTATCCTGCTGACCGCGTTATGCGCCCTCGCCGCCGCCGCCAGCCAAGTTCCGACGGACGCCTACGCCCAGTCCCGTGGGCGCGGCCAGGACGACAGCAGCGACAGCGCCGCCGACCGGCGGGCCCGCGCCAGCGAATGGGGCGATCGCCAGGCGCCGCTGCCGCAGTTGCGCAACGCTGGTCCCTGCCCCTTCGTCAAGGTGCTCTACGACGCCGGCCGCTATATTGAGTTCCAGGGCGCCCAGGAGGCGTCCTCGGCGGTGGCCTATACCGGCGAGATTCAGGGCGTTTCGGGCGGCTGCTCCTACAAGGACGAGGAGCCCATCCGCCTGTCCATGGAGATGCTGTTCGAACTGGGCCGCGGACCCATGGCCCAGGGCGGCCAGAAAACCTATCGCTACTGGGTGGCGGTGACCAAGCGCAACGACGCGGTCATCGCCAAGGAGTATTTCGACCTGCCCGTGACCTTCCGCGCCGGCGAGGATCGCACCTATGTGCGCCAGACCCTGGAAGGCATCGTCATCCCCCGGGCCCAGCTGACCACCAGCGGCGCCAATTTCGAAGTGTTGGTGGGCTTCGACGTGACGCCGCAGATGGCCGAGTTCAACCGCGCCGGTAAACGCTTCCGCATCGACGTGGGCACGCCCGAGGCCAGCGCCGGGACGCCGACCGCCACCCCATGAGCGAGCTTAAGCGTGGGCTGGGCGAGGCGGTTTCGGCCGCCTTCGCCGCCGCGGGTCTGCCGGCCGAGCTTGGCCGGGTGACTCCGTCCGACCGGCCAGACCTGGCCGACTTCCAGTGCAACGGCGCCCTGGCCGCGGCCAAGCAGGCCAAGCGCGACCCGCGGGAGATCGCCGCGGGCGTGGTGGCCGCCCTGGCTAGCGATCCGCGCCTGGCCTCGGTGGAGATCGCGGGCCTCGGCTTCATCAATATGCGGGTGAGCGCCGGGGCGCTCTCGGCCCGCGCCAATGAGATCGCCGGCGATCCCCGCGTCGGCGCGGCCAGGGTCGATACGCCCCGCCGCGTCCTGGTGGACTATGGCGGCCCCAATGTGGCCAAGCCCATGCATGTGGGCCACCTGCGGTCCTCCATCATCGGCGAGGCCATCAAACGGCTTTACCGGTTTCGGGGCGACGAGGTGGTGGGCGACGCCCACTTCGGCGACTGGGGCTATCAGATGGGTCTGCTGATCGGGGCCGTCTGTGACGAGGACCCGTTCATCGCCAAGCTGGTGGAGCAGGTGAACGGCCGCACCTCGCCGCTCACCGAGGACGAGGAAGCCAAGGCCTTCGAGGCCCTGGACGAACGGATCAGCCTGGCCGATCTCGACCGGCTCTATCCGGCCGCCGCGGCCAAGGGCAAGGAAGACCCCGACTACCGCGACCGCGCGCGGCGCCTGACCGCCGATCTCCAGGCCCGCCGGCCGGGCTATTTCCTGCTGTGGCGGCACTTCGCCCGGGTGACCCAGGTGGCCCTGGCGCGGGACTTCCACGCCATCGGCGTGGACTTCGACCTGTGGAAGGGGGAGAGCGACGCCGATCCCCTGATCCCGGAGATGGTCGCCGATCTGGAGGCCAAGGCCCTGCTGGTGGACGACCAGGGCGCCCGGATCGTCCGGGTGAACCGCGAAGGCGACAAGCGCGAGCTGCCGCCCCTGCTGGTGGTCTCCTCGGAAGGGTCGGCCATGTACGGCACCACCGACCTCGCCACCATCCTGGACCGCAAGCGCAGCTTCGGTCCCGACCACGTGCTCTATGTGGTGGACCAGCGGCAGGCCGATCACTTCGAGATCGTCTTCCGCGCCGCCTATCTGGCCGGCTATGCGGCCGAGGGGGCGCTGGAGCACATCGGCTTCGGCACCATGAACGGCGCCGACGGCAAGCCCTTCAAGACCCGCGAGGGGGGCGTGCTCAAGCTGCACGACCTCATCGAGATGACCCGGGAAAAGGCCCGCGAGCGCCTGCGCGAAGCCGATCTGGGGGCGGGCTTCACCGAGGACGCCTTCGAGGATGTGGCCCACAAGGTGGCCGTGGCCGCCCTGAAGTTCGCCGACCTGCAGAACTTCCGGGGCACCTCCTATGTCTTCGATCTGGACCGCTTCACCAGCTTCGAGGGCAAGACCGGTCCGTATCTGCTGTATCAGGCGGTGCGGGTGAAGTCGGTGCTGCGGCGGGCCGCCGACGAGGGCGCGGCCGCGGGGCCGATCGTGGTGGCCGAGCCCGCCGAGCGCGAGCTCGCCCTTTTGCTCGACGCCTTCGACCACGCCCTGGCCGAGGCCTATGAGCGCAAGGCGCCCAACTTCATCGCAGACCATGCCTACAAGCTGGCCCAGGCCTTTTCCCGCTTCTATGCGGCCTGCCCGATCATGGCCGCCGACAGCGAAGACGTCCGCGCCTCCCGTTTGACCCTGGCGGCGGTGACCCTGCGCCAGCTGGAACTGGCCCTGGACCTTCTGGGTATCGAAGCCCCCGAACGCATGTAGGCGCCCCTGCGACCCCGAGTTCGCATCAGAGCTTGACTTCGGTTCTACATTTCCATAATCATAGAAATATGGAAATCGAGACCGCCCTCAAACGTCTGTCCGCCCTGGCCCAGCAGGGTCGGTTGGATGTCTTCCGCCGTCTGGTCCAGGCGGGCCGGGAGGGGCTGGCCGCCGGCGATCTGGCCAAGGCCGCCGGCGTCGCGCCCAACACCCTGTCGGCCCAGCTGACCATTCTCGCCAATGCCGGCCTGATCCGCTCACGCCGGGACGGTCGCTCGATCATCTACAGCGCCGACTATGAGGGCATGGGGGACCTGTTGCTCTACCTCATGCAGGACTGCTGCCAGGGCCGTCCTGAAGTCTGCGCGCCCGTCACGGCGGCGGCCCTGGCCTGCTGCGATCAGCCCCAAGGAACAGTCCAATGAAGCGTCTGCACGTTCATGTGTCGGTGGAAGATCTCGAACGCTCCCGCCAGTTCTACACCACCCTGTTCGGCGCCTCGCCCAGCGTGGTGAAGGACGACTACGCCAAGTGGCAGCTGGACGACCCGAAGGTGAACTTCGCCATCTCCGCCCGAGGCGGCGCGCCGGGAGTCGATCACCTGGGTATCCATGTGGACGAGGGCGCGGAGCTGGTCCAGCTGGCCGGACGCCTGAAGGCGGCGGGGGAGACGACCTTCGACCAGGAGGCGGCCACCTGCTGCTACGCCCGGTCGGACAAGAGCTGGGTCAGCGATCCCTCCGGCCTGCGCTGGGAGACCTTCCATACCTTCGGCGAGGCGACCACCTATGGCGAGGACGATGTTCCGGCGATGACCGAGGGCGAGGCGTGCTGCGGCGCGCCGACGCCTGCGCCGGCCGCCCCTGCGCCCGCCTGCTGCTGAGGCCGTCATGTCTCTGACCGATCCGGCGCCGCGGCGCGTCCTCTTTCTCTGTACGGGCAATTCGGCGCGATCCATTCTCGCCGAGGCCCTGCTCAATGCGCTGGGGGCCGGGCGCTGGATCGGCCATTCCGCGGGGTCCATGCCCAAGGGTCAGGTCCATCCCGAAAGCCTCAAACTGCTGGCCGCCCGGGGTCATGATGTTTCGGGCCTGCGGTCCAAGAGTTGGGACGAGTTCGCCCCGCCCGGGGCGCCGGAGCTCGATCTGATCATCACCGTCTGCGACAACGCCGCCGGAGAGGTCTGTCCCATCTGGCCCGGGCGCCCCGCGGCCGCCCACTGGGGGCTGCCCGACCCCGCCGCCGCCGAAGCCGACGCCGCCCCGGCGGCCTTCGCTAGGGCCTACGCCCAGCTGGAGGCGCGTATCGTCGCCCTGACCGCGCTGGACCTGACGCGGGACACCGCGCAGCTGAAATCCGCCCTGCAGCAGATCCACCAGGACGCCCCGCTGTGAGATCTTCGCAGGCCTCTCCCCCCAGAATGCCGGTCTTCGAGCGCTACCTGACGCTCTGGGTGGCGCTGTGCATCGTCGCCGGCGTGGCCCTGGGCCAGATCTTCGCCCCGGCCTTCCAACGGGTGGCGGCCCTGGAGGTCGCCCAGGTGAACCTGCCGGTGGCCGTGCTGATCTGGGCGATGATCATCCCCATGCTGGTGAAGATCGACTTCCGCGCTCTGGCGGGGGTGGGGCGGCACTGGCGCGGCATCGGGGTCACCCTGTTCGCCAACTGGGCGGTCAAGCCCTTCACCATGGCCCTGCTGGGCTGGGTGTTCATCGGCTGGCTGTTCCGCCCTCTGCTGCCGGAAGCGGAGATCGCCAGCTATATCGCCGGCCTCATTCTTCTGGGCGCCGCGCCGTGCACGGCCATGGTGTTCGTCTGGAGCAATCTGACCCGCGGCGATCCCCCCTTCACCCTGAGCCAGGTGGCGCTGAACGATGCGATCATGGTGGTCGCCTTCGCGCCCATCGTCGGCCTGCTGCTCGGCCTGTCGGCCATCGTCGTGCCGTGGGAGACCCTGCTGCTTTCGGTGGCCATCTACATCGTCGTGCCGGTGATCATCGCCCAGGGGCTGCGCCTCTGGCTGGCGCAAGGCGACGGGGTCGGCCTCGAGCGGTTCCTGCGCGGCGTGCAGCCGGTGTCGATCATGGCCCTGCTGGCCACGGTGGTCCTGCTCTTCGCCTTTCAGGGCGAGCAGATCCTGCGTCAGCCCGGGGTGATCGCCCTGCTGGCGGTCCCCATCGCCATCCAGACCTATTTCATTTTCGGCCTGGCCTATCTGCTCAATCGGGTGACGGGCGAGGCCCACTGCATCGCCGGGCCTTCGGCCCTGATCGGCGCGAGCAACTTCTTCGAGCTCGCCGTGGCCGCGGCCATCAGCCTGTTCGGACTCAATTCCGGCGCGGCCCTGGCCACCGTGGTGGGCGTGCTGATCGAGGTCCCGGTGATGCTGACCCTGGTGGCGGTCGTGAACCGGAGCAGGGGCTGGTACGAGCGCGGGGGTCGGGTGGCGCGCGTGTCAGGGGCGAACCCTCCGGCGCGCGACTGAGCACTTGGCCCCGCCCTGCCGCAGCGCACACTTTGCGCGTTGACTCCCGCCGGGGGATCGCGGAGTTTCCGAGCACTCCTCGCGGGAGAGACCGGGTCGGCGACGCCCCGGCGCCGAAGGCGCAACCGCCCCGGAAACGCTCAGGCAAAAGGACCGCGAAGGGCTGATGAACGCTGGAAAGAAGCTCGCCGAAAGGTAGGGCTCGCCGAAGGAGCAGTGGGTCGGATCCCCTCGCGGATCGCCCCTAAATCTCTCAGGCTCAGGGACAGCGGGGGCGCGGGTCGACGGGGCGGTCATGCGCCCGGACGCGCCGAATCATCAGCTGGAGATCGCCTTGGCCGACGCCGACCTGAAAAAGACCCCGCTCTACGAGGCCCATCTCGAGGCGGGCGCGCGCATGGTGCCCTTCGCCGGCTACCATATGCCCGTCCAGTACCGGGACGGCGTGCTCAAGGAGCATCTGTGGACCCGGGAAAACGCCGGCCTGTTTGATGTCTCCCACATGGGTCAGGCCCGCCTGCGCGGCGTCTCCCCCCTGTCGGCCTTCGAGGAGGTGACGCCCGGCGACTTCATCGGCCTCAAGCCCGGCAAGCAGCGCTACTCCGTCCTTCTGAACAAGAAGGGCGGGATCATCGATGATCTGATGGCCGGGCGTCCCGATGACGACGGCCTGTTCGTGGTGGTCAACGGCGCCTGCAAGGACAACGACTTCAAGGTCATCGACGACGAACTGGCCGGCCAGGTGCGCATCGACCGCCTGGAAGACCGCGCCCTGCTGGCCCTGCAGGGGCCCAAGGCCGCCCTGGTGCTGGCGCAACACGCTCCCGACGCCGCGCGCCTGGTCTTCATGGAGACCGCCGCCATGACCGCCTTCGGGACCGACGCCATCGTGTCGCGCTCGGGCTATACGGGCGAGGACGGCTACGAGATTTCGGTGCCCGGCGGCGAGGCGCCCCGAGTCTGGGCGACGCTGCTGGCCGATGAGCGGGTACGGCCCATCGGTCTGGGCGCCCGCGACAGCCTGCGCCTGGAGGCGGGGCTGCCCCTCTATGGGCACGACCTGGACGAGACCGTCTCTCCCATTGAGGCGGGCCTCGCCTTTGCGGTCTCGAAGAAGCGCCGGGACGCCCGCGATTTCCCCGGCGCGGCCCGCATCGCCCAGGAGCTGGCCGGCGAGGTGTCGCGCAAGGCCGTGGGCCTGACCATCACCGGCGCCCCGGCCCGCGAGGGCGCGGAGATCGCCGATGCTTCGGGCCAGGTGGTGGGGGTGGTGACCTCCGGCGGGTTTTCCCCCACCCTTGGCCATCCCATCGCGCTCGGCTTCGTGCCCCCGGCCCTGGCCCAGGTGGGAACCGAGTTGCAGGTGATCGTGAGGGGCAAGGCCCAGGCCTGCGTGGTCGCGCCTCTGCCCTTCGTCCCCCATCGCTACGTGCGCAAGATCTGAGAGAAGGAACTGCGAAGCATGCGCTTCACCAAGGATCACGAATGGGTCTCGCTGGACGGCGACGTGGCCACTGTGGGCATCACCGCCTATGCCGCCGAGCAGCTGGGCGATGTGGTGTTCGTCGAGACGCCTGACGTCGGCAAGGCCGTGAAGTCCGGCGAGGGCCTGGCGGTGGTGGAATCGGTCAAGGCCGCCTCCGACGTCTACGCCCCCCTGTCCGGCGAGGTCGTGGAGGCCAACGGCGCCCTGGGCGAGGCCCCCGAGACCGTCAACGCCGAGCCCGAGGCCGGCGGCTGGTTCGCCAAGATCAAGGTCGCCGACAAGGCCGAGTACGAGTCCCTGATGGACCGCGCCGCCTACGACGCCTTCCTGGAGACGCTCTAGACCCCATGCGCTACCTGCCGCTCACCCCCGCCGACCGCGCCCAGATGCTGGGCGTCATCGGCGCCGCCTCCATCGACGAGCTGTTCGTCGATGTTCCTGCCGCCGCGCGCCTTCCCGGCCCCGTGGACCTGCCCCTGCACGCCGGGGAACTGGAGGTCGAGCGGGAGCTGGCGGGGCTGGCGGCTCTGAACCGTTCGGCTGGGGCCGGGCCGTTCTTCTGCGGGGCCGGCGCCTATCGCCATCATGTTCCGGCCACGGTGGACCATGTGATCCAGCGGTCGGAATTCCTCACCAGCTACACCCCCTACCAGCCGGAGATCGCTCAGGGGACGCTGCAGGTCCTGTTCGAGTTCCAGACCCAGGTGGCCGCGCTCACCGGCCTGGATGTGGCCAACGCCTCCATGTACGACGGCTCCACGGCCTGCGCCGAGGCCGTGATGATGGCCCAGCGGGTGACCCGCCGGGAAAAGGCCATTCTCTCGGGCGGGCTGCATCCCCACTACGCCGCCACCACCCAGACCATCGCCCATGCCGAGGGCATGGAGATCGTCCGCCAGCCCGTGGCCATCGACGCCGAGGCCGAGGTCATCGCCGCGATCGATTCGGAGACCGCCTGCGTGGTGGTGCAGAGTCCCAACGTCTTCGGCGTGGTCACCGACGTGACGAAGATCGCCGAGGCGGCCCATGCGGCCAGGGCCCTGCTGATCGTCGTCACCACCGAGGCGGTCAGCTACGGCCTGCTGAAGTCTCCGGGCGAGATGGGCGCCGACATCGCCGTGGCCGAGGGCCAGTCCATCGGCAATGCGCTGAACTTCGGCGGTCCCTATATCGGCCTCTTCGCCTGTCGGGAGAAGCTGGTCCGCCAGATGCCGGGCCGCCTGTGCGGCGAGACCGTGGACGCCGAGGGCCGCCGCGGCTTCGTCCTGACCCTCTCCACCCGCGAGCAGCATATCCGCCGGGAAAAGGCGACCTCCAACATCTGCACCAATTCGGGGCTCTGCGCGCTCGCCTTCACCATCCACCTGACCCTGCTGGGCGAGGTGGGTTTGCGGCGGCTGGCGGAGATCAACCACGCCAAGGCGCGCCGCCTGCGCGACGCCCTGGGGGCGGTGAAGGGCGTCGAGGTGCTGACCCCGCGCTTCTTCAACGAGATCGCCGTGCGCCTGCCCATGAATGCCGCCCAGGCGGTGGACGATCTGCTGGCCGACGGCGTGGTGGCGGGGGTGCCCTTCTCGCGCCTGGACCCCAAGGCCGGCCTCGACGACGTGCTGCTGTGCGCCGCCACTGAGACCACCCTGGACGAGGATATTGACGCCTTCGCCCAGGCGCTTTCCCGGAGGACCTCCGCATGACCATGCAAAATGTCGGTCGGCCCACCCGGCCGGAGGATGTCCAGCCCCTGGAGCCCGGCTTCGCCTCCCTCACCGGCGGGCGCGCCCTGCTGCAGGACGAGGCGCTGATCTTCGAACGGGACGGCTGGAGCAAGACCGGCGTGGATCTGCCGGAGGCTTCCGCCGACGCCTCGGACCTGGGGGACCTGGTTCGCCGCGCCCCCATCGGCCTGCCGGGCCTGTCCGAGCCTGAGGCCATGCGCCACTATGTGCGCCTGTCGCAGAAGAACCACGCCATCGACCTGGCCCTCTATCCCCTGGGCTCGTGCACGATGAAGCACAATCCGCGGCTGAACGAGAAGATGGCCCGGCTGGCGGGCTTCGCCGACCTGCACCCCCTGGCGCCGGTCTCCACCACCCAGGGCGCCCTGGCGCTGATGGACCGCCTGGCCCATTGGCTGAAGACGCTCACCGGCATGCCGGCGGTGGCCCTGTCGCCCAAGGCCGGCGCCCATGGCGAGCTCTGCGGCCTCCTGGCCATCCGCGCCGCGCACGAGGCCCGGGGCGACGCCGCGCGTCGGCGCGTTCTGGTGCCCACCTCGGCCCATGGCACCAATCCGGCCACGGCGGCCTTTGTGGGCTATTCGGTGACCGAGATCGCCCAGACCGAAGACGGGCGGGTGGATCTGGCTGATCTGGCGGCCAAGCTGGGGCCGGACGTGGCCGCCATCATGGTGACCAATCCCAACACCTGCGGCCTGTTCGAGCGGGACATCATCGAGATCGCCCGTCTCACCCATGAGGCCGGGGCTTATTTCTACTGCGACGGCGCCAACTTCAACGCCATCGTCGGCCGGGTGCGCCCGGGCGACCTGGGCGTCGACGCCATGCACATCAACCTGCACAAGACCTTCTCCACCCCCCATGGGGGCGGCGGGCCGGGCGCTGGCCCGGTGGTCCTGTCGGAAGCCCTCGCCCCCTTCGCGCCCGCCCCCTGGGTGGTGCATGGGGCCGGGGGGCTGCATCTGGTGGAGGAGACGGTGGCCGAGGCCGCCCAGGCCTTTGGCCGCATGAGCGCCTTCCACGGCCAGATGGGCATGTTCGTGCGCGCCTACGCCTATATGCGCAGCCACGGCGCCGACGGTCTGCGGCAGGTGGCTGAGGATGCGGTGCTCAACGCCAACTACATCAAGGCGCGGCTCTCGGGTGTGATGACGGCGGCCTTCCCCGACGGCCCCTGCATGCACGAGGCCCTGTTCGACGACGCCTGGCTGGAAGGCACCGGGGTGACCACGCTCGACTTCGCCAAGGCGATGATCGACGAGGGCTTCCACCCGATGACCATGTACTTCCCTCTGGTGGTGCACGGGGCCATGCTCATCGAGCCCACCGAGACCGAATCCAAGCAGGAGCTGGACCGCTTCTGCGAGGCGCTCATCGCCTTGGCCGGCGCGGCCAAGGCCGGGGATTCCGAGCGGTTCAAGGCCGCTCCGCACCTGGCCCCTCTGCGCCGCCTGGACGAGACCTTGGCGGCGCGCAAGCCGCGCCTCACCTGGAAGCCCGAGGCGGGTGTGGCGCCGGCGCCGCTGGCGGCGGAATAAGCTGCGCGGGAGGCGCGATCAGCGCCTCCCGCCACCTTTAAGTCACTCAGGCGTGTTCACATATGAGGTGAGCGCGCGGGGGCCCTGCCTCCCCGAACGGGCCGGATCGCGCGCGATCCCAGGTTATTGCGCGTGTCCCTCGTCCCCAGCGCCCGGCTTGATGGCCGTCCCGCCTCGCACGATCTGTTCGGCCGTCTGGCCGGACGGGCCGCCCGGCTCGCCCTCATGGCGCTGGGCGGGCTGCTGGTGATCCTGGGCGCCCTGATCGCCCCCCTGCCGGGACCCATGGGGCTGCCGGTGGCGGTGGTCGGGATGATCCTCATCCTGCGCAATTCCTATCGGGCCAGGCGGGCCTTCATCCGCGCCCAGCGCGCCCATCCGCGCCTGCTCCATCCGATCCGGCGACTGCTGCGCCGGCGGCCGGAAGTGGCGCCGGTGGCCTGGCAGATGGTGCTGCGCCTCGAGCGGCTTCTCACGCCGCGCCGCTATCGCATGGCCGCCCGGGCTCGCCGGCCTTTCCGCCGCCGCAACGCCTGAGGCGCTGAAACAAAAACGCCGCCCTGGCGAACCGGGGCGGCGTCTTGAGGCTGGCTTTCGGGCCGTTCGTTCGGGCCGTTCGCTACTGCAGCTTGGCGGCCAGCTGGCCCAGGGCCTTGTCCACCAGGGGGTCGGAGGTCGCGCCAGCGATGCGGCCGGCCAGGACGCCGCGGGCGGCTTCGGCGGCCATTTCGGCGGCGGCGGCCTTCACCTCGGCCGCGGCCTGGGCCTCGGCGGTGGCGATCTTGCGCTCGGCCATCTGGGTGCGACGGGCGATCTGCTCCTCAAGCTTGACGGCGGACTCCTTGCGCAGGCGCTCGGCGTCCTCCTGGGCCTGGGCCAGCATGTCGCGGGCCATCTTCTCGGTCTCTTCCCGCTGGGTCTTGATCTCGGCCAGCAGGGCCTGGGCCTCGGCCCGCAGGCGCTGGGCCTCGTCCAGCTCGGCCTGGATCTTCCCGGCCCGGGCGTCGAGCGCCCGGCCCATGGCCGCAGGGACCTTCAGATAAATCAGCAGGCCGAAGAACAGCAGGACCGCGACGAGGACCCAGAATTCCGGGGCGATGAAAAACTCGGACATCGGCCTCTCCTTAGGCGGTCTGGGCCAGGGCGGCCTCGACCTCGGCGCGGGTCGCCGGCGTACCGCTCAGCTTCTCGACGATGGCTTCAGCGGTTTCGGCGGCCACGGTGCGAACATTGGCCATGGCCTGTTCGCGGCTGGCCTGGATGGCGGCCTCGGCGGCGGTCAGGCGTTCGTTAAGCTTGGCCTCTTCGGCGGCGTTGCGCGCATCGGCCTCGGCCTTGGCGGCGGCCTTGGCCTCGGCGGCGGTCTTCTGGGCGCGGGCGCGGGCCTGGGCCAGTTCGGCCGCGGCCTCGGCGGATTGGCGCTCGGCCTCGTCGCGCGCGGCGCGGGCCTCGGCGAGATCGCCCTCGATCTTGGCCGCGCGGGCCTCGATCGCTCCGCCCACCCGAGGCAGGAAGAGCTTGGAGAGAACGACATAGAGGATGACGAAGACGATGAGCAGCCAGAAGACCTGGCCCGGCCAGTAGCCGAACTCGAACTGGGGCAGGCCCGAGGCGTGCTCCTCGCCCGCCGTCATCTCGTGCAGGTCGTGGCTCGGGGTCGTGTGCGGGGTTTGCACCACCGCGCCGCCCGGATCGAGCTCAGGGGAAGTCTGGGCCATCACGGCGCTCCGTTAAGTCTGCGCTTCCGTCACGTGGGTTATGCGAAAGGCGGGCCGTGCGACAGCCCGCCCCCCAACGCACGGATGGTGTCGCCTTAGGCGGCGAACAGGATCAGCAGCGCGACCACGAAGGCGAAGATGCCCAGGGCTTCGGTCAGCGCCATGCCCAGGAAGAGCATCGGACGCTCGCCGGCCGAGGCCGACGGGTTGCGCAGGGCGCCGTTGAGGTATTGGCCGAACATGGTGCCGAGGCCGATACCGGCGCCGATCATGCCCAGCATCGCCAGGCCAGCGCCGATGTACTTAGCAGCAAGGGGATCCATCGAAGTGCTCCGTTTAAGCGATGGGGTCGGGTAACGGGGTGAGTTGTCGGTCGTGATCAGTGGCTATGCAGGTTCACGACGTCGTTCAGATAGACGCAGGCCAGCACGGCGAAGACGAACGCCTGCAGGAACGCGACCATGAACTCCAGGGCGGTGATGGCCACCGTGCCGGTCAGGGTGACCAGGGCGCCGACGACGCCCAGCGCGCCCAGCGCGCCCAGCGAGACGACGAAGCCGCCGAACACCTTCAGCACCACGTGGCCGCCCACCATGTTGCCGAACAGACGAAGGGCCAGCGTCACCGGGCGGACCAGGAAGGAGATGATCTCGATCACCACCACCAGCGGCAGCACGAAGAAGGGCACGCCGGAGGGGACGAAAAGCTTGAAGAAGCCCAGGCCGTTGCGGGCGAAGCCCACGGCGATGACCACCGCGATCACCAGGACGCCCAGGGTGGCGGTCACCGCCAGCTGAGAGGTCGAGGTGAAGAAATAGGGCACCATGCCCAGCAGGTTCATCGCCAGGATGAAGGCGAACAGGGTGAATATGAAGGGGAAGTAGCGCTTGCCTTCGTGGCCGATGATCGAGTCGGTCAGGTCGTGGATCAGCTCATAGAGCATCTCCCCCACCGACTGCAGGCGCCCGGGAACCACGGCGGCCTTGGCCGAGGCCGCGGCGAAGAACAGGGTCACGCAGGCCGCGGAAATCATCATCCACAGGGCCGAATTGGTGATCGACAGATCGAAGCCGGCAACGGTGGGAAGCTCGAGAACCTGCTGGATCTCGAACTGGTGCATCGGGTCGGCCACGCCTCAGTCCCTCTCGTTCTGGCCAGGCCCCGCGGGCCAGCCGTCATCTTCATCGTCTTCGTCGTCGAAGGGGACCGAGGAAACCGGTCCGGCCTTCGCCGCCGCCTGCGCGCTCATGCGTCCCGCCGAGCGCGCGATCAGAAACACCGCAAGGCCGGTACCCACAAGGACCCCCAGGAGCAAGCCCCAGGGAGAGGTTCCGACCCATTGATCGAAGACCCAGCCAAGGCCAAGTCCCCCCAGGACGCCCCCGATCAGCTCGGCCACAAGCTTGTAGCCGGCGCCGATCGCGCCCGTATCGAACTGCGCCTTCCGCGTCCTCGCCTCCCGCGCCGCCTTGACTGCATCCAGTCTGGCGTCGAGGCGTTTCAGCGCCTCATCGTGCGGATCGTGCGGTTGCGACATGAGCGGATGACGCCTTCCCGGGGGCGCGGGCGGCCCCGCGGCGCCCCTGGTTCGATCGCGGCGGAACCTAAAGGTGAGCAGGTGCAGCGTCAAGGCGCTCACGCCCCACTCTAATTGTTTGATTTCGCTCGCCTATCGGCCTAAAGGCCTGGATTCGTGGCCCAGGCCCTCTATTCGGCCGCCAGAGCTTCGGCCTGACGGAGGTCCACCGACACCAGCTGGGACACGCCCCGCTCGGCCATGGTGACCCCAAACAGCCGGTCCATGCGGGCCATGGTGACCGGATTGTGGGTGATGGCGATGAAGCGGGTCTGGGTGCGCCGGCGCATCTCGTCCAGCATGTTGCAGAACCGGTCCACATTGGCGTCGTCCAGGGGCGCGTCCACCTCGTCGAGCACGCAGATGGGGGCCGGATTGGCCAGGAAGACGGCGAAGATCAGGGCGGCGGCGGTCAGGGCCTGCTCGCCGCCGCTCATCAGGCTCATGGCGGCCATGCGCTTGCCCGGCGGGCAGGCATAGATCTCCAGTCCGGCTTCCAGGGGATCGTCGGATTCCACCAGCCGCAGCTCGGCCTGCCCCCCTTCGAACAGGGTTTCGAACAGGGTCTTGAAGTGGCCGTTGATGACGTCGAAGGCGGCCACCAGCCGTTCGCGGCCCTCGCCATTCAGCTCGTCGATTCCCTCGCGCAGGCGGGCGATGGCGCCGGTCAGGTCGGCGCGCTCGGTCTGGATCGTCTCCAGCCGGGCGGCGCTCTCGCGGGCCTCGTCCTCGGCGCGCAGATTGACCGCGCCGATGGATTCCCTCTGGCGTTCCAGTTGAGTCAGATGGGCCTCCATGCCCCCGGGCTCGCTGGGAATGGCCACCGCCTCGTCGGCCAGCCGCCGGGCCAGGGCCTCCGGCTCGCAGCGGGCGGTCTCGCGGATCTGGTCGGCGATCTCGATCAGCCGCTCGCGGGCGGCCTCGGCCCGGGCGTCCAGGGCCGCGCGGGCCTCCCGCGCCGCCGCGGCGGCCGATTCGGCGGCGCGCAGGGCCCGTTCGCCCTCGGTGCGGGCGGATTCTCCGGCCGCCAGGGCGTCTCGTGTCTGGCTGCGCCGGGCCTCGGCCGCCGCCAGCTGATCCAGCAGGTCCTGTCGCCGCGTCTCCAGACCCGCCGGCGCTTCCCGGGCCTGATCCAGGCTCGCCACGGCGCGGGTCCGCGCCCCCTCCAGCTCATCCAGGCGCCGGGCGGCGGCGTCGGCTCGCCGGCGCCAGTCGTCCCGGTCGCGGACGAGCCCCGCCAGGCGCCGGGCGCGGCTGTCGCGCTCGCGAATCTCCAGTTCCAGGGCCGAGCGGGCGCCCGCAGCGGCCTCGCGGGCGGGCAGGGCGGCCTCACGGGCGGCCTGAAGCTGCTCGGCCAGGCGGGTCTCGGGGGCTGCGGCGCCCAGTTCGGCCTGCACCTGGGACAGGGCGGCCTCGGCCTCCTGCGCCTCGGTCTCCAGCCGGGTGAGGGTTTCGGTCAGGGCCTGGCCCTGGGCTTCCCGGCGGGCGGCCTCCCGCGCCAGGCGCTCCGTCGTCAGGCGCGCCTGGGCCAGCCCCTGTTCGGCGGCGGGCAGGTCGCGCCGGGCGGCCTTGGCGGCGTCCTCGGCCAGCCGGACAGCGTCCTGCGCGGCCGCATGCGCGGCCTTGGCCTCGGCGGTGCGCGGCGCCAGGGCTTCGATCTCGGCCTCCACCTCGGCCAGCCGGGTCTTCTGTTCCAGGCGGACGGCGGCGGGCTTTTTGGCTTCGGCCTTGGCGGTGAAGCCGTCCCAGCGCCAGAGGTCGCCTTCCCGAGACACCAGCCGCGCGCCGGGCGCGATCTGCTGGCGCAGGCGCGGCCCGTCGGCCTGGCTCACCAGGGCCACATAGGCCAGGCGCGCGGCCAGCTCCGGCGGGGCCTGGACAAGGTCGGCCAGGGGCCTGGCGCCTTCGGGCCAACTCGCCGGCGGCGCCTCGCCCCCGGCCCAGTGAGCCGGGGCGGCGGGGTCCAGGGCGGCTTCCAGATCATCGCCCAGGGCCGCGGCCAGGGCCATCTCATAGCCGCGCTCTGGGCGCACCGCGTCCAGGGCCGGCGTGAAGCCGCCGCGCAGCTGCGGAGCCACGATCTGCGCCAGGGCGCGGGCCTCGGCGGTCAGGCGCGACAGCTGGTCCTCCAGCCGGCGGGCGGCCTCACGCCCCTGGGTTTCGGCGGCCTGGGCGGCGCCTCGGGCCTCATCGGCGGCTTCGAGGGCGGCGCGGGCCTCGGCCAGGCGTGCCTCGGCGCTCTCCAGGGCGGTCCTGGCGGGCGCCAGGGCGGGGTCCTCCAGAGGCCCCAGCCGCTCCAGCTCCTGCTGCGCCCGGTCGCGGGCCTGGGCGGCGCGGCTCGCCCGGCCCTGAGCCTCGGAAAGTCTGGCCGCGCCCGCCCGGCGCTGGGCCTCGGCGGCGGCGACGGCGGCGGCCAGGCGCTCCACCTCGGCGTCGGCGGCCTGACGCTGGGCCTCTGCGGCTTTCAGGGCGGCTTCCAGCTCCGGCAGGCGTTCGGGCGCCTGGGCCGCGCCCTCCTCCAGGGCGGCCAGCTCCTCAGCCAGGCGGGCCAGGGCCGCGGCGGCGTCCTCCACCATCTGGGTCTCGCGGGCGCGGTCGGCGTCCAGGCGCACGAGCTCGGCCTCGCCCCGGGCGACTTCGGCGGCCAGGGCCTCGGCGTCGCGCTCCAGCCGGTCCCGGTCGATGGCCAGCTTGCCTAGCACGGCGGCGGCCACGGCTTCGGCCTCGCGCAAGGGGGCCAGGGCGGCGTCGGCTTCGGCGGCGGCGCCTACGGCCCGGGCGGCGGCCCGGGCGGTCTCCTCCACGGCGGCGGCGGCCTGGCGGGCTTCGGCGCGCAGGCCCTCGGCCACCTGGCGCGCCTCGTTCCAGCGGGCATAGAGCAGGGCGCCCTGCAAGGCGCGGATCTCCGCCGACAACTTCTTGTAGCGGTCGGCCTGGCGGGCCTCACGCCGCAGACGGTTGAGGCCCGCCTCCAGCTCCTGGGTCAGGTCGTCCAGGCGCGACAGATTGGTCTCCGCCGCCCGCAGGCGCAGCTCGGCCTCGTGGCGCCGGGAATGCAGGCCCGAAACCCCGGCCGCCTCTTCCAGGATCAGGCGGCGGTTCTGCGGCTTGGCGGCGATCAGCTCGGAAATCTGCCCCTGGCGCACCAGGGCCGGCGAATTGGAGCCGGTGGAGGCGTCGGCGAACAGGAGCTGCACGTCGCGGGCGCGCACCTCCTTGCCGTTGATCCTGTAGGTGGAGCCCGCGCCGCGATCGATGCGCCGCACCACCTCCAGCACCGGATGATCGTTATAGGCCGCCGGCGCGCGCCGCTCGGCGTTGTCGATGGTCAGGGTGACGTCGGCATGGTTGCGCGAGGGCCGCTTGCCGGAGCCCGCGAAGATCACGTCGTCCATGCCGCCGGCCCGCATGGCCTTTGCGGAATTGGCGCCCATGACCCAGCGGAGCGCCTCCAGCAGGTTCGACTTGCCGCAGCCGTTCGGGCCGACGATCCCCGTGAGCCCCGGCTCGATCCGGAACTCGGTAGGATCGACAAAGGACTTGAAGCCCGAAAGCCTCAGTCGCTGGAATCGCACGGCGCCCGCCGACCTTTCCCGGCCCTGGCCTAGCGCGAGGCCGCGGCGATGGCGGCGTCGAGCTCGGCGATGCTCATATCGCCTTCCTTGACCACCTTGCCGTTGATCACGAAGGTCGGGGTCGCCTGGATCCGGTGCTCGCGCTGGTTCTTCTCCATGCGGGCGTTCAGGGCGCGCAGGCCGGCCTCGTCGGAGATGCAGGTCTGGAACTGCTGCTCGGTCATGCCGGCCGACCGGGCGATGCGCAGCAGGGTCCCGCGGATGTCGCCGCTGGTGAACATTTCCCGCTGGCTGTGGAAGATGGCGTCCACCACCTCGAAATAGCGGTCTTCTCCGGCGCAGCGGGCCAGCAGGAAGCCTGCGGCGGCCACTTCCACCGGCGGCGTCAGGAATTCCCGGAACGTGTAGTGCACCTTGCCGGTGTCGATGTACTTGGTCTTCAGCGTCGGGAAGACGTCGTTGTTGAAGGTGGCGCAGTGGACGCAGGAGAGCGAGGCGTACTCGATCATCTTCACCGGCGCATTGGGGTCGCCCAGGGTCATGTCGCCCTCGGCGGCGCCGGCGGCCGACTGACCTGAGCAGGCGCCCAGCGCCAGGGCCGCGGCGCCCGCGGCGGCGATCAGGAAGCGACGGCTGAAGTTCAGCATGTGGGACGGCCCTTTCGTGCGGTGTCCGGAACAGGAATTAAAGCGCGATTCCTCACGCGCGGCCCATGCGACCGTTAAGACCTGATGAACGGTCCCGCGGGACCAAAGTCAACGCTGGTCGGCGCGGCGCAGCACATTGCGCCCCAGGCGCATCAGGGCGTCCTTCAGCGGGCCGGGAGGCGCCTGGGCCAGGCCCTGGGCCAGCTCCGCCTCCTGGGCGGCGTCCAGGGGGCGCGCGGGCCTGGGCCTGGGCTGTTCGGCCTTGGGCCGAGGCCGCAGGGGGCCCTGGACGATGCGCAGCTTCTCCACCGCCCCGGTCCCCAGGAACAGGTTCACCCGGCCGAGGATCTCCGGGGCCTGGTGCTGGATCAGGGCCGCGGCGGGTCCGGCCACGCGAATCTCCAGGGCCGCGCCGGCGCCGGCCCGACCCTTGACCAGCTTCACCGGCTCGGTCACCCGCGCGGTCTGCTCGCCCACGATCTCGCGCCAGCGGGCCTGCAAGGCGCCGGGGCCCTGGCCGAAGCGGGCGTCCAGTTCCGCGATCAGCTTGCGCAGGGCGCGCCCGGCCGGCGGGGCGGGGCGGGGGGCCGGCCCCGTCCGCCGCCGCGCCAGTATGGCGCGGGCCTCATTCATGTCGGGCAGGGGGCGTCTCATGCGGGGTCCAGGATACACGCTCCGGCGCGGGGGATTAAGAGCCCTGCCCAAACCGCCCGCCGTGGCCTATGTCTGAACCCGTGACTCCCGAAGTGATCCGCGCCCGCCTGCTCGCCTGGTATGACGCCGAGGCCCGCCGCCTGCCCTGGCGCACCGGCCCGGCCGAGGGGCGGACCGGCCTGCGCACCGATCCCTATCGCGTCTGGCTGTCGGAGGTGATGCTGCAGCAGACCACCGTCCCCCACGCTGCGCCCTATTTTCTGAAGTTCACCGCCCGCTGGCCGACCGTCGCCGACCTGGCCGCGGCGCCCGACGATGAGGTCATGGCCGCCTGGGCGGGGCTTGGCTACTACGCCCGGGCCCGCAACCTGCTGGCCTGCGCCCGCGCCGTGGCCGCCCGGCACGGCGGAGTCTTTCCCGACACCGAGGCGGGGCTGTCGCGCTTGCCGGGGCTTGGCCCCTATACGGCCGCCGCCGTGGCGGCCATCGCCTTCGACCGGCCGGCCAATGTGGTCGACGGCAATGTGGAGCGGGTCATGGCCCGGCTGTTTGCGGTGGAAGAGCCGCTGCCGGCCGGCAAGGCGGAGCTGAAGCGTCTGGCGGCGAGCCTGGTGCGCGAGGATCGCCCCGGCGACTGGGCCCAGGCGCTGATGGACCTGGGCGCCACGGTCTGCCGACCCAAGGGCCCGCTCTGCGACCGCTGTCCTCTGGCGGAGGGCTGCGCGGGCCTCGCCACCGGCGCGCCGCAAACCTATCCCCGCAAGAGCGCCAAACCTGAGCGGCCCCACCGCCACGGCGCGGCCTTCTTGCTGACGCGAGGCGATGCGGTCGGTCTCGTGCGCCGCCCGCCCAAGGGGTTGCTGGGCGGCATGCTGGCCCTGCCGACCACCGACTGGCGGGCCTCAGCCTATACAGAGGTCGAAGCCCTGACGGCCGCGCCTCTTCCGGCCTCCTGGCGCTCGGCGGGAGAGGTGGGACACGTCTTCACTCACTTCAGCCTGACCCTGCGCCTGTGGAGGGCCGAAGCCGCAGAGAATGCCTGCGTCGAAGGGCTCATCTGGACGCCCAGGCGCGATCTGGACGCCTTGCCCAGCCTCTTCCTAAAGGCGGTCCGGACGGGACTGTCCAGCCTGATCTGAAGGGGGGTCCTAAGCCGCGACGGCGGGGATTTCCTTGCGGACCCGTGTGCGCAGGACGTCGATGGGGGCGAGGCCGGCGTCGGTCTTGAAGTGCCAGTAGGTCCAGCCGTTGCAGGCCGGGGCCGACTGGACCATGGCGCCCACCTTGTGGATGGAGCCGGTCAGTTCGCCCACCACTAGGCTGCCGTCGGCGCGCACCCGCGCGGCCCGCTCGCCCTTGGGGCAATAGAGCACGTCGCCGGGACGCAGCAGGCCGGCCTCGACGATCTGGCCGAAGGGCACCCGCGGCTCGGCGCGCTTGGAGCCGGTCACCTGCAGGTCCTCCGGCGAGACGGGGATGACCTTGGAGATCCGCTCCCGGGCCACCGCCACATAGGCGTCCTCCCGCTCCAGGCCGATGAACCGCCGACCCAGCCGCTTGGCCGCCGCCCCCGTGGTGCCGGAGCCGAAGAAGGGATCGAGGATCAGATCGCCCGGCTTGGTGGAGGCCAGGATCAGGCGGTGCAGCAGGGCTTCGGGCTTTTGCGTCGGATGGGCCTTGGCGCCGCTGGCGTCCTTGATGCGCTCGTCGCCGGTGCAAAGGGGGAAGGTCCAGTCCGAGCGCATCTGCAGCTCGTCATTGGCCATCTTCATGGCGTCGTAATTGAAGGTGTAGCGCCGCCCGCCGCGGGACTTGGCCGCCCAGATCAGGGTCTCATGCGCATTGGTGAAGCGCGTGCCCTTGAAGTTCGGCATGGGGTTGGACTTGCGCCACACCACGTCGTTGAGGATCCAGAAGCCCAGATCCTGCAGCACCGTGCCGACGCGGAAGATGTTGTGATAGCTGCCGATCACCCACAGGGCGCCGTCGTCCTTCAGCACCCGGCGGCACTGGGCCATCCACTCGCGGGTGAAGGCGTCATAGGCCGCAAAGCTCTCGAACTGGTCCCATTCGTCATCGACGGCGTCGACCTTGGAATTGTCCGGCCGCAGCAGGTCGCCGCCCAGCTGAAGGTTGTAGGGCGGGTCGGCGAAGACCAGGTCCACCGAGCCGGTGGGGAGCTTCTTCAGCTCCTCGATGCAGTCGCCCTGGATGATGGTTTCGGCCGGAAAGGTCATGACGCCCCTCGAATTCACAGAAGGGAATCGTCCTCCATCGTAGTGAAGGGGGCGTTTCGAAACGTGGTGAACAGAGGGTTAAGCCAGAACGGGCCGTCAGGCTTCCATCCGTTCGTCGGCCTCGCCGTCGCCGTCGCCCACCTCGCCGCGCAGCGCCTTCTGGACGGGGGTCCAGCCCAGTCGGTGGATCTCGCACGGCCCCAGGCGCTGCAGGGCCTCCATATGGACCGGCGCCCCATAGCCCTTGTGTCCGGCGAAGCCGTAGCCGGGATAGAGGCCGTCCATCTCCACCATCAGCCGGTCCCGGGCCACCTTGGCCAGGATGGAGGCCGCGGCGATGGACAGGGACTTGCCGTCGCCGCCCACCACCGTCTTCACCGCACACGGCAGCTTGAAGGGATAGTTGCCGTCCACCAGGGCGAAGACCGGCTGGACGGCCATGGCCTCGATGGCCCGGCACATGGCCAGGCCCGAGGCGTGCAGGATGTTGAGCTCGGCGATCTCGCTCACCGAGGCGAACCCCACGCCCCAGGCGAGGGCGCTCGTCTGGATCTCAATCTCCAGGGCCGCGCGGGCCTTGGCGGTGAGCTTCTTTGAATCGTTAAGGCCCGCGGGGATGCGTTCGGGGTCCAGGATCACCGCGGCGGCCGAGACCGGCCCGGCCCAGGGTCCGCGCCCGGCCTCATCCACCCCGCACACCGGGGCGGGGCAGGCGCGCTCCAGCATCAGGTCGGGACCGGCGAGGGCGAAGGGGGCGGACCTGGGGGCCATCAGCGGCTCATAGCCGCCACTTCGGCGTGACGGAAGCAGCAGGTCAGGTGGTCATTGACCATGCCCACGGCCTGCATGAAGGCATAGACGATCACCGGCCCCACGAACTTGTAGCCGCGGGCCTTCAGCGCCTTGGAAATCTCCACCGCCAATGGGGTCTGGGCGGGCACCTGGCCGATCTGATCCCAGGCGTTCTGGATGGGCGCTCCGTCGGTGAAGCTCCACAGGAAGGCCGACAGGTCTTCGCCCTTCTCCCGCTGGTCCAGATAGATGCGGGCCCCGGCGATGGCCGCGTCGATCTTGGCGTTGGACCGGACGATGCCCGCATCGGCCATCAGCCGGGCGCGGTCGGCCTCTCCGAACCGGGCGACGATCTCGGGATCGAAACCGGCGAAGGCCGCCCGAAAGGCCTCGCGCTTGCGCAGGATGGTGATCCAGGAGAGACCCGCCTGGAAGCCGTCCAGCACCAGCTTCTCCCAGAGCGCCCGGGAATCGTACTCCGGCACGCCCCATTCCTGGTCGTGATAGGCCTCATAGAGCGCGTCGCCCGCCATGCCCCGCCAGCCGCATCGAATCGGATCTGCGTCCATGGCCCCAGTGTCGCGGCGGGCGGGTCGGCCCGCAAGTTCAGGCGGCGGGTCCTGTCTCCGTCGCCGCCTCGAACCAGGCGGGCCTCACCACCTGGACGGGGCGCCCCTCCACGGTGAGGTCTGCGCCGGCGATGCGGTCCAGGCGCAGGGCGGCCATGGCCAGGCCTTCGCCGACGCTCAGCACCTCGCCCGCCCGCAGGTCCCCGGCCAGGACTTCGGAGCCCGGCTCAGGGGGCTGGCCTGTGAAGGCCAGGGGCAGGAAGCGGGTCTTCACCGTCCCGCGGCGCTTCATGCGCGAGGTGGTCTCCTGCCCGACGAAGCAGCCCTTCCTGAAGTCGATCCCGCCCAGCAGGTCGAAATTGGCCTCGATGGGATAGGTCTTCTCCACCCCCCAGTCGGCCGGACCGGGGACGCCCAGGCCCAGCCGGTGGGCCTCATAGGTGGCCGCCTCGGCCCCTTGCGCCTGGGCCGGCGTCTCTGCGCCGTAGCCGCGCCAGCCCAGGGCCGGATGGCGCGGATCGGCCAGCCAGCCTGGACCAGGCGCCGGGCCATCGCCCGGGAAGAGGACGGCGATCTCAAGGTCCAGGGCATCCAGGGTCACCTTGGCCCGCAGGCGGTAAAGGGTCAGGCGCTGGAGCAGGGCGGGCCGGTTCTCGGCGGCCACGTCCAGCCAGCAGCCGTCCTCCCGCCCGATCACGAACAGGTCGTAGAGCAGCCGTCCCTGGGGGTTAAGCAGGGCGGCGAAGCGGATCTCGCCCGGCGCCAGGCTCTCCACATCCTGGCTGATCAGATTGTGCAGGAAGTCGCGCCAGTCGGCGCCGCCCAGGGCGATCAGGGCGCGGTCGGGGAGGCGGGCGTGTCGAAGGGGCGTGGCCATGGCTACGACTTAAGGGCGAGCCATCTCGCGCGCCAGCGCCGCTGCGCTATAACTGTCCAATGACGCAGGGTTTTTTCCCGATTCTGTTCATCCTGCCGCGGGGTCTGGCCGACGCCGTGCTGGCCTCGGGCTTGATTGCGCGCCTGCATCACGAAATCCCCCACGCCCGCTTCACCCTGGTGGCGGACGCCGCCTCGGCCCCCCTGCTGGTGGACACGCCCGGCCTGGAGGAGGTGATCGTTCAGGATGGAACAGGCTTCGGCGCCTGGCTGCCCCTGTGGCGTTCGGCGCGGCGCAGGCGGTGGGGCCTGGTGGCGGACCTGCGGGGCTCGTCCCTGCACCGCGTCCTGAACACCCGCCGCCGCGCCATCCTGCGGCCATCGCGCTACGCCAATCACCGCCTGGTGGAGCTGGCCGCGGCCCTGAAGCTGGAGGATGAACCCCCCGCGCCGCACATCTTCCTGGCGCCGGAGACCCGCGCCGAGGCCGCCGCCATCACCGCGGGCGACGGCCCCATCCTGGCCCTGGCGCCGGGCGCCGACTGGGTGGGCAAGGCCTGGCCGGCCGAACGCTACGCCCAGCTGGCCATCCGCCTGCTGGGCGCCGGCGGACCCCTGGCGGGGGGACGGCTGATGGTGCTGGGCGGGCCGCAGGATGTGGCCCTGGCCCATGCCCTGCGTCATGTGACGCCCAAGGACAGGTTCATCGACCTGGTGGGAAAGGCCGATCTGCTCACCGCCCAGGCCTGCCTTGCCCATGCCCGTCTGTTCGTGGGCAATGAGGGCGGGCTGACCCAGATGGCCGCCGCCGCCGGGGCGCCGACCCTGGCCCTGTTCGGCCCCTCGGATGAGGCGCTGATATCCCCCTGGGGCGAGGCCGCCCGGGTGGTGCGTGGACCGCGGAGTTTCGAGCAGATCCGCCAGCAGGATCCTGGCCTCAACCAGACCCTCTGCCACATGATGGACCTGACCCTCGACACGGTGGTGCAGGCGGCCTACGACCTGCTGGCGCAGACGGAGGCGAGCCATGGCCGAGACCTATGACCTGATCGTCCACGGGGGCGAGGTGGTGAACCATGACGGCCGCGGCATGGCCGATGTGGGCGTCCGCGACGGCAAGATCGCCGCCATCGGCGACCTCTCCCAGGCCTCGGCCGGCGAACGGTTCAACGCGACGGGCCTGACCGTCCTGCCGGGCGTGATCGACACCCAGGTCCACTTCCGCGAGCCGGGCCTGGAGTGGAAGGAGGATCTGGAGAGCGGCTCCCGCGGGGCGGTTCTGGGCGGCGTGGTGGCCGTTTTCGAAATGCCCAACACCGAGCCCGCCACCACCGACGCCGACGCCATGGCCGACAAGCTGGCCCGCGCCCGGGGACGCATGCACTGCGACCACGCCTTCTATGTGGGCGGCACCCATGAGAACGCCGCCTTCCTGGGCGAACTGGAACGCCTGCCCGGCTGCTGTGGGGTCAAGGTGTTCATGGGCGCCTCCACCGGCACCCTGCTGGTGCAGGACGACGAGGGGGTGGAGCAGGTGCTGCGCCACGTGAACCGCCGCGCCACCTTCCATTCCGAGGACGAGTACCGCCTGGCCGACCGTCGCGGCCTGGCCCGCACCGGCGATTGGACCAGCCACCCTGAGGTGCGCGACGTCCAGGCCGCCGTCCAGTCCACCGAGCGACTGCTGCGCATCGCCACCCGCCTGGGCAAGCGCATCCATGTGCTGCACGTGACCACCGCCGACGAGGTGGAGATTCTCGCCCGCCACAAGGACGTGGCGACGGTGGAGATGACCCCCCAGCACCTGACCCTCGAGGGACCCGAAGCCTATGAGCGGCTGAAGGGCTTCGCCCAGATGAACCCGCCCATCCGCGACGTCCATCACCGGGCGGGCCTGTGGCGGGGGCTGGCGTCCGGCGTCACCGACGTCATCGGCTCCGACCATGCGCCCCATACGCGGGAAGAGAAGGCCCGGCCCTATCCGGCGTCTCCCTCCGGCATGCCCGGCGTCCAGACCCTGGTGCCGGTGATGCTGACCCATGTGGCGCAGGGACGGCTCACCCTGGAGCGCTTCGTCGATCTCACCAGCCACGGCGCCATCCGCGTCTTCGGCATGGCCGGCAAGGGGCGGTTGGCCCGGGGCTATGACGCCGACCTGACCATCGTCGATCTGAAGGCCCGCCGGACCATCACCCACTCAGCCCAGGCCAACCGCTCCGGCTGGACCCCGTTCGACGGCTTCGAGGCCCAGGGCTGGCCCATGGCCACCATCATCCGCGGCCGCATCGTCATGCGCGACGACGAGGTGGTGGCCGAAGGGACCGGCGAACCCGTACGCTTCGGGGAAACCCTGGCCGGCTGAGGCCGACGGCTCACGGATAAAAAAAGCGCGCTGCCCCCTGTCCTGGCTCGCCCGCCTCGCGCGTCTCTGGGCTGACGTCGCGCTTGGCGTCGGTCAAGCTGCCCATCGGAGGGGCGAGCCATGCAATACCTTCTGCTGATCTTCGAGGACGAAAACGCCTATTCCGCCGCGCCGGACCTTCAGGCGGTGGTGGCTGCGCATATGAGGCTGGTGGCCGAGATGAAGGAGACGGGAGCCTTCGTGGACGGCTCGGGGCTTCAGCCCGCGACGACGGCCACCACCGTGCGGCGCGCCGGGGACCAACGCAGCGTTCATGATGGGCCGTTTCCCGAGAGCCGAGAGCAACTGGGCGGCTACTATCTGATCGAGGCCCCCGATCTCGACGCCGCCCTGGCCTGGGCGCGGAAGGTCCCTGTGGCTGACGGGGGGGCGGTCGAGGTTCGGCCCCTGGCCAGCTACTAGCTGAAATGGAGCCGGCTGATCTCGCGCTGGCGCGGGCGGTGCGCGAGGCGGGCGATCGCCTGCGCGCCGCCCTGGCCTCCCGGCTGAGGGACTTCGATCTGGCTGAGGAGGCGCTGGCCCAGGCTTGCGCCGCCGCCCTGCCGGCGTGGCGGCGCGACGGCCCGCCAAAGGATCCGGCCGCCTGGCTCTATGCCTCGGCTCGCCGCAAGGCGCTCGACCACTTTCGTCGCGCAACGGTTCGGCGCGCCCACAGGGAGGATGAACGGGCGGCGCAGCCGACGCCGGAAGACGTGGTGCTCGCAGCCTTCGAGCCCATTCCCGACGACCGCCTGAGGATGATCTTCGTCTGTTGCCATCCGGCGCTCGCCGTCGAAGCCCGCCTGGCCCTGACGCTGCGGACTCTTTGCGGTCTCTCCACGACTCAGATCGCCGCCGCCTTCCTGACCAGCGAGGCGGCGATCGCCCAAAGGCTGACCCGGGCCAAGCGCAAGATCCGGGACGCCAGAATCCCCTTCGAGACCCCCGGACCTGACCAGTGGCCGTCACGGCTGAATGCGGTGCTCGCCGCTTTGGAGATCGCCTACGCCCAGGCCTATGAGCGCGCCGAGCTGGCCGACCGGAGCGAACTTGCGGCGGAGACGCGGAGACTGAGCGCGCTGTTGGCGGAGCTCATGCCTGCCGAACCGGAAGTCCTGGGCCTCGGGGCTCTGATCAGCTTTGCCGAAAGTCGCAGGCGAGCGCGGCTGGACGGGGCGGGGCGTCTTGTTCCCCTCGACCGGCAGGACCCGCGGCTCTGGGACATGGCTGAAATCCATCGGGCCGCCGACCTTCTGAGCCGCGCCGCCGCTCTCGGCCGCACTGGCCCGCTCCAGATCTTGGCGTCCATCCATGCCGCCCACGCCTCCCGGCTTCGAACGGGCGTCACGCCGTGGAACGACATCCTTCACCTCTACGACGGACTGGTCCGCCTGAGGCCCGGCCCGGTGAGCGAGGTTCATCGGGCGCTGGCCCTTATGGAAGCGCAGGGGGCCGCGCCGGCTGCGGCGGAGTTGCGCCGCCTGGGACATGACGGCCGGCTGGACGACTTCCTGCCCTGGCGGCTGGCGAGCGCCGAGGCCGAGGCCCGGCTGGGGGGGGCAGAGGTCGCCGAGATGCATCTCAGAGCCGCTCTTGAACGCGTCCACACGCCCGCCGAGCGGGGCCATATCCAGGACTGGCTGGTCCGCATTGGCCCGGTCGGTCGCGGCGGCAGGCTTTCCAAACCTACCGCCAGACGTCCATAAAGTCGCATGGACGCAGAGCTTCGCATCAAGACGGCACCTTTCCGCGATCCGCGCTATGCGCCCCGCCGTCTGGAGGTGGAGCGCCGGGGGGACGGGGTCCTTGTCCTGGCCAATCCGACGCCCTTCTCCCATCGTTTCCAGACCGCTCTGGACGCGCTGAACCATTGGCGCGAGGCGGCGGCCGACCAGGTCTGGCTGGCCGAGCGGGCCGGGGAGGGCTGGCGCACCCTGACCTATGGCCAGGCGTGGGCGGCGATCACCCGTCTGGCCGGCGGCCTGGCGGCGCGCGGCCTGACCGGCCAGCGCCCCATCCTGATCCTGGCGCACAATGGCGTCGACCATGCGCTGCTGATGTATGCGGCCCTGAGCCAGGGAACGCCGGTGGCGCCGGTCTCGCCGCAGTACGGCCTGGCGGGCGCAAATCTGGCGCGGCTGACCCATGCCTGTGAGGTCCTGAAGCCGGCCGCGGTCTTCACCGAGGACGCCCAGCTCTTCGCCACGGGCCTTGCGGCTGATTGCCTGGCCGGCCTGCCCGTGATCGCCGCAGCCCGTCCGGCGCCCGGCCATATCGCTCTCGGCGAGCTTGAAGACGCGCCCGTTTCGCCCGCGGCGAGGCCGGAGGATCACGCCAAGTATCTGCTGACCTCGGGCTCCACCGGCCTGCCCAAGGCGGTGATCGTGACCCACAGGGCCCTGGCGCTCAACTCGGCGCAGATCGCCGCCTGTTTCGACGACGACGAGCCGCCGGTGATGGTGAACTCCGCCCCCTGGAGCCACAGCCTGGGGGCCAATTCGATCCTGCACATGGCCGCCACCCGGGGCGGAACGCTTTATATCGACGCAGGCCAGCCCACGGCGGCGCGCTTCGCCGAGACGGTGCGGAACCTGCGGGAGATCGCGCCCACCTATCACAACATGGTCCCAGCCGGCTGGATGCTGCTGGTGGACGAGCTGGAGAAGGACGCCGAGCTCGCGCGCACCTTCTTCTCGCGCCTGCGCCTCATGCAGTATGGCGGCGCCAGCCTCGGCCAGGATGTCAGCGACCGCCTTCAGGCCGTGGCCGTCCGCACGGTGAGCGAGAAGATCAGCTTCGCCAGCGGCTACGGCGCCACCGAAACGGGCCCCACCGCCTGCAATGTCCATTGGCCCAACGACCGCATGGGCCTGATCGGCCTGCCGGTCCCGGGCACGGCGGTGAAGCTGGTCCCGGCGGCGGGCAAGCTGGAGTTCCGCGTCCGCGGCCCCCAGATCACCCCCGGCTATCTTGGGCGGCCCGAACTGTCGGCCCAGTCCTTCGACGAGGAGGGCTTCTATATCCTGGGGGACGCCGCCCGGCTCGTGGACGAGGACCGTCCGGAGGAGGGGCTCGCCTTCGACGGCCGCATCTCCGAGAACTTTAAGCTGGCCAGCGGCACCTTCGTGCCCGTGGGCGAGGTGCGCATCGCCGCGGTCTCCGCCGTGGGCGGGGCGGTGAGCGATGCGGTGGTGTGCGGCGAAGGGCAGGCCGCCCTGGGGCTGATGTTCTATCCCGATCCTCGGCGTCCCCGCGCCGAGGTGGAGGACGCGGTGCGCGCAGGGCTGGCGGCGCACAACGCTCGCGCCAAGGGCGGCGCCCGGATCGCCCGCGCCCTCGTCCTGCCCGACCCCCCGGACGGCGCCTCTGGCGAGATCACCGACAAGGGCTATATCGCCCAGTCCCTGGCGCGCACCCGCCGCGCCGGCGCGCTCGCCCGGCTGTTCGCCGATCCCCCGCCCCCCGACGTGATGGTGTTTGACTGATGAACGGCGCCGACGCCCTGATCGAGACCCTGCTGGCCAACGAGGTGGACGCCTGCTTCGCCAATCCCGGCACCAGCGAGATGCAGTTCGTCGCCGCCCTGGACGGCCAGCCCGCCATGCGCCCGGTGCTCTGCCTGTTCGAGGGCGTGGCCACGGGGGCGGCCGACGGCTTTGGCCGCATGGCCGACCGGCCAGCCTGCACCCTGCTGCACCTGGGGCCGGGTTATGGCAATGGCCTGGCCAATCTGCACAACGCCCGGCGCGCCTTCACGCCGCTGATCAACGTGGTGGGCGATCACGCCACCTATCACCGTCAGTATGACGCCCCCCTGAACTCCGACATTCCCACCATCGTCGGCCCCAATTCCCTGTGGGTGAAGTCCGCCGACAGCGCCGATGCGGTGGCGGCCCTGACCGCTGAGGCGATCACCGCCAGCTATGGCCCGCCCGGGGGGCCGGTCAGCCTGATCCTCCCCGCCGACTCCGCCTGGACGGAGACGGGCAAGGGCGCGGTCAAGGCCGCGCGGCCCGAGCGCAAGGTCCCGCCAGGGGCGGCGATCGAGGCCGCCGCCCGGGCGGTGCGCGCGGCGAAGCAGCCGGTGATCCTGATCGGCGGCCAGGCCTGCCGGGCCGAGGGGCTCGCCCAGGCCGCCCGGCTGGCGGCCCATGGCGTCCGCGTCCTGGCCGACACCTTCGTGGCCCGGCAGGCTCGCGGGGCCGGCGGCTTCCAGCCGGGTCGCATGCAGTATTTCGGCGAGGCCGCGTTGGCCGACCTGGCGGGCAGCGACTTGATGCTGCTGGCCGGTACCAGCCAGCCGGTGGCCTTCTTCGCCTATCCCGACCGTCCGAGCCTGCTGGTCCCGGAAGGCTGCAAGCTGACCACCCTGGCCGAGCGGAGCGAGGATGCGGTGGCGGCCATGCGCGACCTGGCCGACGCCCTCGGCGCGCCGGCCCAGGGTCCGGTGCAGCCCTTGAAGCGGCCCGACGCCCCGCCCACGGGCGCCATGACGCCCCAGGCGGCGGGCGCCTCCATCGCCCGGCACCTGCCTGAGGGCGCGATCATCTGCGACGACTCGGTGACCTCCGGCGGCGGCGTGGCCAGCCAGACGGGCGCCGCCGCCCCGCACGAGGTGCTGGCGCTCACCGGCGGGGCCATCGGTCAGGCTATTCCCCTGTCCATCGGGGCGGCGGTGGCCTGTCCGGGACGCAAGGTGCTGTCCCTGAACGGCGACGGGGCGGCCATGTACACGGTCCAGGGCCTGTGGACCATCGCCCGGGAGAATCTGGACGTGACGGTGGTGGTCTTCGCCAACCACGCCTACCGCATCTTGAACATCGAACTGGGACGCACCGGCGCGGGCAAGGCCGGCCCCTCCGCCGCCAAGCTGCTGGATCTGGGCGATCCACGCATCGACTGGGTGGCCATGGCCAAGGCCATGGGCCTGCCGGCGGTGCGCTGCGAGACCGCTGAATCCTTCGAGACCGCCTTCGCCGGCGCCATGCGCCAGACCGGCCCCATGTTCATCGAGGCCGCCATAGGCTGACCTCGCCGCCCGGCGGGTGGCGTCCGCTGCAAAGAAAAGGGCCCGCGGGTTGCGCCGCGGGCCCTTGATTGTTCAGCCGGTCGCCGAGATCAGGTGTTGCCGGGCAGCTTGCAGCCGCCGGCGATCCCCTTGGCGAAGGCGCAGCCCAGGGCTTCCACCGGAGCGATGGGGTTCTGCTTGTACTGCAGCATATAGCCGGCCAGGCCGTCGGAGCAGGCCACTTCCACATAGGCCGAGCCGTCGGCGGTCTTGCCGACCATGCGCTGGGCCGAGACCTCGCAGCTGTCGCGACCCATCTTCTTCAGGTCGGCGGTCAGCACGGGATAGGTGTCGGCTTCCTCGTTGAGACCGCAGCGGTAGCCGGCGATCGGGGCGTAGGCGCAGCTGAACACTTCGCCCGAGCCGTCGAGGTTGAACACCCCCACGCCGCCGGGACGGCCGTTGGCGCAGACCAGTTCCACCGCATCCTTGCCGCGGGGCGAGGGGAAGGCGGCGTAACGCTCGACGTCGCAGTTGAAGCCGGCCTTCTTGGCCAGTTCGGTGTAAAGGGCCGCCTGCTCGGTGGCCGCCTCACGGGCGTCGGTCAGGGTGCAGCCGCCGAGGATGCCCTGGGCCCGCGCGCAGTCCCAGGATTCCGCCAGCTGGCCGGCGGCGGCGACCTTGTAGATGTAGCCCTTGCCGTCCTGGCAGGAGGCTTCGAAATAGTTGGAGCCGTCCGTGGTGGCCCCGACGAAGCGACGGTCCTTCACCGCGCAGGACTTCTGGTCGGCGGCGGCCATCTGGTCGACCACGCCCAAACGGGTGGCGGCGTCGGTCAGCTCGCATTTGATGTTGGCGTCGGCCTGGTCATAGATCAGGCAGTTGGTGGCCTCGACCTTGGTGTCGGCCGTGGCCGGATAGCCGGTGTTCAGCACGTAGCCGGTGACGCCGTCCTGGCAGGCCACCTCGAAGAAGGTGCTGGTGGCGCCGCGGCCGATGGCGCGGCTGTTGGCCACCGGGCAGGCGACCCCGCCCTTGGCGGCCAGCGCGGCCAGATCAGCCTGAGGGTTCTGGTTGCCGGGCAGTTGGCAGGCCAGGGTGGAGGGCTTGCCGTCGGGAGTCGGCGCGCCGGCCTCAAGGCAGGTGTAGAAGCTGGTCTCGCCCCCCTGGACGGCTTCCATCACGAAGCCCATGCCTTCCTGGCAGTCGAGTTCGTAATACGAGGTGGAGGTCCGGGCGCGCCGATCCTCGTTCTTGCCGATGAAGCGGGCGTCCGCGATCTGGCAGTTCAGGCCGGCGGCCTGGGCCAGGGCCGGGGCCTCGGCCATGCCCTGGGTGCGGGCCTTTTCGGTCACGCCCGCATCGCGGGACTGCGACATCACCACGGCCGGCGCCAGGGCGGCCACGGCCAGGGCTGCGGCCAGCCCGATTGTCTTGCGCCTCATGTTCAGGTCATCTCCTGGGGGTGGTTCCTCTGCGCGGACATAAGCCTCCGGCAGGCGAAGGGGTCAAGGTGGCGTCTGGCCCTGGCCGAACTGTGGCGAAGATTCAGAGGCCTTTTGTCGCGGCGGCGTTGTTCGCCGCTTCTCCGGGTCAGGGGCGAGAACTCGCCCGGCGCCGGGCTCGCCTGACCTGTTGATCGCGGCGCGTCGGCAGATTTCGCGGCGGCCCAGACTTAAGCTTCACTGTGGCGGACCTCCGGAATTCATGAGTCGCATGATGCGGTGAGCAATATGAACGGGGGCTGACCTGCGCCGTGACAGGGCCTGCCCGCCCCTTGGCATCCGTCCCGGCGCTCCGCCTGCCATGCCCATCGACGCCGGCCCCGCCTGGGCCTAGTCTTTACGCAGTAAGAAGGATCGGAGGATCAGGAAATGAGCCAGCATGTCATCCGGGAGGCGTCGGAAGGCGTCCTGACCCTCACCCTTAACCGCCCCGACAAGAAGAACGCCCTGACGCGGGACATGTATCAGGCCCTGGGCGACGCCATCGACGAGGCCGAGTTCGACCGCAACGTTCATTGCGTCCTGATCCAGGCCGAGGGGGACATGTTCACCGCCGGCAACGACATCTCCGACTTCGCCGCGGTCAACGCCGGCGAAGGCGCGGCCAATGAGGCGCGCCGCGGGGGCAATCCCCTGCTGGCCGCCCTGGGCCGGGCCAAGACCCCCCTGGTGGCCGCCGTGAACGGCCGCGCCGTGGGCGTCGGCGTGACCATGCTGCTGCATTGCGACCTGGTCTATGTGGACGAGGACGCCCTGCTCACCACGCCCTTCGTCAATCTGGCCCTGGTGCCGGAGGCCGCCTCCAGCCTGACCCTGCCGGCCCGCATCGGCCATGCGCGGGCCTTCTCCATGTTCGTGCTGGGCGAGGCGGTGGACGCCCGCAAGGCGGTGGACTGGGGGATCGCCAATGAGGTCGTGCCCCGGGGCGAACTGCGCGCCCGGGCCCGGGCGGCCGCCGTGGCCGTGGCCCAGCGTCCGCCGGCGGCGGTGGCCATAACCAAGGCCCTGATGCGCGATCCCGTGGCCCTGGCCGAGCGGATGGACCGCGAGGGCCGCCACTTCTCCGACCAGCTCAAATCGCCTGAGGCGCGGGAGGCCTTCGCCGCCTTCCGCGAGAAGCGCCGTCCCGACTTCAGCGCGGTCGCCGGCCGATGAGCCTGGCCGGTTCGCGCTACGGCGCCTTCACGCCCGCGCGGATCGTGGCCGCCGACCATGATCTGGGCGGGCGCAACATCATCGTCACCGGCGGGGCCAGCGGCATCGGGCTGGAGACCGCCCGGGCGCTCGCCGGGGCCGGGGCCGACGTCATGCTGGCCGTGCGCGACCGGGCGGCGGGCGAGCGGGCGGCGGTGGCCATCAACGAATCCATCGGCGCCGACCGGGTGGTGGCCGGCACGCTGGATCTGGCCAGCCTGTCCTCCGTGGCCGCGTTCGTCGACGCCTGGGGGGAGCGCCCGCTGGACGTGTTGATCAACAATGCCGGGGTCATGGCCTGCCCGCTGGACTACACCTCCGACGACCTGGAGATGCAGATCGGGGTCAATCACTTCGGCCACTTCCTGCTCAGCCTGGGTCTCGCCCGGGCGTTGATGAACGCCGCCGAGGAGGACCGCGCCGCCCGTGTGGTGGCCTTGTCATCCATCGGCCATCGGCGCAGCCCGATCCACTTCGACGACATCCACTACCGCCAGCGGCCCTATGACAAGTGGGAGGCCTATGGTCAGTCCAAGACGGCCAACGCCCTCTTCGCCGTGGGCTTCGACGCCCGCTTCGCCGAGCATGGGGTCAACGCCAACGCCGTCATGCCCGGGGGCATCATGACCCCCCTACAGCGCCACCTGACGCAGGATGAGATGTCCGCCCTCGGCTGGATCGACGCCGAAGGCAAGGTGCGCGAGGGCTTCAAGACGCCGGAGCAGGGGGCCTCCACCTCGGTCTGGGCGGCCGTGGCCGACGAACTGGAGGGCGAGGGCGGCCTCTATCTGGAGGACTGCTCGGTGGCCCTGCCCTGGACGCCGGAAAAGCCGCACCAGGGGGTCATGGACCATGCCCAGGACCCGGAGGCGGCCGACCGCCTCTGGACCATTTCCGAACAAACCGTGGGAGCTTCCCTATGAGCCTGCAAGGCAAGACCCTGTTCGTCACCGGCGCCAGCCGCGGCATCGGCCTGGCCATCGCCCTGCGCGCGGCCCGGGACGGCGCCAATATCGCTATCGCCGCCAAGACGGCCGAGACCCACAAGCACCTGCCCGGCACCATCTATTCCGCCGCCGAGGCGATCGAGGCGGCGGGCGGCAAGGCCCTGCCGCTGGTGGTGGACGTGCGCGACGAGGCCAATGTGATGGACGCCGTGGAACAGACGGCGGCGAAGTTCGGCGGCATCGACATCTGCGTGAACAACGCCTCGGCCATCCAGCTGACCGGCACCCTGGCCACCGACATGAAGCGCTATGATCTGATGAACCAGGTCAACGCCCGGGGGTCCTACCTCACTTCCAAGGCCTGCATTCCGCACCTGAAGCGCAGCCCCAATCCGCACGTCCTGATGCTCTCGCCGCCCCTGGACATGAGCCCCCGCTGGTTCAAAGGCCATGTGGCCTACACCATGGCCAAGTTCGGCATGAGCATGTGCGTGCTGGGCATGGCCGAGGAGTTCCGCGAGGACGGGATCGCCTTCAACGCGCTCTGGCCGCGCACCGGCATCGCCACGGCGGCCATCCAGTTCGCCCTGGCCGGCGAGGAGGGCATGAAGAGCTGCCGCACCACCGACATCATGGCCGACGCCGCCTACGCCATCTTCAACAAGCCCGCGCGGGAATTCACCGGCAATTTCCTGATCGACGACACCTTCCTCTATGCCGAGGGCGAGCGGGACTTCGACAAGTACCGGGTCGATCCCACAGCGCCCCTGATGCCCGACTTCTTCGTGCCGGAGGATTCGGCGCCGCCGCCCGGCGTGAAGATCGGCTGACCATGGGGCGTCTCAGCGTCCGCCCGGCCGCGCCCGCCGATGCGCAGGCGATCTTCGGCTTCATCCAGGGCCTGGCCGAGTACGAGCGGCTCGCCCACGAGGTGACCACCACCGAGGCCGAGATCGCCGCCCATCTGTTCGGGGCCAATCCGCGGGTCTTCTGCGAGCTGGCCGAACTGGATGGGGCGACGGTGGGATTCGCCCTGTGGTTCTACAGCTTCTCCACCTTCCGCGGGCGCCACGGCGTCTATCTGGAGGACCTGTTCGTGCTGCCCGAGGCCCGGGGCGCAGGGGCGGGCCGGGCGCTGCTGAAGGCGCTGGCGGAGCGCTGCGTGGACGAAGGCCTGGCGCGGCTGGAATGGTCGGTGCTGGACTGGAACGCCCCGGCCATCGGCTTCTACGACGCCCTGGGCGCGGCGACCCTGTCCGACTGGACGACGCGCCGGCTGGAGGGCGAGGCCCTGAACCGGCTGGCGGCGGCATGAGCGCCCCGCCGATCACCGTGCTGGCGGTGACGCCGGAAGAGGCCGCGGCCATTCGCGCCGCGGTGCGGGCGGTGGACGACCGGGTGCTCGCCGGCCCTGCGCATGTGGAGGGGCTGCTGGCCCTGCTGTCGGACCCGCGGGTCTCCGACCCCATCTACGACCTGCCGCGTCCCTTCACCCGGGAGGGGATCGCCCGCTGGGTGGAGGAGAGCCGCCTGGCCCGTGAGCGGGGGGAACGCATCCTGTCGGTCACCCTGGACGAGGCCGGCGAGGTGGCCGGCTATTCCTGCATCAGCGTCTGGCCTGAGCGCTCCGCCGCCGAGATCGCCGGCGCGGCCCGCTTCGACCGCCAGAACGCCGGCCGCGGCCGGGGCGGGGTGGGCGCCGCCGCGGCCTTCATGTTCGAGACCCTGGGCGTGCGGCTGATCGGCTTGACCGCGGCGCTGGACAACATCCGCTCCATCAAGGCCATCGACGGCGCGGGGTTCGTGCGCATGGGGGAGCGGCAGAGCGTGCGGCCCGACGGGACGATCCGGCGGAGCCTCTATTGGGAGCTCACAAGAGAGCAGTGGCTGGCGGGGCGAGGACCGGCCCCCGACCACGAACCCTGGAGCCTGATGCGATCAGACGGAACGGTCTGATCGATGAATCAGGCTCTGAATTCAGAGACTTGAGCGCGTTTCGATCCGATAACCGGTTCCCACTTATCGGAACGTGCTCTAGGCGGTTCAATCCCGTTCCGGCGCTCCCAGCGGGAAGTAGTGCCGATAGGGACGCGCCTCGTTCACCGCCCGTGCGAAGGAGGGGCGCTCCAGGAGGCGTTGGCGGTAGGCCGTCAACGCCGTGCACGCCTCCGGGATCGGATAGGTCCAGTCGGCATAGAAGAGCGACGGAGCGGCGGCGCAGTCGGCCAGGGTGAAGGTCTCCCCCGCCGCCCAGGTGCGACCTCGCATGCGCTCGTCCAGCCAGGCATAGCTGGTGTCCAGCATGGCGCGGGCCTCATCGACCCCCAGCGGATCGCGCTGGTCGGCCGGGCGCAGGGAATCGTAGACGAACTTGCCCTGCGGGGTCATGACGTAGTTGTCGAAGACGCGGTCCAGCATCCGCACCTCCAGCGCCAGGTCGGGATCATCCGGGATCAGCTTCACCGGCCCCGGATGACGGACCTGGAGGTACTCGATGATGACCGAGGCCTCGAGCACGACGCGCTCGCCCTCGCGCAGGATAGGGAAGCGCTTCATCGGCCAGAGCGCGGCGAATTCTTCCCCGACGCCCGGCTCCTCCAGCATGCGGTAGGTGAAGGGGACTTCGTTCTCATAGAAGGCGATCAGCACCTTCTGGCAGTAGGACGAGAAAGGGTGGGCGAAGAATTCCAGGGTCATGCGAACGCCCGGGCCTCGCGGCCCTCCAGAAGGGCGATCAGGTTTTCGATATGCCAGGTCGTGCCGTGCTCGCGGCCCCGCACCGCTTCGACGCCGCCGGTGAAGTAGGAACCCTGTTCGGTGTGGATCAGCCGGGTCTTCTCGCCCTCGGCCCGGAACTCCAGGGTCTGAAGGGAGACCGACAGCTTCTCGTCGTTGTGGAACATGTCGTAGACCAGCACGATCCGCTCGTTCTCGACGATGTCGTGGTAGGTCGCCTGGAAGTCGGTGATCCGGCCGTCGGGCCAGCGGGCGTGGAACCGCTCCTTGCCGCCCACGCGGAAGTCGAAGTCGCGGTTCAAGGTCTCGATCTCGGCCGGCGCCTTGAACCAGGCCATCTTCGCCTCAAGGGTCGAATAGGCGGCGAAGACCCGCGCTGGCGCGGCCGCCAGCCGCCGCTCGATGGTGAAGGTGGCGTTGATCAGCGTCATTGGTCGCCCTCCTTGGGCGCGGTCTCGGCCAGATAGGCCTCCAGTTGGTCGTACTGCTGCTCCCAGAAGCGCCGGCGCTCGCTCACCCAGGCTTCGAGCTGGGCGATCGCGCCCATCTCCAGGCTGCAGGTGCGCACGCGGCCCACCTTCTGGCTCTTCACCAGCCCCGCCTCCTCCAGGACTTTCAGGTGCTGGACCACCGCCGAGAGGGTCATGGGTAGAGGCTTGGCCAGCTCGCTGACCGAGGCCGGCCCGAGGCTCAACCGCTCCACCATGGCTCGGCGGCCGGGATCGGACAGCGCCTGGAAGGCGAGATCGAGGGGTTTTTGCTGTAGCATTGACTTAAGTGTCTAACCGCGGTCGTCAAAAGTCAAGTGTCCGCTTCAGTGATTGGCGGAAACTTCCAGCCGCGGAGCCGGGTTCTTCGGGGCCAGGAGGAAAGCCGATGACCCAGAAATCCGAGCGGTGGTCGCAGGACGTGACCGAACACAGCGATGCGTTGGACCTTGAGGAGGACGTCTTCACCCTGGACGACCCGGCCAGGATCGCCGCCTCCCTCAAGCGCTCGGCCGAGCAGAGCCACCGCAAGAAGGGCACGCCCTTCCAGTCGGCCATGTCCATGCTGACCTTCTATATCAACCGGGCCGGCGACAACCTGCCCGCCGAGCGCCGCCGCACGCTGGAGGCGGCGAAGGACGAACTGCGCAAGGCGTTCGGCCGGAAGACCGATTGAGGCGCCGCTGGGCGGACGTCGCCCGGAGCGAATCCGGCCCAGGCGCGACGCCGTCAGCGGCCGGCTTCGTCCACGGCGATGGCCACCGGCTTGCCGCGGGAGAAGGGCTCCCATCCGGCTTCCAGGCCCGAGGCGATGGCCGTCGCCACCAGCTCCGTCGGGATCTGCGAGGCCTGCAACTGCCGCACGCCGAACTTCGGCTCCTTGCCCGCCGGGAACTCCAGGATGGCCTCGCGCTGACCGTCGCGATGACGCACGGCGATGGCCATGCCCCGCCGCTCGGCCAGGTCGCTGGACCACTGCGGCTGCCGCTGCAGCCGCCACACATAGGGCTCGCCGCCGACCTCGAGGTCGAACTCTTCGGACTTCTTGCTGCGTGACATGGGGCCCGAGTTAGCCCGCCAGGGGCTGAAGCGCCACTCCTGACGCGACAAAGAAAAGGCCCCGGCTCTTCTCGAACCGGGGCCTCTCCGTCTTGGTCTGATCGACCGCTAGCGCTTAGGCGCCCTGCTTGGCCGGGGCCGCGCCGCCCTGGCTGGCCAGGGGGCCGCGCGACAGCGGGAAGAACTTATCGCTCATGGCCGGCATGGCTTCCGACAGGATGGTGTCGACGCTCCAGCCCTCTTCCTTGGTCTGGGTCGAGATCGGACGCGGCTGCGAGTAGAGGATGATGTTCTCACCCGAGGCGCCGAAGACCTGGCCCGAAATGTGGGCGGCCGAGGGCGAGACCAGGGCCACCGACAGGCGGGCGGGCTGGTCGGGACGGATGGCCGCGGCCATGGCCTCGCGGCGCTTGGCGGCGGCTTCGTCCTTCACCGGCACCGACTGCGTCATGCGGGTCCAGGCGACCGGCGCCAGGCAGTTGGATCGGACGTTGTTGCGCTCGCCTTCCATGGCGATGATCCGCGACAGGCCGGCGATGCCCATCTTGGCCGCGCCGTAATTGGCCTGGCCGATATTGCCCAGCAGCCCCGAGGTCGAGGTGAAGAACATGTAGGCGCCGTCGTTCTGGTTGCGGAACAGCTCGATCGTGGCGCGGGCCACGTTGAACGAACCGCGCATGTGCACGTCGATGACCTTGTCCCAGTCGTCTTCCGACATCTTGTGGAACATCACGTCACGCAGAATGCCGGCGGGATTGATCACCGCGTGCAGGCCGCCGAACTCGTCCATGGCCTGTTCGACCATGCCCTGGACGGCCTTGTAGTTGGTGACGCTGTCGGAGTTGGAGACCGCCTTGCCGCCGGCGGCGCGGATCTCCTGGGCCACCTGTTCGGCGGGACCGGCGGAGCCTTCGTCCTCGCCCTTCAGGCCGCCGCCCAGGTCGTTGACCACGACCGCGGCGCCCTGCTGCGCGGCGATCAGCGCGCACTCCCGACCAATGCCGTTGCCGCCCCCGGTGACGAGGACAACTTTTCCTTCCAATACGCCCATGGATCTATCTCCCTAAAAGAAAATTTCGCGAAGTGTTATTCGAGGCGGTCAGCCTTGCGCAAGGCGGGAAACAGTCTGGCCCAGAGTGCGGTGACCACCAAGGCCCCTGCGCCGCCCACCACGGCGGCGGTGACCACCCCCATGAACTTGGCGAAGACGCCGGCCCGGAACTCCCCCAGTTCGTTGGAGGCGCCGATGAACAGGGTCGAAACCGCCGCCACCCGGCCGCGCATGGGATCAGGCGTGACCAGCTGCACCAGGGTCTGGCGCACGAAGACGCTGAGCATGTCGGCGCCCCCCAGGACGGCGAGGGCCGCCACCGACAGCCACATGGACTTGGACAGGCCAAAGACGATGGTCGCCGCGCCGAACACGGCGACGCCGGCGAACATCATGGCCCCGGCATGGGTTCGGATGGGGCGGGCGGCCAGCAAAAGGGCCACCAGGGTCGCGCCGATGGCGGGGCTGGCCCGCAAGATGCCGAAGCCCTGCTCGCCCACATGCAGGATGTCGCGGGCGAAGACGGGGAGAAGCGCCGTAGCGCCCCCCAGCAGCACGGCGAACAGGTCGAGGGAGATGGCGCCGAAGACGATCTTCTGGCGCCAGACATAGACCAGGCCTTCCTTGATCAGGGTCCAGCGGGAGCCCGGCTGGATCGCGGGCTTGGTGTTGCGGCGGATCAGAAAGACCGCCAGGGCGGCCAGGGCGTAGAGGCACAGGGCCGTGCCGTAGGCCAGGGTGGTGGAGACCGCCAGCAGCAGGCCGCCGATGGCCGGGCCGGCGATGGAGGCGGTCTGCCAGGCGAGGGAGTTCCAGGCGATGGCCCGCGGCAGCAGGATGCGCGGCACCAGCATGGGGCCGAGCGCCGTGCCCACCGGCGACATGAAGGCCCGCGCCGCCCCGAAGGCCGCGGCCACGGCCAGCAGCAGGGGCACGCTGGCCACCCCCTGCCAGGTGGCGTAGGCCAGCACCGCCACGCTGAGCAGCTCGGCCCCGTAGCAGATCAGCAGCACCTTGCGGCGGTCGTAGCGGTCGGCGGCCTCTCCCGCGGGGAGGGTCAGCAGGAAGACGGGGATGAAGGTGGCCAGGCCGATCATGCCCACCATGAAGGCCGCATCGGCCACGGACATGGTGCGGCGCGCCAGCTCATAGATCTGCCAGCCCAGGGCCACGCTCTGGATCTGCACGGCCAGCGAGCCGGCCCAGCGCGACAGCCAGAACAGGAGATAGTCCCGCTCCGCCAGAAGCGCCCGGGCGGAGGTCGGCGGCGGGGGGACGGACGACTCGGACATGGCGGTCTCGCAAACGGGGCGGCAACTTGGCGCGCCAGGCGCGGCGCCGCAACGGCCTTGCCGCGGCCATTGACGGGGGGGCGGCGAAGCCTTATCGGGCCGGTTTCGGCGACGTGATCGTCGAGGCTGACCGCGAGGGGCGCCATGCGTGCGCTGCGACGAACGGAGCGCGCCCGCCGCGCCATCTGACACCCGCCGGGACCGCGACCGCCGCGGCCGGCTTCGTCCTGCCCTTCGTCAGCCTCCGAAAGCCTCGCAAAGTCCCCATGTCCGCTCCCCTTGTCCCGGCCCCGGGACCAATGGCCTGCCCCCCGCCCTTCGACATCCGGCCTGAAGGCCCAGGCGACGCCCCGGCGATCGACGCCCTGCTGGACCGCGCCTTTGGTCCCGGCCGGTTCGCCAAGGCCTCAGAGCGGGTGCGCGAGATCGCGCCCCTGCGGCCTGACCTGTCCTTCTGCGCCTGGGAGGGCGGCCGGCTGGCCGGCGTGGTCCGCCAGTCGGAGATCGTCGTGGGCGGCGTCCCGCTGATTTTTCTGGGTCCCCTGGCGGTGGAGTCCGGTCTGCGGCGCCTGGGCGCGGGCGCGCAGCTTGTGGAACATGCCTGTCAGGCCGCCGCTCGGGCCGGGGCGCGGGCCGTCCTGCTGGTGGGCGATCCGCCCTTTTTCGGCCGGTTGGGATTTTCCGCCGAGGCCACCGGGGCCATCGTGATGCCCGGACCGGTCGATCCCCGGCGGCTTCTGCTTCGCCCCCTGGCGCAAGGCGGGGACCGGGACATGGCCGGAAACCCGCTTCAGGGCGCCGTAGCGGCGCCTTGAGACGCCTGACGGGCGCGCCTACCTTGCCTGTCATGAGCGAGATTGTCAGCGAGGGGCCCCTGGAGGGCGTGATCGCCGCCGCCCGGCAGGCGCCTGGCCGCGGCCTGCCGCCGGTCCACCTGTGGAACCCGCCCCATTCCGGCGAGATCGACATCGTCATCCGCAGCGACGGCCGCTGGGTGCATGAGGGCGCGACCATCCACCGCGAGGCCCTGGTGCGCCTGTTCTCCACCGTCCTGCGCAAGGACCCGGTCGGCTACTGGCTGGTGACGCCGGTGGAGAAGATGAAGATCAGGGTCGAGGACGCACCCTTCCTGGCCATCCGCCTCGACCGCCGCGTCGACGCCGAAGGCGCCGCCCAACTGGTCTTCCAGACCAATGTGGGCGACGAGGTGCTCGCCGGCCCCGATCATGCGATCCGGGTGGAGGTCGACGCCCAGAGCGGCGAACCGCGTCCCTATCTGCATGTGCGGCGCGGACTGGAGGCGCTGATCGCCCGGCCGGTCTTCTATGAGCTGGTGGACATGGCCGAGACCCGCGATGGGGTCCTGGGCGTGGCCTCCGGCGGCGCCTGGTTCCCGCTGGACGGGACGGGGGCCTCGCCTCCGTGAGCCCGACCTCGCCCCTGGGCGAACTGCGTGAGTGGATCACCCAGCGCCTGGACCCCCTGGAGGATCGCGATCCCGTGGATGGGATCGTCCAGTCCGACTTCGACCTGCGACCCGACCGGATACCCGCCGGCGGCCCGCCCCTGACGCCGGCTGCGGTGCTGGTGGGGCTGGTGCCGCGGGACTATGGCTATTCGGTCCTGCTCACCCGTCGATCCGACACCCTGCGGCGGCACACCGGCCAGATCGCCTTTCCCGGCGGTCGGCGCGATCCCGGCGAGACCATCTGGGAAACCGCCCTGCGCGAAACCGAGGAAGAGGTGGGCCTGGCCCGCAGCCACATCACCCTGGGCGGCCTCTCAACCCCCTATCGCACCGGCACGGGCTATCTGGTCACCCCGGTGGTGGGCTTCATCGAGCAGGGCTTCTCTCTGACGCCCAACCCCGACGAGGTGGCCGAGATCTTCGAGACGCCCTTCGGATTCCTCATGGACCCGACCAATCACGAGGAGCACGAGCGGGAGTTCTCCGGCCAGAAGCGGCGCTTCTACGCCATGACGCACGAGAACAGGTTCATCTGGGGGGCCACGGCGGGCATGCTGAGGGCCCTTTACGACCGGCTTTATGGAGGCGCCCTTGCTTAGCCTGTTCCTGGTGCGCGCCCTGCTGGTGGCCACCCCCTTCGCCGCCTGGTTCCTCTGGGCGGCCTGGGCCAGGCGGCGGGGCAAGGAGATCGGCGCCACCCCCTGGGCCTGGCTGGTGGCGGTGGGCGGGCTGCTGTTCGGCCTTTCGCTGATGATCACCACCGTGTTCCAATCGGACAACCGCGGCGAGACCTATGTTCCCGCCGAAGTGACAGAAAGCGGCCGCGTCACGCCAGGCCGCTTCGAGGAGAAGGAAACCACCCCCCGATGACCGAGACCCTGGGCCAGAAGTCCTGGATGACCGCTCCGGCCGCCGCCGCCGTGATGGACGCCCTGGAGGCCCGGGGCGGGCGCGACTGCGTGCGGGTGGTGGGCGGCGCGGTGCGCAACGCCCTGATGGGCCGGCCGGTGGACGATGTGGACCTGGCCACCACCCTGGATCCGCCGGCGGTGATCGAGGCCCTGACGGCTGCGGGTCTGAAGGCCGCGCCCACCGGGATCGACCACGGCACGATCACCGCCGTGGCCAAGGGCCAGGGTTTCGAGGTCACCACCCTGCGCCGGGATGTGGAGACCGACGGCCGCCGCGCGGTGGTGGCCTTCACCACCGACTGGGCCGAGGACGCCCAGCGGCGGGACTTCACCTTCAACGCCCTCTATGCCGACCGCGAGGGCAGGGTGCATGACCCCCTGGGCTCCGGGATCGCCGACGCCCGGGCCGGACGGCTGGTCTTCATCGGCGACCCGGCCGAGCGTATCGCCGAGGACTATCTGCGAATCCTGCGCTTCTTCCGATTCTACGCCTGGTACGGCAAGGGCGCGCCGGACGCCGCGGGCCTGGCCGCCTGCGCCGCCGCCCGGGACCTGCTGAAGGACCGGCCCGGCGAGCGCATCTCCAAGGAGCTGCTGAAGCTCCTGGCCGCCGATGATCCGCGGGCCGCTGTGGGCCTGGTGCAGGAAACCGGCGTGCTGGGCGTCGTCCTGCCGGCCGTGGGGGGGCTGGAGGCCTTCGAGAACCTGGTGGAGATCGAGAGCGAGATGCTCTTCGAATGCGACCCGCTCCTGCGGCTCGCCTGCCTGCTGCCAGCCGATCAGATCGCCGTGGCCCAGACCGCCGAACGCCTGCGCCTGTCCAACGCCGAGCGGGACCGGCTGGTGGCCGCCAAGGGCCAGGGGTTGCGGATCACCAGCTGGATGAGCCCGCGGGAGTCCCGCCGGGCGGTCTACGCCCTGGGGGCGCAGACCTTCCATGATCGGGTCAAGCTCGCCTGGGCGGCCTCCAACCGCACCGCCACGGCTCCCCAGTGGCGCGGCCTGCTGGCCCTGGGCGACAGCTGGCGTCCCCCGGCCTTCCCCCTGACCGGCGATGACGTGGTCCATGCCGGGGTGCCCAAGGGGCCGATGGTGGGCGACGTCCTGCGCGAAGTGGAGGACTGGTGGATCGACCACGACTTCATCGACGACAAGTTCTCGGCCATCGAAAAACTCAAGGCCGTGGCCCAGGGCATGGCCTACTAGACCGTGCGGCTCGGCATTCTGAAGACCGGCGCACCCCCCGAGGCACTGCAGGAACGGTTTGGCGACTATCCGGCCATGATGCGCCAACTGCTAGGGCAAGAGGCGCATGACTATGTGGAGTTCGCCGTCGACGCCGGGCGGCTGCCGGCCTCGCCGGAGGCCTGCCAGGCCTATCTGGTCACCGGCTCGTCCGCCGGGGTCTATGAGGATCTGCCCTGGATCGAACCGCTGAAGGACTTTCTGCGGCAGGCCCGCGGGCGGTCGCGCCTGGTGGGGATCTGCTTCGGCCATCAGATCATGGCCGAGGCGTTCGGCGGGCAGGTGATCAAGTCTCCCAAGGGCTGGGGCGTGGGCCTGCACGCCTATGAGGTCCTGGCCGCCGAGCCCTGGATGGAGGGCGACGGGCCTGTGGCCCTGGCCGCCTCCCACCAGGACCAGGTGGTCCGGCCGCCGGCCGGCGCGCGGGTGCTGGGCGCCAGAGCCTTCACCCCCTACGCGATGCTGGACTACGGGGACGGGGCGATTTCAATGCAGCCCCATCCGGAGTTCGCCCCGGACTATGCGCGGGCGCTGATCGAGGCGCGACGGGGCTCCCGCTATAGCGATGGGCAGGCCGACGCCGCCGTGGCCAGCTATGAGGCGCCGGACGACCGGCAGAGGGTAGGGCGTTGGATATCCAATTTTCTGGAGGGGTCCAGCGCCACGGCGTGACCTATCGATTGAACCGCAGGCGGCCGCGATCCCTTAAGGAAGGGAATGCTGTCCTGCGGACACAGGCTCCAAACTCAGACACTTGAGCGCAGCCCCACTTATCGGAACGCGCTCCAGGGAAAGGAAACTCGCCGTGGCCTCCGCCAAGCTCATCTTCATCGCGCTGAGCGCGGTCTCGGCCCTGTTCGTGGCGGGTATCGAGGAGGAGGCGGGAAATCCTGACCCCCTGACCTCCAGCCAGGTGGCTGACCTGCTTCAGCGCTGAAGCCCGCGTCAGGCTGCCGGCGCCGTCCACACAAAGGCCGAAAGCCGCGCCGAGGCCTCAAGGGTCTCGGGGCTGGGCATGACGTCGTCCGGCCCCTGGAAGCCTGCGGTCTCGAAAACGTAGCCCAGCTGGGGCGCGCCCGGGCGATGGCAGACCACGCGGCCGGACAGGTCCTCCATCCCGGGCTGGCAGTCCTCCGGCGCGAAGCCCGCGGCGGCCCAGTCGGCTCCGAGGGGCTCGCCCAGGGCGCCCACCACCGGGCCGCCCCGGCCGATGATCCGCCCCAGCAGGCCCGCCGTGGCGCCCGGCAGCAGGTCCAGCGCCAGGCCGTCGTCCCGGCGAACCGTGATCATCTCCACAGGGGCGTCGCCGTCCACCGTGCGGACCTGGACCCGCGCCCCGGGAAACAGGCTTTCGATCCGACGCCGGTCCAGGGTCGTGGCGCTGCTCAGTTCGCCCGCGCCGGCCTCGCCGAAGGTCAGCAGGACCGGGCCGACCACCGGGGCCGCCTTGGGCGGCGGCGGGGCGGGCTCCGGGTCGACCTCCCCGCGCTCGCAACCGGCGACGAACAGGGCCAGCGCCGCTCCGACGGCGGCGCGGCGGGCTGCTACGCTCAAAGACACTCGCATGACCGACTGTCGCACGCCGGACGTCCGCGGGGCAAATCCCCACGCCTCACAGGCGCGTGCGGCCATTAAGGCCAGCTGACCATGGGCGGCATGGAGGAAAGGATCGAGGTGATGTTCCCGCCGGTCTTCAACCCGAACATGGTGCCGCGGTCATAGAGCAGGTTGAACTCCACGTAGCGGCCGCGCCGCACCAGCTGTTCCTGCCGGTCGGCCTCATCCCAGGCCTGTCCCATGCGACCGCGAACGATCTTCGGATAGACCTCCAGGAAGGCGCGACCCACATCCTGGGTGAAGGCGAAGTCCCGCTCCCAGTCCCCGGAATTGTGGTGATCGTAGAAGATGCCGCCGATGCCCCGCGGCTCATTACGGTGGGTAAGGAAGAAATACTCGTCGCAGCGGGCCTTGTACGGGGCGTACCAGCTGGGGTCGTGGGCGTCGCACGCCGCCTTCATCGCCCCGTGGAAGGCCTGGGCGTCGGGGTTGTCCTGGGTGCGCTGATAGTCCTGGGTGGGGGTCAGATCGGCCCCGCCGCCGAACCAGCTCTGGCTGGTGGCCAGGAAGCGGGTGTTCATATGCACGGCCGGCACGTGCGGATTTCGCATATGGGCGATCAGGCTGATGCCGGTGGCGGTGAAGCTTGGGTCCTTGTCGGCGCCGGGCATGGTGGCGGCCATTTCCGGACTGAACTGGCCATGGACCAGGCTGATATGGACGCCGCACTTCTCGAACAGGCGCCCGCCGCGCATGAACCCCATGACGCCGCCCCCGCCGGCCGGTCGGTCCCAAGGGGTCAGCTCGAACCGCCCGGGCGCGCCGGGATAGAGCGCGTCGGGCGCCTCGTCCTCCAGGGCCTCGAACGCGCCGACGATGCTGTCGCGCAGTTGATCGAACCAGGCGCGGGCGCGCGTGTTCCAGGAGTCGAGCGTGGCTTTGTCAGTCATGGTTCCCCGGCTTAGGAAATCCGCCGGTCTGACGCAACGCTTCGGAAACCGCGATCGCCGCCGTGACGGTGAGGTTAAGGGACCTTGCCTCCGGCGCCAGGGGAATCACCACCCTGGCGTCCGCCGCGGCGTGAACTTCCGGCGGCGCGCCCGAGCTCTCCCGACCGAACAGCAGGGTGTCTCCGGGCTGGAAGACGAAATCGTGCAGAGGGGTGGCGCCCTGTGTCGTGAAAAGCACCAGCCGGCCCTGGCCGCGCTCCGGCGCGGCGAGGAAGTCCTCGAAGCTCGCCCTGCGTGTCCAGCGCGCCAGGCGCCCGTAATCCAGGGCGGCGCGACGCACCGCCTTATCGGATAACGGGAAACCACAGGGCTCGATCACCTCGAGATCGACGTCCAGACAGGCGGCCAGCCGGAGGGCTGCGCCGACGTTTTGCGGAATGTCCGGTTGAAAAAGCGCCAAACGCATTCTAAGCGATCCAGCCAACGGGATTAGTCGGGGCTGTAGACGAATCGCGACGCGTCGCCACGTTGGCTTGGCGGTGATGCAATGCGAAATTCGAGCAGACCCAGTCGGGTTCCGAAAAGGCCATACCAGAGCCGCTGGTCGGGCCGAAGGCGGGGCGTCGCGATTTTCTTGTCGTGAGCGTCCGAACGGGCGGCGTCCCTATGGGGCGTCACCGCAATCGAAGGGTAGCTTAAAGGTGGCTGACACCGTCGTGGGCGAGAATCCCGATCCTCATGCCGCGGGCGAAGACCCGAACCGGCGCGATTTCATCCACATCGCCGCAGGCGCGGCCGCGGTCGGCGCCGTGGGCGCTCTGGCCTGGCCGTTCATCGACCAGATGAACCCCTCGGCGGACACCCTGGCCCTGGCCTCGGTCGACTTCGATCTCACCAAGGTGGCGCTGGGCCAGCAGGTGACGATCAAGTGGCGGGGCAAGCCGCTCTTCGTCCGGCGCCGCACCGAGGCCGAGATCGCCGCGGCGGTGGCCGACGACGCCGCCAACCTGCCCGATCCGCAGCGCGACGAGGACCGTCACAAGCCCGGCAAGGCCGAATGGCTGGTGGTCGTGGGCACCTGCACCCACCTGGGCTGCGTGCCGACCTTCGGCGGCGGCGACTATGGCGGCTGGTTCTGCCCCTGCCATGGCTCGCACTACGACACGTCCGGCCGCATCCGTAAGGGCCCGGCCCCGACCAACCTGGTCGTCCCGGACTACGAGTTCCTGTCTGACACGACGGTGAAGGTGGGCTGAGGAAGATGAGCGGACATTCCACTTACGAGCCCAAGACGGGCTTTGAGCGCTGGCTCGACACCCGCCTGCCGATCGTCCGGCTGGGCTGGGACAGCATCGTCGATTTCCCGACGCCCAAGAACCTGAACTACTGGTGGACCTTCGGGGGCATCCTGGCTGTGTGCCTGGGGATCCAGATCGTCACCGGCATCGTGCTGGCCATGCACTATGTGCCGCACGTGGACCACGCCTTCGCCTCGGTCGAGCGCATCATGCGCGACGTGAACTACGGCTGGCTGGTCCGCTACATGCACTCCAACGGGGCCTCGATGTTCTTCATCGCGGTCTACATCCACATCCTCCGCAACCTCTACTACGGCTCCTACAAGGCCCCGCGTGAAGTGCTGTGGATCATCGGCTGCGTGATCTACCTGCTGATGATGGCCACCGCCTTCATGGGCTACGTCCTGCCCTGGGGTCAGATGAGCTTCCACGGCGCCGTCGTGATCACCAACCTGTTCGGCGCCCTGCCGATCGTGGGCGAGTCGATCACCACCTGGCTGTGGGGCGGCTTCGCGGTCGACAATCCGACGCTGAACCGCTTCTTCTCGCTGCACTTCCTGCTGCCGTTCATGATCGCCGGCGTGGTGGGCCTTCACATCTGGGCCCTGCACGTTCCGGGGAACAACAACCCGGCCGGCGTGAACGTCCAGTCCAAGGCCGACACCGTGCCCTTCCACCCGTACTATACGGTGAAGGACGGGTTCGCGATCGCGGTCTTCCTGATCCTGTTCGCCACCTTCGTGTTCTTCAATCCGAACGCCCTGGGCCACGCGGACAACTACATTCCCGGCAATCCCCTGGTGACCCCGGCCGAGATCGTTCCGGAATGGTACTTCCTGCCCTTCTACGCGATCCTGCGGGCGGTGCCTGACAAGCTGGGCGGCGTGATCCTGATGTTCGGCGCAATCGCGGTGCTGTTCATTCTGCCCTGGCTCGACACCTCCAAGGTGCGCTCCATGCGCTACCGGCCGACCGCGAAGCTCTACTTCCTGATCTTCGTCCTGGCCTGCCTGGTGCTGGGCTACTGCGGCGCGAAGCTGCCCGACGCGCCGGTGATCCCGGGCCTGTCGACCTTCGTCCTCTTCGACGCCGACCTGAACACGTTCGTGTGGCTCTCGCGCTTCGCGACCCTGTACTACTTCGCCTACTTCGTGGTGGTCCTGCCGATCCTCGGCCTGACCGAGAAGCCGCTCCCGCAGCCGGCCTCGATCTCCACGCCTGTCCTGTCGCATCCCGCGGCCACGCCGGCCGGGGCGGTCGCCGCGCCTGAGAAGAAGGGTTGAGCCCAGATGCTGCGTAAAAGTATCGCCCTGGCCGCCCTCGGCCTGGCCTTGGTGGCGGGTCCGGCGCTCGCCGCCGGCAACGCCAAGCACCCCCGCAATGTGGACTTCAGCTTTGAAGGCCCGTTCGGGAAATTCGATCAGGCCCAGCTGCAGCGCGGCTACAAGGTCTATCGCGAGGTCTGCGCCGCCTGTCACGGCATGCACCTGCTGTCGTTCCGCAACCTGGGTCAGAAGGGCGGGCCGTTCTATGACCCGGCCTATACCAACCCCAACGACAACCCGTATGTCCGGGCGATCGCGGCGGAATACCAGATCAACGATGTGGACTCCGAAACCGGCGACATCGTTCAGCGTCCCGGCACCTCGGCCGACCGCTTCCCCGACCCGTACCCCAATGAGGCGGCGGCGCGGGCCGGCAATGGCGGCGCCCTGCCGCCGGATCTGTCGGTGATCGTCAAGGCCCGCCACTATGGTGCGGAGTACATCTACTCGCTGCTGTCGGGCTATGTGGACCCGCCGGCGGGCCTGCAAGTCTCGCCGGGTCAGTACTACAACCCCTATATGCACGGCGATCTGCACGCCTATTGGACCGGCGAAGGCCATGCGCCGAAAGGCGGCTTCATCGCCATGCCCCCGCAGCTGGCGCCGGACAAGGTGAGCTTCGACGACGGCACGCCGTCGACCATCGACCAGCAGGCCAAGGACGTCGCGGCCTTCCTGGCCTGGGCCGCCGAGCCCAAGATGGAGGAGCGCAAGGCCTTCGGCTTCGGCGCCATGATCTATCTGGTGATCTTCGCCGGCCTGCTCTATGCGAGCTACCGCCGAATCTGGCGGAACGTCGCCCACTAGGCGCGAGGTTAAAGACCAAGGTTGAAGGGCCCGTCGGAGCGATCCGGCGGGCCCTTTTCTTAGAGCCTGATTCAGAGACTTGAGCGCGTTTCGAACCGATAACCGGTTCCCACTTATCGGAACGGGCTCGAGGGCGCGATCAAGTCCAGGCGGCCCGCAGGGAAGTCGAACCTCAAGCGCCAGCGTCCCAGGACCGAAAGCCCGACGGCGCCGTCGGTGGCGGCGGTCTCGTCGGCCAGGCCCGCCGGAAGACCCTCGAAGATCTCGCCGCCCAGGGACAGGGCCCGCAGCTCGGCCCGGCCGCCGCCATAGGGGGCCAGGGTCGCCGCCTCGCCCCCGGGAACCGCCGCCAGCCGCGCGGCCAGCCGCAGTGGGGCGTCGAGCCCTGTAGCCGGGGTCAGGCTCACCGTCCGCCCCCGCGGCCCGTCGCTGACCGCCGCAGGGATCACAGGCGCGCCATCGCGCCAGACCAGCGGAAGGGAGACTGCGCCGGAGGAGGGCGCGCGCCTTCCGCCGGGCGAGAGGCTCAGACGGCAGTCGCCTGAGCTCACCTCCAGCACAAAATCCCGCAGCACATCGGCGCCGATCACCCCGGCGATGGGGGTCGGGAAGGCTCGGGTCCGGGCGTCCAGGTCCACCACCGCCAGCGGGACCTGGGGCGCCTGCAGCCCGGCCAGACGCACGGCGCCCTGCACCTGTTCGCCCTCGAGCCCCGCGCTCTGGGCGCGGGTGTTATGGAGCTGGGAGACTGGCGCGCCGGTGTCGATAATAAAGTCGCCGGCCACCTCGGCTACGCTGGCGGCGGCCACCAGCACCCCCTGGTCGCGCCAGCAGGCGATCTCGCCGGCAAGGGCGGGCCCGGCGGCGGCGAGCGCGGAGGCGAAGGTGGCGGCGCGGATCATCATCGCGGGCGGTTGTCCTGGCGGCCATAGCCAGAACCGCACGCCATCGGCCATAACAGAGGCGCTCGACCAAGGGGAGGGGCCATGGACCTGCGCGAGGCGATCCGTACGATCCCGGACTATCCCAAGCCGGGGATCCAGTTCCGCGACATCACCACCCTGCTGGCCGACGCCCGCGCCTTCCGGCGCGCTGTGGACGAACTGGTCCAGCCTTTCGCGGGTCTGAAGATCGACAAGGTGGCCGGCGTCGAAGCCCGCGGCTTCATCCTCGGCGGGGCGGTGGCCCACCAGCTCTCGGCGGGCTTCGTGCCGTTGCGCAAGAAGGGGAAGCTGCCCCATCGCACGCGCTCGGTGGCGTACGCCCTGGAATATGGCTCCGACGCGCTCGAAGTCCACCTGGACGCCGTGCGCCCCGGGGAGCGGGTGATGCTCGTGGACGATCTGATCGCCACTGGCGGCACCGCCCTGGCGGCCCTGGACCTGCTGCGCCAGGGCCGGGCCGAGGTGGCGGCGGCGGTTTTCGTGGTGGACTTGCCGGACCTGGGCGGCGCCCAGCGCCTGCGGGACGCCGGCGTGCCTGTCTCGACCCTGGTGGCCTTCCAAGGCCACTAGATGGGCCGCAGCAGCAGCCCTTCCGGTCGGGGCCGGATGGACAACCGATCGACACCGTCTATCTAGCCGCCCCGCGAGCGCGTTCCGATAAGTGGGACCCGGTTATCGGATCGAAACGCGCTCAAGTCTTTGAGTTTAGAGCCTGATTCAACGATCAGGCGGTTCCGTCTGATCGCATCAGGCTCTAGCCGCAGCCTCCAGGGGCGCGATATCCAGCTTGACCATCTGCATCATCTGCTCGGTCACACGACGAACCACCTGGGGATCGGGGTCGCTCATGAGCTCCCCCAGCCGGCGCGGGACGATCTGCCAGGACAGACCCCACCGGTCGCGCAACCACCCGCACTGTTCGACGACGCCGCCCTCGCTCAGCGCGTCCCACAGACGATCGATCTCCGCCTGGGTGTCGCACTGGACCATGATCGAGAAGGCGTGGTTGAAGGGGTCCAGGGGACCCGCCTGCAGGGCGCGATAGGCTTGCCCGCCCAGGGTGAAGCTGAGGGTGCGGACGCTGCCCGCCGGCCCGCCAGGGCTCTCAGCCATGACGGCCGCTCCCCCCGTGATCTCCGAGTTCGGGATGAGCGAGGTGTAGAGGCTCACAGCCTCGTCCATGTCGCGCTCAAACCAGAGATGCTGAATGACGTCCATTGAACCTGCTCCCCTGATCGTGGGCCGATCGCCTTTTCCCAGGACGATCCGCAGGCTGGGTTTCCGACAGCCGCCTCAGGCGCCTTCGCCGCGTCCGCCGCCGTTGCGGGCGAAGATCTGTAGGGTGCGCAGGCGGGCCAGGCGGGCGGCGTCGGGGACATAGTCCTTGCGCCGGTCGGAGAAGAAGCCGTGGCCCGCGTCATAGAGATAGATCGGCAGGTCGGGATGGCGGGTGCGGATCTCCTCGACCCGCTCCAGGGGGATGGAGGCGTCGGTCTTGCCAAAGTGCAGGATGGTGGGACAGCGCGGGGTCTCGTCCAGCAGTTCGCTGATGCGGCGGCCATAAAAGCAGGAGGCTGCCGCCACGCCCTCGCACCGCGCCGCCGTCAGCCATGCCGCGGCCCCGCCCCAGCAATAGCCGGCCACGAAGACGGGACCCCCCAGGGCGTCGATGGCCGCCTGGGCGTCGGCGGCCACCAGGTCCCAGGGGGCGGCCTGGGACAGGGCCACCGCCCGCTGCATGTCGGCCGGCTCGTAGCTGGCCTGGAAGCCCGGCTGCTGGCGGTCATAGAAGGCCGGCGCGATCACCTCATAGCCGTCCTCGGCGAAGCCGTCGGCCAGTTCCTGAATGTGGTCGGTGACCCCGAAGATCTCCTGGATCAGCACCAGGCCGCCCCGCCGGGCGTCGTCCGGACGGACATGGTAGGCCTGAAACTCGAACCCATCGGCCTTGCTGGTCAGGGCGATGGTCTTTCCGCGACGGCTCATGCGCCCTCGAACAGTTCGCGGGTGCGCTTGCGAGCCAGGTCTGCGGCCTCCTCGTGATAGCGCTCAGGGCTCTCATTGTTGAAGCCGTGGCCGGCGCCCTCATAGATATAGACGGGCACGTCGGGATGGGCGGCCTTCACCGCCTTCTCCACCTCGTCGGCGGGGATGCCGGGGTCGGTGTGGCCCAGATGGACGATGGTCGGGCAGTTCAGCGGGATGTGGGCGTTGGCCTGCACCATGCTGCCATAATAGCTGGAGGCTGCGGCGATGCCCTCCACCTTGGAGGCGGCGAGCCAGGCCAGGGATCCGCCATAGCAGTAGCCCACCACGAACACCTTGCCGCGGGGCTTCAGGAAGTCCCGGGCCGCGGCGATATCGGCCATGGCCTGCTCCAGGGGCGTGGCGCGGGCATGGGCGATGCCGGCGGCGATCCCGTCCTGGTCATGGGCCACGGAAAAGCCGCGCTCGCGACGATCGAACATGGCCGGGGCCACCGCCTCGTAGCCGGCCTTGGCCCAGCGCTCCACATCGGCCCGGACATATTTGTCGATGCCGAAGATCTCCTGCAGCACGATCACCCCGCCCTTGCGCGGGGTGAAGGGGGCCTCGTGATAGGCCGACAGCGAAAAGCCGTCGTGGCCGCTGGTCAGAGTGATGGTGTCGCCCATGCGTCGTCTCCCTTTGGCTCGCAAGCCTAGAGCACGAACGGGGCAGACGGAATTGGATCGTGCGGCGGAGGTCCGCCTCAGACGTTGAAGCGGAAGTTCATCACGTCGCCGTCGTGGACCACATAGTCCTTGCCTTCCTGGCGCAGCTTTCCGGCCTCCCGCGCGCCGGCCTCGCCGTTGAACCTCACATAGTCGTCGAAGGCGATGGTCTCGGCTCGGATGAAGCCCTTCTCGAAGTCGGTGTGGATCACGCCCGCGGCCTGCGGCGCCGTGGCGCCCACGGGAATGGTCCAGGCGCGGGCCTCCTTGGGACCGGCGGTGAAATAGCTCTGCAGGCCCAGAAGCTTGTAGGCTTCGCGGATAAGGCGGTTGAGGCCCGGTTCGTCCAGGCCCAGGGTCTCCAGGAACTCGGTCCGCTCCTCGGCGTCCAGCAGGGCGATCTCCGCCTCGATCTGGGCGGAGATGACCACCGTCTCGGCGCCGTCGCGACGGGCCTTTTCGGCGACCTTTTCCGAAAGGTCGTTGCCGGTGGCCGCAGAGGCCTCATCCACATTGCACACATAGAGGGCGGGCTTGGCGGTCAGCAGCTGGAGCATGCGCCAGCCCTTCTCGTCCTCGGCGCTGACCTGGGCGGCGCGGGCGGGGCGGCCCTCATTGAGCTGCTCCAGGGCCAGCTTGACCAGCTTCAGGGTGGCCGCGCTCTCCTTGTCGCCCACCTTGGCGCGCTTCTCGAGGTTGACCACCCGCTTTTCGAGGCTCTCCAGGTCGGCCAGCATCAGCTCGGTCTCGATGATGTCGAGATCGGCGATGGGATCGATCCGGCCTTCCACATGGGTGATGTCGTCGTTCTCGAAGCACCGGGCGACGAAGGCCACGGCGTCGCAGTCGCGGATATTGGCCAGGAACTGGTTGCCCAGGCCTTCGCCCTTTGACGCCCCGCGGACCAGGCCCGCCACGTCGACGAAGTTCATGCGCGAGGGGATGATCTCCTTGGAGCCGACAATCTTCGCCAGGGCCTCCAGGCGCGGTTCGGGGACGGCCACGTCGCCGACATTGGGCTCGATGGTGCAGAAGGGGTAGTTGGCCGCCTGGGCCGCCGCCGTCTGGGTGAGCGCGTTGAACAGGGTGGACTTGCCGACATTGGGCAGGCCGACGATGGCGACTTTCAGGGCCATGGAGTCCTCGAACCGGGGTTTCGCGCGCTCTCTTAAACGACGTCGCTTGGGTTGTCCTCAGCCGCCGCGCAGCTGACGGGGGTCGGCCTTCTCGGCCGGCGCCAGGCGCATCACCTCGGCCTGGTATTTCTCGTCCTCGCCGGCCACCAGCAGGGGGGCGGCGTCGGCGCAGGCCCGCAGCAGATCGGCCAGCCAGACCTGCTCGGCCTTGTGGAAATCCGACAGGACGTGACCCTGGACCAGCTCCTTGTGCCCGGGATGGCCGGTGCCGATGCGGGCGCGCCGGAAGTCGGCGCCCACCTGGGCCGTGATCGAGCGCACGCCATTGTTTCCCGCGGCCCCGCCGCCGGTCTTCATCCGGAAACGGCCCGGCGCCAGGTCGATCTCGTCATAGAAGACCACCAGATCGGCCGGCGTCAGCTTGAAGAATTTCAGCGCCTCGCCCACGGCGCGGCCGCTTTCGTTGTAATAGGTCTGAGGCTTGAGGATGAGCGTCCGGACGGGCCCTTGGGGCGACTCGATGGTCCCCTCGCAGGCCAGGGCCTGGAACCGCGACCGCTCGGGGCCGAACCCCCAGCGGCGCGCGATTTCGTCGACGGCCATGAAGCCCACATTGTGCCGGTTGCCTGCATAGCGGGGACCCGGATTGCCGAGGCCGGCGAGGATCAGCATGCGACCCTCCGAGGCAGGCGGTCGTCGGAGGCGGAGGCCTTAGGCCCCCGCGGACTCCGAACCTTCGTCGGCGGCGGCGTCAGCCGCGGCCTGGGCCGAGGTGCCGGCCACCGTGGCGATCACGAAGTCGCGGTCGACGGTGGGCTGGACGCCCTTGGGCAGCTTGAAGCTGGAGATGCGGATGGTGTCGCCGATCTCGAGGCCGGTCAGGTCCATGACCAGCTCCTCGGGAATGGCGTCGGCCGGGCAGGACAGCTCCACATCGTGACGCACGACATTCAGCGTGCCGCCACGCTTCAGGCCGGGCGAGGCCTCGTGGTTGGTGAAGTGCACCGGCACGGCGATCTTGATCTGCTGGTGCTCGTCGACCCGGTAGAGGTCGAAGTGCCACGGCTCGTCGGTCACCGGGTGCATGTCCACGGCCTTGGCGATGACCGGCTGGGTCTCGTCGCCATACTTCAGGGTCACCAGGTGGCCCAGCAGCTTGCCGGTATAGAGCGCCTTGCGGAACTCGTTGGCGGCCACGGCGATGGCCACCGGCTCCTTGGAGCCGCCATAGAGCACGCCGGGCACCTTGCCGCTGCGGCGCACGCTGCGCGCGGCGCCAGTACCGGTCTGCTCACGAACTTCGACGTTCAAAACGATATCGGCCATAGCCATGCCTCAAAACGAAACCGCCGCGCGAACCCGCGCGGCGAGGGTCGCGATCCCTTAGGGGACCGGAAGGTGCGCGTAAATACACAGAAGTGGCGCGCCATGCAACGGCGGCGGCGCGCCAATCTGGAGTCTTTTCTGCTCCGGCGTCAGCGGGCCGCGCTGGCGTTCTCCGGGGTGGTGGCGGCCGTGGCCACCTGGACGGGCTCGGCCTTGGCGTCGAGGGCCGAGACGCCGGCCCCCTTCATCAGGCACTGGCCGGTGTCCATCAGGGCGTGCTGGCCCAGGCAGAAGACGTCTTCATAGTGCGGCTTGGACACGGCCAGGCACTGATACAGGTTCAGCTTGGCCATGTTCAGACAGGAGGCGGAGGTGGGCTCCACCATCACCGCCTTGATCAGGTCGGCGCGTTCCTCGCCGGCTTCGCCCAGCACCGCCAGGGCCGCCACGGTCAGGCTGCGGACCACCATGCGGCTGTAGGGCGCCTGGGCCGGGCTGGCCGTGAGGCTCATGGGCGAAGCGCCCACGGCGGCCTCCTGCAGGCGGGCGGTCTCGGAAATGTCGCCCACCAGGGGGGTGGCCGACAGGGCCTTGGCCTGGGACAGGCGCAGGGGGCGATTCTCGACGTCGGCCTTGGACCACCGGGCCCGCTGGATGTCGTAGGCGGCCTGCTTCACGTCGGTTCCGAGCTTGAAGAGGCGGCGGCCTTCCTCGCCATAGGCGCCCACCACCAGGCCCGCGGCCTCGGCGGCGCCGGGCAGGGTGGCGGCATAGGCCGGATCGGCGATGAGATTGGCGCTCATCTGGGCGCGGGCGGCGGGATCGGCGGCGAACTTGCGGACGGCGCCGACGAATTCGGGGCTCTGCAGGGCCGCGACCGCGCCATAGGCCACGGCGCCGCGCAGGAACTGCTCGGGCTCATAGGCGACGCCCGTGCGCAGGGATTCGGCGATAGAGGCGCCGTTCTCGAAGGCCGGCGAAATGGTGGCCGACTTGGTCATGTAGGCGCGGTAGGCCGCAGCCTGCTCCACCAGGGAGGGCGCCAGGGCCAGGGGCGGCGGCGGCGGCGGGGCCGGTTCAGGC
>NZ_DAIMHV010000001.1:69881-79906 GCF_036723115.1 Phenylobacterium sp. | reverse complement strand
GCGCCTCGCCCGGCTCATAGCGGCGCGCAGCTGGCCGCGGCCATGGCCCTGGCGCCGCGCATGAAGGACGGCCGGCCGGCCGGCTACACCGTCATGCCGCGGGGCGGTCAGGGCGCCGCCATCCTGGCCCAGGCCGGCCTGGCGCCGGGGGACGTCCTGCTCACCGTCGACGGCTCGGAGCTCTCCCGCGAACGGCTCTCCGAACTGCCCAGCATCCTCGCCGCCGCCGACCGGGTGGACGTCACCTATGAACGCGGCGGCCAGACCCTGACGACCACCCTTCGGATGACGCCGCCTTGAAACGCCTGATCATCGCCTGCGCCCTGGCGCTCACCCCCGCCGTCGCGCTGGGGCCGGCCGCCGCCCTGGCCCAGCAGCAGACCCTGAACCTGCAGGACGCCGATATACGCGTCTTCATCCAGGACGTGGCCCGCGCCACGGGCCAGACCTTCATCATCGACCCCCGGGTGCAGGGGCGGGTGACGATCACTAGCCGCGAGCCTCTGTCACGGACCGAACTGTTCGAGGTCATGCTGTCCACCCTGCGGGCCAACGGTCTGGTGGCCATTCCCGCCGGCCAGGGGGTCTATCGGGTGACGCCGGAGGACGGCGTGGCCGCCCAGCCGTCCAGCCTGGGCGGCGCCACGGGGTTCAGCACCCAGGTCTTCCGCTTGAGGAACATCGATTCCGCCTCGGCCGCCGAAACCCTGCGCCCCCTGATCGGCCGCCAGGGCGTGGTGCTGCCCAGCCCCCGGGGCAATCTGCTGGTGGTGGCCGACTACAGCGACAATCTCGCCCGGGTGCGCAGCCTTCTGGGCCAGATCGACCAGGACCGCACCCAGACCGAGACCATCACCCTGCGCTCCAGTTCGGCCCGCGAGATCGGGGCGGTGGTCAACCAGCTTCTCAACCCGCCCGGCGCCGATCCCGCCGCCCGCAACGGCATCGTCTCGGTGATCGTCGTCGAAAGCAGCAACTCCCTGATCCTGCGCGGTGAGCCCGAGGCTATCCGCCCGCTCCTCGACGTGGTGGCCGACCTCGATCGCCGGGCCGAGACCAGCGGCGATGTCCGGGTGATCAACCTCGAACATGCCGATGCGGGCCAACTGGTCCCCGTGCTTCAGCAGATGGTGGGCCAGACGCCGGCCGGCGCCGAGGGCGCTGTGGCCGTGGACGGTCAGACCACCACGACCGCAGGCGGGGCCGGGCGCCGGGCCAATATCGCCCGTTATCCGGGCTCCAACGCCATCGTCATCGCCGCCGACCCCGACACCCAGCGCGTCCTGGGCGAGGTGATCCGCCAGCTCGACACCCGCCGCCGCCAGGTGCTGGTGGAGGCCATCGTGGTGGAGCTGTCGGACAATGCGGCCAAGCAACTGGGCGTCCAGTTCGCCCTCGCCGGCCAGAACGGCTCGTCCATCCCGTTCGCCGCCACCAACTATTCCAACGCCGCCCCCAACCTGCTCGCCATCGCCGGTGCGGCCGCAGGTGAACAGGCGCTGCCGGAGGACTCCGCCGCCCTGGAGACCCTGCGCCAGGCGGCGCTGCAATCTGTGCTGGGCGCGCGGGGCATGATCACCGGCGGCTATGGCCGCAGTGGCGACGCCCTCTTCGGTTTCATTATCAACGCGGTGAAGTCCGACACCACATCGAACCTGCTCTCCACCCCCTCGGTCATGACCCTGGACAACCAGGAGGCCACCATTCTGGTGGGGCAGGAGATTCCGATCACCACGGGCGAGGTGCTGGGGGACTCCAACACCAATCCGTTCCGCACCGTTCAGCGGCAGAATGTGGGCATCCAGCTGGAGGTGCGGCCCCAGATCAACGCCGGCGGCGCGGTCACCCTGCACCTGCGCCAGGAAGTGTCCTCCATCGCCGGCCCGGTGAGCGAAAACTTCAACGAACTCATCCTCGACAAGCGGGAGATCTCCACCACCGTGGCGGTGGATGACGGGGCCATCGTGGTGCTGGGGGGGCTGCTCGACCAGAACCGGCGCCTGACCGTGGAGCGCACGCCGATCCTGGGGGACGCGCCGATCCTCGGGAACCTCTTCCGCTCCACCGGGCGCCAGAACGTGCAGCGGAACCTGATGGTCTTCATCCGTCCGACCATCATCTCCAGCGCCGCCGACGCCCAGGCCCTGACCGGCCCGCGCTACGCCTATATCCGCGACCGCGAGATGGGACAGACCGGCGCCGACCAGAGCCAGCTCGACGCCCTGGTGCGCGACTATATGCGCGCCGAGCCGCTTACCGCCGTCCCCGCGCCGGCCCTGGATCGCTGAGGCCGGTGGACCCCCTCGCCATGACCGCCGCCGCACCGCCCGCCGCCCCGCTGCTGCCCTATGGTTTCGCCAAGCGCCATGGGGTGGTGGTGCTCGCCCTGGACGAGGCGGCCCGGGTGGGCCTGCGCGAAGGCGCCGATCCCCTGGCGCTGACCGAGGCGCGCCGGGTCCTGGGCCGGCCGCTGGCCATCGAGCGTCTGAGCCGCCAGGAGTTCGAGCGGCGCCTGTCGGAAACCTATGCCGGCGACGGCCTGGGCGACCGGGCCGCGGAGGACCTGGACATGCCCGGCGGCCTCGACAGCCTGGCCGAGGAGATCCCCGCCGCCGCCGACCTGCTCGACAGCCAGGACGACGCCCCGATCATCCGGCTGATCAACGGCGTCATCGCCGAGGCCATCCGCCGCGGAGCCTCGGATGTTCACATCGAACCCTTTGAGACCGCGCTTATCATCCGCCTACGGATTGATGGCGTCCTGCGCGAGGTTCTGAGCCTGTCGCCGAGGCTTTCGCCCCTTATCGTCAGCCGCATCAAGGTCATGGCTCGCCTGGACATCGCCGAACGGCGGACCCCTCAGGACGGCCGCATCTCGCTCGCCCTGGGCGGCCGGGCCCTGGACGTGCGGGTGTCCACCCTGCCGTCGAGGGGCGGGGAGCGGGTGGTGATGCGCATCCTCGACCAGGAGCAGGCGGGCATTCCCCTGCCGGCCCTGGGCATGCGCCCGGCGGTGCTGGAGGCCTTCCAGTCGGCCCTGCGCGAGCCCAATGGCGTGATCCTGGTCACGGGGCCGACCGGCTCGGGCAAGACCACCACCCTTTATGCCGGGCTTGGCCTGCTTAATGACGCCAGCCGCAATATCCTGACCATCGAGGACCCGGTGGAATACGCCGTCCCGGGCGTCGGCCAGACCCAGGTCAACGCCAAGGTGGGCATGACCTTCGCCGCCGGCCTGCGGGCCATCCTGCGCCAGGACCCCGACGTGGTCATGGTGGGCGAAATCCGTGACGTGGAGACCGCCCAGATCGCCGTCCAGGCCAGCCTCACAGGCCATCTGGTGCTGTCGACCGTGCACACCAATGATGCGGCCGGAGCGGTGACGCGTCTGCGCGACATGGGGGTGGAGCCCTTTCTGCTGGCCTCCACCGTGCGCCTCATCCTGGCTCAGCGTCTGGTGCGCCGGCTCTGCCCGCACTGCCGGCGCCCCGAGACCGTGGACGAGACCCTGGCCGCCCGGGTCGGACTCCCGGCGGGCGCCACCCACTTCCGCGCCCAGGGCTGCGGCCATTGCAACCAGACGGGCTATGTGGGCCGCATCGGCCTCTATGAGGCGATCCGCGTCGATGACCAGATCCGCCGGATGATCAGCGAGGGCGCCTCCGAAGACGACATCGCCGCCCAGGCACGTCGCAACGGCGGCGGGACCCTGGCGGCGGAGGCGCGGGCCTGCGTGACCGAGGGCCTGACCACGGTGGAGGAAGCCCTGAGGGTCAGTCGCCAGGACGGAGGTCAGCTTGGCGAGCTTTGACTATGTCGCCCTGGACCTGGCCGGCCGGACGCGCACCGGCCAGGTCCAGGCGCCCGACGAGGCCTTCGCCCGCGCGCGGCTGGAAGGCCGCAAGCTGGTTCTGGTGCGCCTGGCGCCCGCCCAGGCCGCGGCCGGTCCGTCCCGCTCGGGCCTCAGCCTTGGGCGGGGTCGGCTGGACGCCCGGTCGCTCGCCCTGGTGACCCGGCAACTGGCCACCCTCATCGCCGTGGCGCCGCTTGAAGAGAGCCTGAGAACCATCGCCGCCCAGGCGGAGAAGCCCCAGGCGCGCTCGGCGCTCACCGCGGTCCATGCCGGGGTGCTGGAGGGGTATCGCCTGTCGGAGGCCATGGCCCGCCAGGGCCGGGCCTTTCCGCCTCTCTATCGCGCCATGGTGGCCGCCGGCGAAAGCTCCGGCGCCCTGCCTGACATCCTCCAGCGCCTCGCCGACCTGCTGGAGCGGGACCAGGAGGCGCGCGGCAAGGTCACCGCGGCCCTGGTCTATCCCCTGGTCCTGGCGGCCACGGCCCTGGTGGTGATCATCGCCCTGATGGCCTTCGTGGTGCCCAAGGTGGTGGACCAGTTCGACTCCATGGGTCAGGCTCTGCCGCTGCTCACCCGTCTGGTGATCGGCGCCTCGGCGGCCATCACCGACTATGGGCTGATCCTGGCGGCCGTCCTGGCCGTGGCGGCGCTCGTCGCCTACCGGCTGCTGCAACGGCCGGCGTTGAGGTTGAAGGCCGACGCCGCGCTTCTGGCCGCCCCTCTGCTGGGCCGCCTGATCCGCGACCTGCACGCCGCGCGCCTGGCCCGCACCCTCTCGACCATGATCGCCAGCGGCCTGCCCATACTGGAGGGCCTGCTGATCACCGCGCCCACGGTGCGCAATCACGTGCTGCGTCAGGCGACCCTGGACATGGCCGAGATGATCCGCGAGGGGGGCGCCCTGTCCAGCGCCATGCGCAAGGTCGGCGTCTTTCCGCCCCTGCTCGTCTATATGGCCGCCAGCGGCGAGAACAGCGGACGGGTGGACCTGATGCTCAGCCGCGCCGCCGAATATCTGGAGCGGGAGTTCGCCACCTTCACCGCCGTGGCCCTCAGCCTGCTGGAGCCGGCCATCATCGTCGTCATGGGCGGGCTGGTGGCGCTGATCGTGCTCTCGATCCTGCTGCCCATCCTGCAAATCAACACCCTGGCCTTCTCGTGAGGCCTGTCCGCCTGGAGCCGCAATGAGACACCTTCCCCCGCGCCGGCCGGCCGCCGAGGCCGGCTTCACCCTGGTCGAGCTTATGGTGGTCGTGGTGATCCTCGGCCTGCTGGCCACAGTGGTGATGATCAATGTGCTGCCCAGCCAGGACCGCGCCATGCGCGAAAAGGCCAAGGCCGACATCAGCACCCTGGAACAGGCCCTGGACACCTACCGGCTGGAGAACCTCGCCTATCCCACCACCGAACAGGGGCTGCGCGCCCTGGTGGAGCCGCCGGCGGGGCTGAGCCGGCCCGATCGTTACCGCCAGGGCGGCTATATCCGGCGTCTGCCCGAGGACCCCTGGGGCAATCCCTACCAGTACGCCAATCCCGGGCGGCAGGGTCGTTATGATGTCTATTCCTTTGGCGCGGACGGCGCGCCGGGGGGCGAGGGTGATGGCGCCGACATCGGCAACTGGAACTGACCGTCTGACCCGGCGCAGGGCGGAGGCCGGCTTCACCCTGGTGGAGCTGATGGTGGTGCTCGTCATACTGGGCCTGCTGGGCACGGCCGTGGCTCTGACGGCGCCTGATGGTCGCGGCCAGGTCCGCGCCGAGGCCGAGGCCCTGGCCGTCCGGCTCCAGCGGGCGCGGGAAGAGGCCCTGTTGGTCAACCGTCCCGTGGAGGTGCGCCTCGACGCGCGGGGCTATGACTTCCGGGTCCTGCGCGCCGGTCGTTGGGAAGAACTGGCCGCGCCGCCCTTCGCCCGGCGGGAGCTGGGAGAGGGGACGGGCTGGGCCATGGAGGGGTCAGGGGCCGTGCGGGCCGTGCGGTTCGATCCCACGGGCGCGTCCCAGCCCGCCACCCTCGTGATCGCGGGGGAGGGGCGCAGGCTGGCCGTCTCGGTGGATGGCCTGGGCGAGGTGCGGATCCATGCGCCCGGCGGCTGAGGACGGCTTCACCCTGATCGAGATGCTGGTGGCCCTGGCGGTGTTCAGCCTGGCGGTCCTGGCCCTGCTCAATCTCGCCGGCGAGAACACCCGCACCGCCCAGGTGCTGGAGACGCGGACCCTGGCGGCCATGGTGGCCGAGACCGTGGCCATCGAGGCTGTGGCGGACCCTGCCCCGCCGCCCCTGGGCGAGACCGAGGGCCAGGTGGAGATGGCCGAGCGCAGCTGGACCTGGCGCCGTCAGGTCCGGGCCGACGCCGGGGCCGGCCTGCTGCGGATCGAGGTGCGGGTCTCACCCTTGGGAGAGGGGCGCACCGCCGCCGAACTCACCGTCTTCCGGGGGGGCGCATGAAGGGCTTCACCCTGGTGGAGATGATGGTGGCCCTGCTGGTCTTCGCCCTGCTCTCGGCGGCCGGGGTGGCGGCCCTGGGTTTCGCCGCCGACAATCGCGAAGTGGTGGGCCGCCGCATGGAGGCCCTGGCCCGGCTGCAGAGCGCCCGGGCGCTCATCAAGTCCGATCTGGAGCAGGCCGCCGACCGGCGCACGCGGGCCGAGGGGGGCGTCTCCACCCCGGCCCTGACCGGGGGGGCGGTCGCAGGCGCGCCCTTGCTGGGCTTTGTCCGCCGGGGCTGGGATAACCCCGACGCGGCGCCACGACCCTCCCTGCAGTATGTCGAATACCGGCTGGTGGCCGACCGGCTGGAACGGCGGGTGCGCCGCGCCCTGGACGGGGCGAGCCTGGATGAGCCGCAGGTCCTGCTCGAAGGCGTCGAGGCGGTGGAGGTGGCCTTCTATGCTGACGGTCAGTGGGCGCCGGCCTGGGCCGGCACGCCGCTGCGGCCCCTGCCCCAGGCGGTGCGTCTGGACGTGCGCACCGCGACCTTCGGCGACATCCGTCAGCTGGTCCTGCTGCCGGGGGGCGTGCTGTGACCGCCTTCCCCAAGACCAGCGAAAGGGGCGTGGCTCTGCTGACCGTCCTGCTGCTGGTGGCGGTGCTGGCGACCCTGGCGGCCGTGGTGCTGGACGACATCCGCTTTGGTCTGCGGCGAACGGCCAACGCCGAGGCGGTGGGCCAGGGCCGCTGGTACGCCCTAGGCGCCGAAACCCTCGCCGCGCGCCAGGTGGAGACCCTGCTGCGCCAGGCCACACAGGCCGAGCTGGTCTGGCGTGAACAGGTGGTGGAGTTTCCCCTGGACCAGGGGATGATCCGCACGCGTCTGGCCGACGGCTCCACCTGCTTCAACCTCAACAGCGTGGTCCAGGGGGTCGGGGAGGTGCTCTCCCGACGGCCCGAGGGCCTGGCCCAGTTCGAAGCCCTGGCGACGGCGCTGGGGATCGCGCCCGGCGAGGCCGCAGCCCTGGGCGCGGCGCTGGCCGACTGGATCGACAGCGACGGGGTCCGCGAACCCGGCGGCGCGGAGGAGGAGACCTATATGGCGGGCGATCCGCCCTATCGGACGGCCGGCGTCCTGCTGGCCGAGGTCAGCGAGTTGCGGGCCATCCGCGGCTTCACTCCCGACATCTATGCCCGCCTTCGGCCCCATGTGTGCGCCCTGCCCACCAGTCGGCTGTCGCCGGTGAATGTGAACGCCCTGTCGGAGGCCGATGCGGTCCTGGTGACCATGCTCACCGAGGGCCGGGCGCCTGTGGCCGCAGGCCGCCAGCTCATCGCCCGGCGCCCGGCCGGCGGCTGGTCGCAGTCGGGCTTCTGGATGGACCCGCTGGTGAAAGAGAGCCTGCCTGCCGATCCGAGCCAGATCGCGGTCCGCCCCGCCTATCTCACCCTGCAGACCGAAGTGACCCACCTGGACGCCGAGGTGACCGCCTCCGGCCTTCTGGAAGTCGATCCCTCCGGCCAGGTTCGCCTGGTCGCCCGCCGATGGACATTGGACGAATGAACCGAACCCGTATCGTCATCGCCGGGGCCACGCCCGAGGCTGAGCCGCGCTACCTGCTGGTGGACGAGCTGGGCTCCATCGTCGGCCGGGGAATCCTGCCGGTGCAGGAGGCCTCGGCGCTCACCCCCATGCGCACCGTCCTGGTCATTCCCGGCGCGGAAACCTCCGTGCGCTGGCTGAAGCCCACGGGCGCCAGCGAGGCCCAGGCCCGCGCCGCGGCGCTGCTCAGCCTGCAGGATGAGCTGGCCCAGGCCGGCGAGGCCCTCCATCTGGCCCTGGGGCCTCCGGACGAGACCGGTGAGCGCGCCGCCTGCGTCCTGGCCGCCTCCCGGCTCCAGGCCGCGCTGGACCAGGCGCGGCGGCACGGCGTTTCGCCCGATGTCGTCATTCCGGATCATCTGGCCCTGCCGCCACCGCCCAGCGGCGAGGGGGTGAGGCTGGCTGATCTGGGCGACCGCTGGGCGGCCCGCGGCGCCCGGCTGGCGGTGTCGGGCGAGCCCGTCCTGGTGGAAGCCGTGATCGGCGAGGCCGCGGTGGAGCGCCTGGGCGCCGAGGCCGCCGAGCGCCTCCTGGCTCAGGGCGCCCAGGCCCCGGGCCTCAACCTGCTGCAAGGCGCCTTCGATCCCGCGCGCCGGGAACAGCTGCGGCCCCGGGACCTGCGTCGCCTGGCGATCCTGGGCGCCCTTGTGCTGATCAGCCCCGTCCTGCTCACCGGCGCTCAGGCGATGAGCGACCATCTCGAGGCCCAGGACGTCGAGGCCCGCACCACCGAGCTCGCCGCCAGCCTCCTGCCCCCCGGCGAGGCGCTCACCGACCCCGCCGCCCAGGTGGAGGCCCGCCACCGGGCGCTCGCCATGTCCGCCGGAGGCGGCGGAGCCGGCCTGCTGGCGCAGATCTACGCGGTCCTGGAGCCCATGCCCCAGGCTCAACTGGAGAACTTCATCCTGATGCCCGACGGAACCGCCCGCGCCGCCGTCAGCCTGCCGGCCCATTCCGACCTGGAGCGGCTCACCGCCCAGGCCCGCCAGTCCGGGCTCAGCCTGCGCGACGAGGGGTTCCGCGACGTGGGCGGCCGGGTCGTGGTCGATCTCATCCTGGGGGCGCGCTGATGCTGGCCTGGTGGACGTCGCGCAGCCGGCGCGAACAGGGATTACTGGCCTTGATGGGCCTGCTGGCGGCGGGCCTGGCCGTCTGGTTTCTGCTGCTGGCGCCGCTCGCCGCCGCCGCCGAGGCCGCCCGCGGCCGGCTCGTCCAGGCCCGCGCCGATGAGGCGGTGGTGCGCGCGCTCGCCGCCGACATCGCTGCGCTGGCGCAAGCCTCAGCCCCCCCGGCCAGGACCACCGCCCTGGACGAGGCCGTGCAGACCACCGCCCTCGCCGCGGGGCTCGATGTCTCGCGTCTGGAGCAGGGGGAGGCGGGTCTCCAGGCCCTGGTGACGGGACCGGCCAAGGCCCTGGCGCCCTGGCTGCTGGCCCTGCAGACGGAGCAGGGAATCCAGGTCGTCCATCTCACCCTGCTCAAGGACGAGGCCGGCCGCGTGCAGGCCGATCTGACCTTGGCCGAGGCCTCCCGGTGAGACCGCAGGCCCTCAGCCGTCCGGCCGTGCTGGTCGGGGTCTTCATGGCGGCTCTGCTGATCGCCCTCGTGGCGCTGGCGCCGTTGAGCCTCGTCTGGGGCGGCCGGGGCGCGGCCCTGGGCCTGACGGCCGCCGAGGTGCGCGGGACCATCTGGTCAGGCCGCCTCGTCCAGGCGCGGCTCGGGGCGGTGCCGCTGGGCGATGTCCAGCTGCGCGCCAATCCCCTAGGGCTGTTGCTGGGCCAGGGCCGGTTTTCCGTGCGCGGCGGGAGCCTGAGCGCCCGTCTGGTGCTGGGCCGCGGCGAGACGCGCGTGCTCGGCCTGAGCGGCGCCGCGCCGCTGGCGCTTCTCGCCCCGGCCTCGGGCCTGGACGGTCGGCTGGAGGCGCGCGGCGTGAACCTGACCTTCGGCCCTGAGGGCTGCAAGGCCGCCCGGGGGCTAGTGGTCGTCGGCGAGATCACCCTGCAGGACCAGGCCTCGCCCGGATTTCAGCTGGAGGGCGAGGCGCGATGCGGCGAGTCGGGCGCTGTCCTCCTGCCGCTGACGGGCCAGACAGCCCTGGGGCCGATCGAACTTCAGCTTCAGGTGAGCCCGCAGGGCGCCGT
>NZ_DAIMHV010000001.1:30342-69781 GCF_036723115.1 Phenylobacterium sp. | reverse complement strand
AGACAGCCCTGGGGCCGATCGAACTTCAGCTTCAGGTGAGCCCGCAGGGCGCCGTGACCCTCGAGCCTGATGCGATCAGACGGGGACCGTCTGATCGTTGAATCAGGCGCTAAATTTAGAGACTTGAGCGCGTTTTGATCCGATAACCGGTTCCCACTTATCGGAACGCGCTCTGGCCGGAGGCGGCCCGCCCGGCTGAGCCGGCTTCACCCGCCCCATGGCCCATAGAGCCAGGTCAGCCAAATCCCGAGGGCGAGGAACACGCCAAAGGGCACGGGATCCTGCGCCCGCACGGGCCGTCCCGCAGCCTTGAGGACCAGCACGCTCGCCAAGCCTGCGCCTGCGGCGATGAGCAGGATGGTGGGCAGGGCGGCGGCCCCGCACCAGGCGCCGCCGCCCGCCAGCAGATAGGCGTCGCCCCCGCCCAGGCCCTCGCGTCCCCGCAGCCGCCGGTAGGCGAGGCCGAGGAGCGCCAGCGAAAGAAAGCCCAGGGCCGCCCCCAGCAGGCTCCAGGCCGGCCCCGTCCACTCAGCGCCCTGCCCTGGAATGAGGCTGGCCGCGAGGCCGGTGACGATCAGGGGCAGGGTGAGGATCCGGGGCAGCCAGAAGTGCTCGGCGTCCAGCACCGCCAGCAGCAGGAGTTGCCAGGCGAGCGCCGCGCCCGCCAGGCCCAGGGGACCGGGATGAACCGCGAGGCTCCAGCCGGCCAGGCAAAGACAGGCCAGTTCCAGGCTGAGATAGCGCCGCGGAATGGGCGCTCGGCAATGGCGGCATCGCCCCCGCAGCGCCAGGAAGGAGAGGATGGGGACAAGGTCCGGAACGCCCAGGGGCGTCGCACAGGCCGGGCAGGCCGAACGCCCCCAGATCACCGGACGCCCCTGGGGGAGCCTCAGGCTGAGCAGCCCGATAAAGCTTCCGACCAGGGGGCCAAGGCCCAGACCCAGGATGAGCCAGGCCGTAGAGGCGGACATGTGTCCCTAGGGGCGCGGCATGACGGTCATGCCCGAGGCCACGCCCTTCATGGCCTCGTGCTGTGCGGCCGGCAGGGGGATCAGACCCCGGCTCTGCAGATAGCCCCCGCGTCCCGTGGCGGCGTCGGAGGCGAACTCATTGACGAACTCCTGCAGGCCCAGAGTGACCCCCACATGGGCCTTCTTCACATAGACGTACATGGAGCGCGACAGGGGGTAGGTCCCCTCGGCGATGGTCGCCACGGTGGGCTCCACCCCGTCGATGGACATGGCTTTCACCTTGTCGCGGTTCTCTTCCAGGAAGGAGAAGCCGAACACGCCGAGCGAGCCCGGGGTCTTGGTCAGCGTCTGGACGATGGCGTTGTCGTTCTCGCCCGAATCCACCCAGCCCTCGCGGCGCAGGGGGTGGGTCATCTGCTTGAACTCGTCCTCATTGCGCTCGCGCAGGGCGCGGGCGGTGGGGAAGGTGCGGGCCGAAGCCTCCACGCCCAGTTCGATGAAGGCGTCGCGCGTGCCCGAGGTCGGCGGCGGGCCATAGACGAGGATGCGGTTGTTGGGCAGGCCCGGCCCGATCTCGTTCCAGTTGGTGTAGGGATTGGGAACGAACTGGCCGCCGCGCAGCACATTGGCGCCCAGGGCCAGATAGAGGTGGGGCAGGCGCAGCTGATAGTCCGGCGCGCCGCGATCGGCGGCGATGACGATGCCGTCGAAGCCGATCTTCATCTCCACGATGTCGTTGACGCCGTTGGCCCGGCAGGAGTCGAACTCCGCGGCCGTCATGCGTCGCGAGGCGTTGGCGATGTCGGGGAAATTGTCGCCCACTCCGCCGCAGAACAGCTTGATCCCCCCGCCGGTGCCCAGGGCTTCGACCTTGGGGGCCTTCATGCCGGTCTTGCGGCTGAAGTTCTCGGCCACGCGGGTGGTGAAGGGAAAGACGGTGGAGGAGCCCGCAGCCCAGACATAGTCCCGCGCCGCCTGGGCGCCGGTGGCGGCGCCCAGCACGGCCATGGCGGCGCACAGGCCAAGAAGCTTCTTCATTTCGCTCTCCAGATCCTTGGCGGCGCGCCCCTCCTCGCAGGGGGACGCCGCGGCTAAGCCCTAAGGCGCCCTGAGCCGGTTTTCCAGGGTCGACCAGCGCCGGCGACCCGTGTTCGAAACCCGGGTCTCGCCGGACAGGCGTGTGGCCCGCACGCGCGCGTCATCATGCCCCGCGTCGATGACGGTTTTCCGTCGCCGGCATCAGCCGCCGGGCTTTTCGCCGTCCAGCTGCGGGTCCAGCAGCTTGTGGGCGTGCAGGATGAAGTAGCGCATCAGGGCGTTGTCCACCGTGGCCAGGGCTTTCGAGCGCCAGACGCTCAGGGCCTCCTCATAGGAGGGATAGGCGCCGACCAGGTCGATCTTGCTGGGGTCGCGGAAACGAATGTGCTCCACATCCTCCAGTTCGCCGCCGAGCACGATGTGAAGAAGCTGTCTGTCGGGCATAGAATCCTCGGAAAGCGGGGTTAGTCGGGTAAGGCGATATGCCGGACACGATCCAGGATCAATGGGGCTAAACGTGGCGCCGCGCAAACCAGGCTCGCCTGGGCCGGACGGAGCGCATTGTAGGTGTAGCCGCGCCCCAGATGGTCGCCGCAATAGGCGCCGGCCTCCCGGGCGATCAGATCGGCCGCCGCCAGGTCCCAGTCGCTCTTGGACACCAGGGCCAGGGCGGCGTCGAACTGCCCCGACGCCACCAGACACATGCGATAGGCCGTGGAATTGCGCGACTCCACCCGCATGGCGGGCCAGGGTTCCGGCCAGGACGGATGGGTAAACATTCGCTCGTCCCCCACCATGCCGCAGCCCTCCAGCCGCTCGGTGCGGGCCGGGGTGATCAGCGAGCCGTTGAGCTTGGCGCCGCCGCCGGCCACGGCGGTGTAAACCTCGCCCACCTGGGGGGCGTAGACGACGCCGGCCACGGGCTGGCCGTCCTCCACCACCGCGGCGGAGATCACCCACCAGGGCCGGTCCTTCATGTAGGCCCGGGTCCCGTCGATGGGATCGACCACGAAGACCCGGCGCCGATGCAGCCGCTCCAGATCATCAGCGGTCTCCTCCGACAGCCAGCCATAGTCCGGCCGCGCCCGCCCGAAGGTGGTCTTCAGAAGGGTGTCGGTGGCGAAATCGGCGTTGGTGACCGGGGAGTTCCCCTCCTTCCAGGCCACCTTCAGCCCGCGGGCGCGGAGCTCGAGCGCGAGCGCGCCGGCCTCCACCGCCGCGGCGACCAGAAGGTCCAGATCCTCGGCGGGGCTTGGGCTCATCGTCCGGCGATCGCCAGGCCGTCGATCAGCAGGGAGGGGGCGTTGGACGCCCCGCGGATCTCCAGGTCCGCCCCGGGGACCAGCCGCGCGTACATGTCGATCAGATTGCCGGCCACGGTGATCTCGCTCACCGGAAAGGCGAGCTCGCCTTTCTCGAACCAGAAGCCGGAACATCCCACCGACCAGTCGCCGGTGTTGCCGTTCAGGGAGGGGCCGAACATGGAGGTGACCAGCAGGCCTTCGCCCGCCTCGGTCATCAGGCCGGCCAGGTCGCGCGCGCCGGGCTGAACCGTGAGGTTGGAAACCCCCACCCCCGGCGGCCCGGCCAGGCCCCGGGAGGCGTGTCCCGTCGTCTCCAGGCCCAGCTGGCGGGCCGAGCTGGAGTTGAGCAGCCAGGTGGTCAGGACGCCCTTGTCGATGATGTCCATGGCCTGGGTGGCCACCCCCTCGTCGTCGAAGGGGCTGGAGCCCAGACCCCGCAGGCGATGGGGATCATCGGTGAGGGTCACGTGGTCGCCGAACACCTTCTGGCCGAGCTTGTCCTTCAGGAAGGACGAGCCGCGAGCGATGGAAGGCCCGGAGATGGCGCCCACCAGGGGACCGATGAGCGACATGGCCACGCGGTTCTCGAAGATCACCGGGGCGGTGGTGGAGTTGATCTTTCGCGATCCCAGCCGCGCGCCCGCCCGGCGGCCGGCCTCGCGGCCGATGGCCGCCGCGCCCGGCAGGTCCTCATGCCAGCGCACCGAGCGCCCGTCATAACCGGTCTCCATGGTCTCGCCGTCGCCGGCGATGGCCGAGGCGCCCAGGGAAAAGCCCGAGGCCTGGTGATGGCCGGTAAAGCCGTGACTGGTGGCGATCAGCCACCGCGCGGTGGACCAGCCTGCGGTGGCGCCGTCGGAATTGACCACGCCGGGCATGGCGCGGGCCGCGGCCTCGGCCTCGCGGGCCCGGTCCTCCAGGGTTTCGGGGGACAGTTCGGTGGGGTCATAGAGCTGAAGATCGGGGGCCGGCCCCAGGGCCAGCCGCTCGACCGGCGCGAAGCCCGCATAGGGGTCCTCCGGCGCCAGCCGGGCCATGGCCACGGCGCGTTCCACCAGCTTGGCGCAGGCTTCTGGGGACAGATCGGAGCCGGACACCGTCGCCTGGCGCTGGCCCACAAAGACCCGCAGGCCCAGGTCGCGGGACTCTTCCCGCTCGACCTCTTCCAGCTCGCCGGCGCGAACGCTGATGGAGAGCGACTGGCGTTCGGCGGTCACGGCCTCGGCCGCATCGGCGCCGGCCTTCCGCGCGGCGTCGATCAGTTCAGCGAGCAGGTTTTGATCCATACCCGCCATATGGCGAAGACGGCCCGCACGGGCAAGCCGCCGCCATCCTCGCCCGTAGATAGAAATATCCGTGGTTGGCGATCAAGTTTATCCATTTCCCAAGCCGCCGGCCCTGGGCCTAGGCTCTCTTCCAAGACGACAAGACAAGGGAGATGGACATGGACGACGCTTCCAACAGCCCGCTCAGCTGCCCCATGAAGGAACCGGGGGCCATGCGCTCCCTGCTGGGCCGCACCAATCGAGACTGGTGGCCGAACCAGTTGTCCCTGGAGATCCTGCACCAGCATGGTCTGCACGGCGATCCCATGGGGGACGACTTTGACTACGCCAAGGAATTCCAGTCCCTGGACTATGCGGCGGTCAAGCGCGACCTGCACGCCCTGATGACCGACAGCCAGCCCTGGTGGCCGGCGGACTATGGCCATTACGGCCCCTTCTTCATCCGCATGGCGTGGCACAGCGCCGGCACCTACCGCACCGGCGACGGCCGTGGCGGCGCCTCGTTCGGCTCCCAGCGCTTCGCGCCCCTGAACAGCTGGCCAGACAACGCCAATCTCGACAAGGCCCGGCGTCTGCTGTGGCCGGTGAAGCAGAAGTACGGCCGTAAGCTCTCCTGGGCCGACCTGATGATCCTGGCCGGCAACGTGGCCATCGAGTCCATGGGCGGGCCGGTCTTCGGCTTTGGCGGCGGCCGCAAGGACATCTTCGAGCCCGAGAAGGACATCTACTGGGGCACCGAGGAGCAGTGGGTCGGCCAGGGCGCCGAAACCCGGATCAACGAAGAGGCCGGCCACGCGCTGGAAAACCCCCTGGCCGCCATCCAGATGGGCCTCATCTACGTCAATCCCGAAGGGCCGGGGGGCAATCCCGATCCCATCCAGTCGGGCCGCGACATTCGCGAGACCTTCGCCCGCATGGGGATGAATGACGAAGAAACCGTCGCGCTGACCGCCGGGGGCCATACCTTCGGCAAGTGTCACGGGGCCGGCGACGCCTCCAAGATCGGCGCCGAGCCCGAGGGCGCCGACATCGCTCAGCAGGGTCTGGGCTGGACCAGCTCGCACGAGAGCGGCATGGGCGACCACACCATCACCAGCGGGCTGGAAGGTCCCTGGACGCCCACCCCCATCCAGTGGTCGATGAACTACTTCCATATGCTGCTGGACTACGACTACGAGCTGGTGCGCAGCCCTGCCGGGGCCAAGCAGTGGCAGCCGGTCAACCAGAAGCCGGAAGACATGGCGCCCGGGGCCCACGACCCCAGCAAGCGCGTGCCCACCATGATGACCACGGCCGACATGGCCATGAAGATGGACCCCAAGTACCGCGAGATCTCCGAGCGGTTCCGGGCCAATCCGGACCAGTTCGCCGACGCCTTCGCCCGCGCCTGGTTCAAGCTCTGCCATCGCGACATGGGACCCAAGGCCCGTTATCTGGGCCCCGAAGTGCCGAAGGAAGACCTGATCTGGCAGGACCCGATCCCGCCGGTGGATCACCCCCTTGTGGACGCCGCCGATATTGCGGCGCTCAAGTCCGAAATCCTGGGCTCGGGCCTCACCCCCGCTGAGCTGGTCCAGACCGCCTGGGCCTCGGCCTCCACCTATCGCAACTCCGATCATCGTGGCGGCGCCAACGGGGCGCGGATCCGCCTGGCCCCTCAGAAGGACTGGGAGGTCAACCAGCCGGAAAAGCTGGCCCGGGTGCTCAAGGTGCTGGGCGACATCAAGGCCGGCTTCGACGCCAAGGCCTCCGGCGGCAAGAAGGTCTCCCTGGCCGATCTGATCGTGCTGGGCGGCGTGGCGGCGGTGGAAAAGGCGGCCAAGGCCGCTGGCCACGACATCCAGGTTCCCTTCACGCCCGGACGGACCGACGCCTCGGCCGAACAGACCGACGCGGCCAGCTTCGACGTGCTGGAGCCCAAGATCGACGGCTTCCGCAACTATCTCGGCGTGCGCTTCAATGTGCCCACCGAGGAGATGCTGGTGGACCGGGCCCAGCTTCTGGGTCTGAGCGCGCCGGAGATGACGGTTCTGGTGGGCGGCCTGCGGGTGCTGGGGGCCAATCATGGCGGCGCCCTGCACGGGGTGTTCACCGACCGGCCCGGCCAGCTCACCAACGACTTCTTCGTCAACCTGCTCGACATGGGCACGGCGTGGAAGCAGGTGGACGACCGGGGCGACGAGGTCTTCGTCGGCACGTGCCGCAAGACCGACAAGGAGAAGTGGACCGCCACCCGCACCGACCTGGTGTTCGGCTCCAACTCCCAGCTGCGCGCCCTGTCGGAGGTCTATGCCGCCGCCGACGCGGAGCGGAAGTTCGTCGACGACTTCATCAAGGCCTGGACCAAGGTGATGAACGCCGACCGCTTCGACCTCACCGCGGCCCAGCGCAAGGCGGCCGCCTGACGGCGGGCTATAAGGGCGGCTTCCACAGCCGGGCGCGGGCCGCCCGGCTGTGGATGTCTCCGCGCCTTCAGCCCTCGCGGCTCAGATGATGGCGTAGAACAGCAGGGCGACGCCGGAAAAGACGTAGGACAGCCAGGTCAGCATGACCCCGATGGCCCGGGGCAGGGAGGCGCCGCCGCTCTGCGACAGGCCCACCGCGTGGGCCACCCGTCCGGCGAACAGCACAAGGCCCGCAATATGGATGGCGAGCGCCGGGGCCTCCACCACCGCCAGGACCGCCAGCGCGATGAGGCCGGCGGGGATGTATTCGGTGGCGTTGCCAAAGGCGCGGATGGCCTGGGCCAATTCGGGGATGCCGTCGTCGCCGAAGGCCACCTTGTGCCGCTGGCGCTGGCGCACCACCAGCAGGGACAGGGCCAGCAGCAGAAAGAGATGCAGCCCCGTCCAGAGCGCCGCGGCATGACCCGATGTCACCAGACTCATGACTGAACTCCCCATGACGCGCCCCCGCGCCGGCGCAGTTGGCGCATAAACCCTCCGCAGGGCAAGAGGGCGATCGGGATCGCGGGCTCAGCCCTTGAGCGGCGGCAGGCCCAGGCTCGCCCAGCGCTCGGTGACCCGGGCGACGGTGGCCTCGTCCATGTCGAGCTTTTCGCCCCACTCGCGATGGGTTTCCGGCGGCCATTTGTTGGTGGCGTCCAGGCCGATCTTGGAGCCGAGCCCGCTCTCCGGCGAGGCGAAGTCCAGATAGTCGATGGGGGTGCTCTCCACGAGCGTGATGTCCCGGGCCGGGTCCATGCGGGTGGACAGCGCCCACATGACGTCCTTCCAGTCCCGGGCGTCGATGTCGTCGTCCACGACGATCACCCACTTGGTGTACATGAACTGCCGAAGGTAGCTCCAGACGCCCATCATCACGCGCTTGGCGTGGCCCGGATAGGCCTTCTTCATGGAGACCACGGCGATCCGGTAGGAGCAGCCCTCGGGCGGCAGCCAGAAGTCGATGATCTCGGGGAACTGCTGGCGCAGCAGGGGAATGAACACCTCGTTCAGGGCTTCCCCCAGGACGCTGGGCTCGTCCGGCGGCCGGCCGGTGAAGGTGGTCAGATAGATGGGATCGCGCCGCATGGTGATGGCGCTGACCTGGAAGACCGGGAAGCGCTCGACCGAATTGTAATAGCCGGTGTGGTCGCCATAGGGGCCTTCGTCGGCGTATTCGTCCAGCAGGACATGGCCTTCCAGTACGATCTCGGCCTCCGCGGGCACCATCAGGGGCACGGTCTTGGCGGGAACCAGCTCGGCCTTGGCCCCGCGCATCAGGCCGGCGAACTGGTACTCTGACAGGGTGTCGGGCACCGGGGTCACCGCGGCCAATATGGTGCCGGGATCGGCCCCCAGCACCGCGCAGGCGGGCAGGGGTTCGGGGCGGCCGGACGCCTTCCACCGGCGATGGTGCTGGGCGCCGCCCCGGTGGGCCAGCCAGCGCATGATGGTCCGGTCCCGGCCCAGGACCTGCATCCGGTAGATGCCGAGATTGAAGTCGTCCTCCCGGTCGCTGGACGGCCCCTTGGTCACCACCAGCGGCCAGGTGATCAGGGGGGCCGGTTCGCCGGGCCAGCAGGTCTGGATGGGCAGTTTGGCAAGGTCGATCTGGTCGCCGGTGAGCACCACCTCCTGCACGGGAGCCTTCTTCACCATGGCCGGCCGCATGGCCATGACGGTCTTGGCCAGGGGCAGCATGTCGAAGGCGTCCTTCAGCCCGCGGGGCGGTTCGGGCGCGCGCAGAAAGGCCAGAAGTTCCCCCACCTCGCGCAGGTCAGCCGCGGTGGTCCGTTCACGCCCCTCGAGCGTGACACCCATGGCCACCCGTTTCACCGTGCCGAACAGATTGACCAGGCAGGGCATGGACGAGCGTTCGCCATCGGCGCGGATGACGTTCTCGAACAGGATGGCCGGGCCGCCGGCCTGGATCATCCGCCGATGGATCTCGGTCATCTCCAGCACGGTGGACACCGGCTCTGTGACGCGGATCAGCTCGCCGGCGGCCTCCAGCCTGGCGATGAATTCCCGGAGCGAACGATAGGCCATGGGATCTCCAAGATGCGTGTGCGGCAGACCTAAAGCGCCTTCCCATCGGTGGGAACCGGTTATCGGCGCGCTTTGCGACGAAGGCGGGGGGAATTAGACTGGTCCCATGAAGCGCCTGGATCTGGACGACCTGCCGCCGAAGATCGCCGCCCTGCTCTCGGACCTCGCGCCGGGGGAGGAGCTGGCCCTGGTTCAAGGCGGCGTCCTGGTGGCGCGCCTGCAGGGCGGCGCGCCCGCGCCCGCCGCCCCAGAAGAGCCTGAGCCCTACAACAACCAGCGGGCCGCGGAGATCTTCGAGCAGTTCCGCAGCGCCATCGAGGAAGAATTCTAAGCCGAATCCTCTGGCGCCGCGGCCGCGCGACCAATTCGCACGGCTTCGAGCGGAGCCTTTGCATCGCCCCAATCGTTCCCCATCTTGGAGCTTGACCCTGCGGGTCCTTGAACAGCCGTCAGAGCTGTCGCCGCCGGGTCGGTCATTTGGGAGACGAAAAATGTTCAAGCTTGCAGCCGCCGCGGCCCTGGCCGCGGCCTTTGTCGCATCCCCGGCTCTGGCCGCGGGCGCGGAATCCGCCGTGGCGCGGATCAATGTCACCAACCTCAACCCGCACGATCCGGCTGACGCCCAGCGTCTGGACCGTCGGGCGCGCACGGCGGCCTTCACCGCCTGTGGCGGCCATGAGGGCAGCGTGCGCACCCTTAAACAGGTGGTGAAGCGCTCGGACTGCTATGCCGAAACCCTGGCCGAGGCCCGCGCCAAGGTGGGCGTGACCCAGCTCGCCGCCCGCTGAGCTTTTGCTGACCGCCTCCGGGTTCCGGCCGCGCCGGAGCCCGGATTGGCGGCGGCCGCGATCTGATCAATAGGCCAGGGCCACACCGTCCTTGCGCATCTCGGTGGCCGCGGCATAGCGGCCCGGCCAGCGCTCGATGGCCTGATAGCCGCCAAAGCCCCCGTCGCTGGCGCCAATGTTCCAGCCCAGGTCCGCCAGGGCCTGGCGGGTGGCCGCGGGTACGCCCGATTCCAGCCGCAGCAGGCCGGTTCCCTTCTGGGCCTCGCCGGTGGGCTCGCTGGAGCCTTCGTGATGCCAGCGCGGCGCATCGCCGGCCTCCTGAACGGCCAGGTCGAAGTCCACCATGTTGGAGATGATCTGGGCCTGGCCCTGGGGCTGCATGTCCCCGCCCATGACCCCGAAGGCCAGCCAGGGCTCGCCGCCCCGGGTGGCGAAGCCGGGAATGATGGTCTGGAAGGGCCGCTTGGACGGCGCGTAGATGTTGGGGTGGCCGTCCTCCAGGGCGAACAGCTCGCCCCGGTTCTGCAGCATGAAGCCCAGGCCGTCGGGGGCCAGACCCGACCCCATGCCGCGATAGTTGGACTGGATGATCGAGACCATCATCCCGTCCCGGTCGGAGGTGCAGAAATAGGTGGTGTCCCCTTGCGTCGGGGCGCGGCCGGCCTGGACCGTGGGGAGGATGGCCTTGGGCGAGATCAGCCGGGCCCGCTCTGCCGCATAGTCCTTGGAGATCAGCCAGTCGGCCGGCACGTCATAGAAGGCCGGGTCGGCGTAGTAGCGGGCGCGGTCCTCGAAGGCCAACCGCTTGGCCTCCACCCCGTGATGGATGGCCGCGGCCGACTGGAAGCCCATGGCCCGGAAGTCGAACTGCTCCATGATGTTCAGCTGGGCCAGGGTCGCCAGGCCCTGGCTGTTGGGCGCCAGGCCATAGACGTCCACGCCCCGGTAGCGGGTCTGATAGGGCCTGGTCCATTCGGCCCGGTGGGCGGCCAGGTCCGCCCGCGTCATCCACCCGCCAATGCGGCGGAAATAGCGCTCGATGGTCTCGGCGATCTCGCCCTCATAGAAGGCCTCGCGCCCGCCCTCGGCGATCAGCCGGTAGGTGCGGGCGAGCGCCGGATTGGCGAACACCTCGCCCTCCTTGGGCGTCGCCCCGCCCTGCGCCCAGACGGCCTTGAAGTTCTCCACCTCCTCGATGCCCTGACCGGGCCGCGTGAAGTTGGCCAGGCTGCGGGCCAGGTAATAGGCCACGTTTTGGCTCACCGGCGCACCCTCCTCAGCGTGGGCGATGGCCGGGCCGAACAGGTCCTTCCAGGGCAGCTTGCCATAGCGCTCATGCAGCGCCCACCAGGCGTCCACCGCGCCCGGCACGCTCACCGAGATCGCCCCATAGGAGGGGATAAGACCGTTGCGCGCCCGGCCGCGCACCGTTTCCAGCGTCAGGGCGCGCGGGCTGCGGCCTGAGCCGTTCAGCCCCACCACCTGGCGGGTCCGGGGGTCCCACAGCATGACGAAACAATCGCCGCCGATGCCGCAGGCGATGGGTTCGCCGTAGCCCAGCACCGCATTGGCCGCGATGGCCGCATCCACCGCCGAGCCGCCGGCCCGCAGGATGTCGATGGCCGCCAGGGTCGCCAGCGGATGGGCCGTGGCCGCCGCCCCATGCCGCCCCCAGGCGGCGCTGCGACTGGCGAAGGTCGCTCCGTCGATCCGGTCGCCCGGCCCCACGTCGGGGCGGTTGCGATTGGGCGTCTCCCCCCGGCTCTGGCCCGCCGCCTCACCGGCGATCAGGGCGCCGGGCAGAGCAGCGGGCAGGGCGGCGAGAAAGGTGCGGCGACGCATGGGAAGCTCCGGGCCGGCTGATGTCACAAGGCGTCACTATAGGCGGAGGTCTCGGCCGGTGGCGACAGGCGCTGAGGCCGGCGTCACGGCAAGGCCCACACCGCCGTCTTCTTGACCTCCATGTCCTCCAGCTCGCGGGTGGTGGGGACCTGGTATTCGGCCAGCTTGTCGAGGCCTTGGCGGGGGAAGTAGCTGCGGCCGGGGTCGCCGATGAGCACCAGGGCGCCCTGCCGCCGGGCCTGGCCCAGCCAGTCCATGACGCGCTGGGCCAGGGGCTTTTCGTAGCAGATGTCGCCGGCCAGGATGACGTCGGCCGGCGGGGGGGCGGCGTCCAGTAGGTCGGCGTCGGTGAAATCGCAGGCGACGCCGTTGACCGCGGCGTTGAGGCCAAGCGCCGCGCGGCAGAAGGGATCGATGTCGGCCGCCAGGACCTGGGCCGCCCCGGCCTTGGCCGCGGCCACGGCGACGATGCCCGAGCCGGAGGCGAAGTCCACGACCCGCCTGCCCGCCACCAGGTGGGGATGGTCCAGGATGTAGCGCGCCAGGGCCTGGCCGCCGGCCCAGGCGAAGGCCCAGAAGGGGGGCGGCAGGCCGATCTGCTCCAGGGCCTCCTCGGTCATCCGCCAGATCGGGGTGATCTCGTCGGCCAGATGCAGGGAGAGCTCCGGCGTGTGGGGCGGAACCTGTAGCCGGGTGTTGGCCAGGATGAAGGCCCGACGGCCCTCGGGGGTCTGTTCGATCACGCCGCGCTCCTGACTCTCGACCGCTGGCGAGTGCCGAAGATCACCCTTGGGCGCAAGCCGATAGTCGAAGGGCGAGGGCTCAGGCGGGCGCGAGGCTCGCAGAGCGGCCCTTGGAGGCGGCCAGTCGCATCACCGCCCTATAGGAGGGCTTGATCTCCATCTGCGGGCCCAGCCCCTTGGCCAGCAGCAGCCGGTGGGCGCGGGGCAGGTTGTAGCAGGGCAGGTGCATGAAGATGTGATGCTCGCAGTGATAGTTCACCCAGTAGGGAGCGATCAGCGCCCGCTCCAGCGGGCCGGCATAGGTGGTGCGCGCACAGCGGAAGGGGTCGCGCTCGTCCCTGGCCACGCAGGCATGTTCGGCGATGTTGCGCAGGCGGGTGATCATCTGCTGCCAGGTGGCCTGGGGCAGCAGCCAGAGCACGAACCAGACCCACCACAGGCCGAAGGGGGCGGTCACGGCCAGAGTCACCGCCGCGCCGATCAGGAAGCGCCGCTTGCGCTTGATCTCGGCCATCAGGATCGGCGCCAGCGGCTCGCCGGCCTTGCGGGCGGCCAGCTGGCTGCGCACCAGGCCGAAGCGCTGTTTGAACCAGGTCTGGCCGGTCAGGTCGCGGATGATCTTGCGCCGCAGGGAGACGGGCGTGATCGGGAAGGGGGCCGAGAGCACGAGGTCGGGGTCCTCGGCCTGCTGGACATATTTGTGGTGCGTCAGGTGATAGGGGCGGTAGCGGTGCAGGCCGCCGGTGGTCAGCCATTCCCCGGCCCAGTCATTGACCTTCAGATTGCGATGCAGCGCGCCATGGGCGGCGTCGTGCATCAGCACGGCCAGGCCCAGCTGGCGACCGCCGATGATCATCACCGCCAGCGGCAGGGTCAGGGGCCAGATCACCGCCATGGCGCCCGCGGCCAGGATCACGGTCCAGGCATGGGCGATCAGCGCCAGGCCGCGCCAGGCGGAGCGGTTGGAGAGACGGGCCCATTCTTCGGCGCTGAACAGCGTCTTGGGATCGATGCGCGGGGCGACGGCCATGAGCGCAATCTGCCACCTTTTTCGGCGTCCCGGTAGAATGACCCAGCGTCACCCGGCGGCGCCGGCCGGAGCCAGGCTCCGAAGCACCGCTTCGCTGTGCGCGTCGGCCGGGTAGAAGAACTCGATGCGAAGGTCGTCGGCGGCCGTGTCGTGAGGGGCGCCGAACCGGGCCACGGTGGAAACCAGGTCCAGCTCCAGTCCCGGCGCGCGCACCTGCATGATCAGGGCGGCCCCCATGGCCGGGGCGCTGTGGATGGCCGCGCCGCCGGTCGGCGCCAGGGCCTTGAGGCTCGTCACCGTGCGGTCGAGTTCGGCGCGCATGGCGCCTGGCGGCGCCCGCAGGGCCTCGGCCTCGGCGAGCGCCAGGAAATGGGCCGAAAGCGGGGGCCAGTTGGCGATGATCTCCCGGAACCGGGGGCTTTCAGCGCATGCGCGGATCAGGCTGACCGCGGGATCGACCTCAACGTCTCCCAGCAGCAGCCCGAAGAAGCCCAGGCCGGACCGGTTGGCCGACAGGGGCCGCCAGGCCCGGTCCACCGCGAAGGCCGGAAAGGGGTCATGGGCCGAGAGCGCCAGCTCCGCCACCCGCCGCACCATGGCGGCGGCCTCGTCGCCGAAGGCGTGCTCCCCGTGGATGGGGGCGAAGCCCGCCGCCAGCAGCAGGGCGTTCTCATCCTTCAGGGCCAGGCCCATGGCCTGGGCCAGGCGCGAGACCATCTCCCGCGAGGGGCGGGTGCGGCCGGTCTCAAGGAACGAGACATGGCGCTGGGAGACGTCCGCACTGAGCGAGAGGCCCAGCTGGGACAGGCCCCGACTGTGGCGCAGGCGCGCCAGCATGGCGGGGAAATCCGCGGCGGCGTGGGTGGCGGCGAAGGCCAAGCTTGTCCCTCCGGATCGGCGGGCGCCAGCATCGCCAAAGGCGCGCGCCCTGCCAATGACCTCGCAGGTAATCCGAACCTCAGAACAGTCCCTGCGGCCCGCCCCAGGCGCCGGCCGCCAGGGCCAGGAAAAGCGCCAGACCCGCCAGGGGGTTGGACTTGAAGAGGGCCAGCGCCCCTTGCGGATCGTCCAGTCGCACCCGGGCGGCCTGGTGCGACAGATGCAGGCCGAACAGGGCGGCCGGCGGCAGGAAGAGGGGGCCAAGACCCCCCGTCCACGCCGCCGCCAGGGCGCAGATGAAGGCCAGCACATAGAAGGCCAGGACCGCCTTGGCCGTGGCCGCGCCCAGGCGTCGCGCGGAGGACTTCACGCCGGCCAGGGCGTCGTCCTCCAGGTCCTGGATGGCGTAGATGGTGTCATAGCCCAGGGTCCAGAAGATGCCGCAGCCATAGAGCAGCAGGGCTGGCCAGGAGAGCCCGCCGCTGACCGCGGCGAAGCCCAGCAGCGCCCCCCAGTTGAAGGTCAGGCCAAGCCAGGCCTGCGGCCACCAGGTGATCCGCTTCATGAACGGATAGGCGGCCACCAGGGCCAGCGAGCCCACCCCCAGCGCAATGGCCACAGGCGGCATGACCAGCAGTATGCACAGGGCGGCGAGGCAGCAGCCGATGACGAAGGCCCAGGCCTGGCGCACGCTGATCTGGCCCGACGGGATCGGCCGTCCGGCGGTGCGCGACACCTGGGCGTCGAAATCCCGGTCGACGATGTCGTTATAGGCGCAGCCCGCCGCCCGCATCAGGGCCGCGCCCACGAAGAAGGCCAGGAGCCAGCGCCAGTCCGGCGCTTCGCCCTCCATGGCCGCGGCCAGGGCGATACCCTGCCAGCCCGGCAGCATCAGCAGCCAGATGCCCGTGGGCCGATCGAAGCGGCCCAGTTTCAGCCAGGGGCGCAGGGCCGCCGGCGCATGGCGATCGACCCAGTTGGCGGGCGCGGCGTCGGGCAAGGGCGCGGTCATGCCTGTCGTCCTAGTGCGCCCGCCGAGCCGTGGGAACCGCTTTGTCGCGTCGGCCTGCGTCGGCCTGCGGCGGGCCGATCGTGTCTTCGGCGCCGCACCTGGCCGCTGTCATCGAACCTTGTTCAACGCCCGGTTGACGATGAATCGGCGTCCGCCTAGCTTCGCCGCACTTCATGACGCGACCCAGAGAAGGAGGGGCCGAATGACAACGCCGTCTGCTGCGCACCTCCGCCATCGACTCTGCGTCGCCGTTCCCCGGACCTAGGTCACCCCTAAAGATCCGAGCATTCCCGGGACCGGCGCCTGTCTTCAGGCCCCTCGTCCAAAGGAATATCTCGTGTCCGTCCGCTTGCGTCGGGACTTCGGCTCCCGACCCGTCCCCGTTCTGATCCCCTTTTTCGCGCGCCCGCCTCGGCGTCCGCGCCGCCGCGCCTGCTCGCAGGCCCGGCCAGCATTGCGGCTGTTTCCATGACCGACATTCCCTTCGATGATGACGACGAGACGCCCCGCGGCCCTCGCCCCCTGGGCAACCTGCAGGTCATCGGCTTCATGTGGCGCCACTGGATGGGGGACAAGCCGCGCTTCGCCGCGGCCGTCAGCCTGTTCCTGATCGCCACCGCGGCCGATCTCTCCATCCCCTGGGCCTCGGGCGCCCTGATCGACGCCGTCTCCGCGCCGGAGCGGGTGAGCGAGGCCGCCTGGGCCGCCTGGGCGGCGCTCTCGGGACTCTATTTCTGCTTCTACATGCTGCGGACAGGGGGCTTCCGGATCCTCAACGGCTTCTATGCGCGCATCATGGAGCGCATCGTCACCCAGGGTTTCGAGCGGGTGCAGGCCTATTCCTCGGACTGGCACGCCTCCAACTATGCGGGGGCCACGGTGCGCAAGGTCTCGCGCGCCATGTGGGGTTATGACAGCGCGTCTGACGCCCTGCTGCTGATGCTCATGCCGACCCTGATCGTGCTGTTTGGCCTGTCCATCTCCATGGCGGTGCGCTGGCCCCTGGCGGGTCTGTTCACGGGCGCTCTGGTGGTGATCTTCGCGGCCTATAACGTGATCGCCACCACCTACTATGTCCGCCCGGCCAACTTGGTCTCCAACGCCCTGGACTCGCGGATCGGGGCGTCCCTGGCCGACGCCATCGGCGCCAACCCCACGGTCAAGGCCTTCGGCGCCGAGCCCCGGGAAGCCGCCCGCTTCGCCGGCGTGGCCGGGACCTGGCGCGAGGCGGTGATCCGCACCTGGAACCGTTCCAACCTGGTGGGGCTGGGGCAGAACCTGCTGCTGATCATCCTGCAGGCCGGGCTCACCGGCATGCTGGTCTTCGCCTGGGCGCGGGGGGAGGCGACCCCCGGCGATGTGGCCTTCGCCATCACCTCCTTCATGCTGATGGCCGGCTATCTGCGGAACTTCAGCGAGATCACGCGGATGCTGCAGAAGGGGCTCGACGACATGCTCGACGTGGCCGCCTTCATGCGCACCGAGCCGCAGCTGGCGGACAAGCCGGCGGCCCCGCCCTTCCGGGGCGAACAGGGCATGGTGGTCTTCGACCGGGTCACCTTCGGCTATGGCGGCCATGGGGAGACGCTCTATCGCGACTTCTCCCTGACCATCGCGCCGGGGGAGCGGATCGCCCTGGTGGGTCCCACGGGGTCTGGCAAGTCGACCTTCGTCAAGCTGCTCCAGCGGCTGCATGACCTCAACGGCGGCCGCATCCTGATCGACGGCCAGGACATCGCCCACGTCACCCAGCGCTCCCTGCGCCGGGCCATCGCGGTGGTGCCCCAGGACCCGGCCCTGTTCCACCGGACCATCGGCGAGAACATCGCCTATGCCCGGCCCGACGCCACGCCCCAGGAGATCGCCCTGGCGTCGCGGCGGGCCCGCGCGCACGACTTCATCATGCGCCTGCCGCAGGGCTATGAAACCCTGGTGGGAGAGCGCGGCGTGAAGCTGTCCGGCGGCGAGCGTCAGCGGGTGGCCATCGCCCGGGCCTTCCTGGCCGATGCGCCCATCCTCGTGCTGGACGAGGCGACCTCGTCCCTGGACGTGGAGACCGAACGGCAGGTCCAGGCGGCCACCGAGGACCTCATGGCCGGGCGCACCACGATCGTCATCGCCCACCGGCTCTCCACCATTCGGAGCGCCGACCGCATCCTGGTCTTCGATCGGGGACGGGTGGTGGAGGAGGGCCGCCACGCCGATCTGGTGGCGCAAGGCGGCGCCTATGCCCGCCTGCACGCGGTTTCCGAGGCCGGTGAGTAAAACAGGACCCGACGACCATGACCGAACACTATGAAGACGCCGACGACGTCACGGAGCGAACCCTGTCCAACCGCCAGGTCCTGGGCTTCGTGGCCCGTTTCTGGCTGCGCCGGCCCGGCCTGTTCTGGACCTCGGTGATCCTGACCCTGGTCTCCATCGGCTTCGACCTCGCCCTGCCCTGGGCGGCCGGGCGGCTGATGGAGGCGGTCACCGCCGGCCCGGACGGCGCCGAGATCGCCTGGCGGGCCTGGGCGATCTTCGTGGGCGTCTTCCTGGCCTTCACCCTGCTGCGCAACCTGGCCTTCCGGTTCTGGAATCCCATGGCGGCGGCCAATATGAAGGAGATGACCGACGAGGCCTTCGCCCGCGTCCAGCGCTTCTCGTCCGACTGGCACGCCAACACCTTCGCCGGCTCCACCGTGCGGCGACTGTCGCGGGGCATGTGGGGCTATGACATGGTCTCCGATGCGGTGATCCTGTGGCTGGGGCCGGCTGTCATCGTCCTGGTGGGGCTGTCGGTGATGATGATCGCCCGCTGGCCCAGCGTGGGGATTTTCTCGCTGGTGGTGGTGGTGCTCTATGTGGCCTCCAACATCTGGCTCACCCAGGCCTATGTGCGGCCGGCCAACCTGCGCTCGGTGGCGCTGGACTCGCGGATCGGCGGCGCCCTGGCCGATTCCATCACCTCCAACCCCACGGTGAAGGCCTTCGGCGCCGAGACGCGGGAAGAGGGCCGGATCGGCGGGGTGACCAGCCTGTGGCGCCGGCTGACCGTGGTCACCTGGACCCGGTTCATCAATGTCTGGCTGTGGCACCAGCTGCTGCTGGTGGGCCTTCAGGCCGGCCTCACCGGTCTTCTGCTGCGGCTGTGGGTCCAGGGCCAGGCCAGCGCCGGCGACGTGGTCTTCGTCATCACCGCCTTCCTGCTGATGAGCGGCTATCTGCGCAATATCGGCGAGAACATCCGCATGCTGCAGAAGGGTCTGGACGACGTGGAGGATGTGGCCCGTTACGAGCAGATGACCCCCGACGTGGCCGACCCGCCCGCCGCGCCGGAGTTCCGCCGCGTCCGCGGCGGGATCGCGTTCGACCGGGTGACCTTCGGCTATGCGGGCGCCGATCAGCCGCTCTATCGCGACTTCACCCTGATCGTGGCGCCGGGGGAAAGGGTGGCCCTGGTGGGCGCCACAGGCGCGGGCAAGACAACCTTCGTCAAGCTGCTGCAGCGGCTGTACGACGTCCAGGCCGGGCGGATCCTGATCGACGGCCAGGATGTGGCCCAGGTCTCCCAGGCCAGCCTGCGCCAGGCCGTCGCCCTGGTGCCCCAGGACCCGGCCCTGTTCCACCGGACCATCGGCGAGAACATCGCCTATGGCCGCCCGGACGCCACGGCCCAGGAGATCGCGCTCGCCGCCCGCCGGGCCCGCGCGCACGACTTCATCATGCGCCTGCCCAAGGGGTACGACACCCTGGTGGGGGAGCGGGGCGTGAAGCTGTCCGGGGGCGAGCGCCAGCGGGTGGCCATCGCCCGTGCCTTCCTGGCCGATGCCCCCATCCTCGTGCTGGACGAGGCGACCTCGTCCCTGGACGTGGTCACTGAGCGGCAGGTGCAGGCGGCCATGGAAGAGCTGATGGCCGGCCGGACCACCATCGTCATCGCCCACCGGCTCTCCACCATCCGGAGCGCCGACCGCATCCTCGTCTTCGAAGGCGGGCGTGTGGTGGAGGAGGGCCGCCATGCCGATCTGGTGGCGCGCGGCGGCGCCTATGCGCGCCTGCACGCGGTGACCGAGGGCGCTGTCTGATCCGCTGACAGCCGGCGACCGGGGCCCCATAGTGCGGCCCTGGTCGCCGCCGGAAGGAGAGTCGATGACCTATGCCGAAAAGGTCGTCCAGTGGCTGCGCGAGCGACTGGACCGGGACCCGCCGCTCAGCCAGCCGCGGGAGTTGAACCTCGCCTTGCGGGTCGTCGCGCTCTGGCGGGCGTCCCTGATCGTCCAGGGCTTTGTCCAGCACCATGGGCGGCGCGTGCTGCAGGGGCCGTTCGCGGGCATGGCCTATGTGGAGGGCGCCACGGAGGGCGCCCTGCTGCCCCGGCTGATCGGCTCCTATGAGAGCGAACTTCATCCCCACCTGCTGGGGCTGGTCGCCGAAGGGCTGGAGGCGGTGGTCGATGTGGGGTGCGCCGAGGGCTACTACGCCGTGGGCCTGGCCCGCCTGTCCCCCGGCCTCAAGATCTACGCCTTCGACAGCGATCCGAAGGCCCGGGCGGCCTGCGCGCAGATGGCGCAGCTGAACGGCGTGGCCGACCAGGTGGAGATCGCCGGGGCCCTGACGCCGCAGGCCCTGGACGCCTATGCCGGCCCGAGGCGGCTGGTTCTGGTGGATATCGAGGGCGCGGAGGACGAGCTGCTGGACCCTGGCCTCGCGCCGGGGCTGCGGGCCTCGCACATCATCGTTGAGGCCCACGAGGTTTATCGGCCCGGCGTGGCCGGCCGTCTGACCGAGCGATTCTCCGCCACCCACCATGTGGAACGGGTCGAACTGGGGTCGAAGGTCATCGATCTGCCCGACTGGCTGAAGGCGTCGAACCATCTGGATCAGCTGCTGGCGGTGTGGGAGTGGCGGGTCGGACCCACCCCCTGGCTGGTCATGCGCCCCAGGGCGTAGTCGCCGAAGTCAGCCGCCGGGCGGCCGCGGTCATCATCCTCATCTGGCTATCGTTGGCCGCGCTCGCCGGGGCTCTGGTCTGGCGCGCCTAGAGGAGACTTGAGCGCGTTTCGATCCGATAACCGGTTCCCACTTATCAGAACGCGCCTAGGGTTGCAGGCGGCCATCCGTCAGGGCGGCGATCTCGAAGTCGAACAGCACCGCCGGGTCGGGCGGGGCGACCATTCGGGCGATATCGACCGGGGCCAGACGCGACACCAGGTGTCGCATGATCGCCAGGCGCGCGGCCTTCTTGTCGTCGGCCCGCACGCAGGCCCAGGGGGCGCGAGCGGTGTCGGTGCGCCTCAGCATTTCGTCGCGGGCCGCCGAATAGTCGTTCCACCGGGGCTGGGCGAAGTCATCCAGAGGGCTGGACTTCAGCACCTTGAGCGGGTCCTCGCGGCGCTCGGCCAGGCGCCTGGCCTGCTCGGCCTTGCCCACGTCCAGCCACAGCTTGACCAGCCGCACCCCGGAACCGACCAGCATCTCTTCGAAGAGGGGAACCTCGCGCAGGAAGTCTTCCTGCTCCTCAGGAGAGGAAAAGCCCATGACCCGCTCCACCCCGGCGCGATTGTACCAGGAGCGGTTGAAGATCACGAACTGGCCCGCCGAGGGCAGGTGGGCGGCGTAGCGCTGAAAGTACCACTGGCTGCGCTCCACATCGGAGGGCTTGGCCAGGGCCACCACCCGGGTGGCCCGCACCGACAGATGCTCCACAATGCGGCGGATGGCGCCGTCCTTGCCGGCGGCGTCGCGGCCTTCGAAGATCACCAGAATCTTGTGACCGTTCTCCATGGCGTGCTGCTGCAGTCGCACCAGGGCCAACTGCAGGCGGGGCAGGGCGTCGTCATAGGCAAGTTCGGGACTGTCGGGGCTCATGACGTCAGATTGGCGGCTCAAGTCCCCCAGCGCCAGGGGTGCAGGCGCCGGAGGTGTGGCGTAGAAGGTCGCCATGATCCGTCTCTTCCTCTCCCACGACCTCGTCGCCGGCGTGCGGGTCGATCTGGAGCCCGAACAGAGCCGCTATCTCGCCGTCGTCATGCGCCGGGGCGCAGGCGATGAGATCGAGGTCTTCAACGGCCGAGACGGCGCCTGGCGCGCCCGGCTTTCCACCGTCGGCAAGCGGGGCGTGACCCTGGAGCTTCTCGACCAGACCGCCCCCCAGTCCCAGGGTCCCGACCTTGATCTGATCATCGCCATCGTCAAGCGGACGCGGCTGGAGACCATTGTCGAAAAGGCCGCCGAACTGGGCGCGCGTCGGGTGCGCCTGGTGGTCACTGAACGCACCAACGCCGAGCATGCCCGCCTGCCGCGCCTGCAGGTCATCGCGGTGGAGGCCGCCGAACAGACCGGGCGGCTGGACGCCCCGCAGGTGCTGGAGGCGGTGAAGCTGCCCAGCCTCATCGCCGGCTGGGAGGCGCCGCGACGGTTGCTGTTCTGTGACGAGGCGGGCGACGCCCCGCCCGTGGCCCAGGCGCTGTCCGGGGCGGCGGCCGGACCCTGGGCGGTGCTCATCGGACCTGAAGGCGGCTTCAGCCCGGGGGAGCGCGAAGCCTTGCGGGGCCTGGATTTCGCCATCCCCGCCAGCCTGGGTCCGCGCATTCTGCGGGCCGATACGGCGGCCATCAGCGCGCTCACCCTGTGGCAGGCCAGCCTGGGCGACTGGCGCGGTTGAGCGGCCCGTTGCGTCTCGCCCATTGCGCATCGGGGGCGTTGCGCCCACTTCAGCGAACGGCGTAAAGATCGCCGCCGCTCGGGGCCTCGCCCGTGGCGAGCTGAAATGGACGGGCTGGGGAGAAAATCATGGCCGACGTCATCTGCGACGAGCGTCCCCTCGTGTTCGAGGATCTGGTCGGATGGTTCTCCGCCGGGGCCAAGGCCAAGAGCGAATGGCGCATCGGCGCCGAACACGAGAAATTCCCCTTCCACCTCGCTGATCACAGTCCGGTCCCCTATGAGGGTCCGGCCGGAATCCACGCCCTGTTGCAGGGCCTGATGCGTTTCGGCTGGACGGGCGTCTATGAGGGGGAAACCCTCATCGGCCTGGAGCGGGCCGGCGCCAATGTGAGCCTGGAGCCCGGCGGCCAGTTCGAGCTTTCCGGCGCGCCCTTGCAGGACCTGCACGAAATCTGCGCCGAGACCGGCGGCCACCTCACCGAGGTGAAGGCCGTCGCCGACGAACTGGGCCTGGGCTTTCTGGGTCTCGGTTTCACCCCCACCTGGACCCGTGACCAGATCCCGGTGATGCCCAAGGGACGCTACAAGATCATGCGGGCCTACATGCCCAAGGTCGGAAATCTCGGCCTCGACATGATGTTCCGCACCTGCACGGTCCAGGTGAACCTGGATTTCGGCTCCGAAGTCGACATGGTGAAGAAGTTCCGCACCAGCCTCGCCCTGCAGCCCATCGCCACGGCCCTGTTCGCCAATTCGCCGTTCACGGAGGGCCGCCCCAACGGCTTCCTGTCGGCCCGGGCCAACATCTGGACCGACACCGATCCCGACCGCACCGGCATGCTGGACTTCGTGTTCCGCGACGGCTTCGAGTTCGCCACCTATGCCAACTACGCCCTCGATGTGCCCATGTACTTCGTCAAGCGCGAGGGGCGATACATCGACGTGGCCGGACGCTCCTTCCGCGACTTCATGGAGGGCCGCCTGCCCGAACTTCCGGGGGAGCGGCCGACCATCAAGGACTGGGCCGACCATGTGACGACCATCTTCCCGGAGGTCCGGCTCAAGAACTATCTGGAGATGCGCGGCGCCGACGCCGGCCCCTGGAGCCGGCTGTGCGCCCTTCCGGCCCTGTGGACCGGCCTTCTGTATGACGATGCGGCCCTGGAAGCGGCCTGGGACGTCTGCAAGGACTGGTCGATCGAGTCCCATGAGACGTTGCGCCGCGATGTGACCCGGCTGGGCCTGAAGGCGCAGGCGGGCAAGCGTTCGGCCCAGGATGTGGCCCGCGAGGTGGTCGCCATCGCGCGCCAGGGCCTCAAGGCGCGCAATCGCCTGAGCGGCGGCATGGTGGACGAGACCGGCTATCTCACCGAGCTCGAGGACATCGCCGAAACCGGGATCACGCCGGCCGAGCGGCTGCTCGATCTCTATCACGGCCCCTGGGCGGGGGACCTGACCAAGGCCTACGAAACCCTGGCCTTCTGAGACCGCCCTTGCGCTGAAGCCTTGGGCCGCGAAGGCTCAGGCCTCCGGGCCTTTCACATTGGGCGCCCAGCGGGGCTTTTGGGTCGTGCCGTCGCCGGCGTCGGTGTGCTGCACCACCTCGTCCACGTCGCGGCGCGTTTCTTCGCCGGCCGTCTCATCGACCTCGTAGATGTCAACCTTGTCGGGATAAAAGGCCACCCGGCCAGCCAGGTCGCTCACCGCCGGGAAGGGGTCCTCATAGGACCAGGCGGCGTTTTCGGCGAACTCGCCGTGCACCAGAATGGTGAAGTAGGCCGCATCGCCCTTGTAAGGGCAGTGGGTCATCCGGTCGGTCTTCGAAAAGTAGCCCATCTCGATGTCATCGCGCGGGAAGTAGTAGACCGGCGCCAGGGCCGCCTCGCGCACCACCAGCACGTCGGCGCTGTCGGCGATGATGTGGCGCATGTGGCGAACCCTCACCCGGCGCGGCGCGGCTTCGATGCGAATGGGGTGGTCGGCGTTGGGGGTCTGCATGGTCTGTCTCCTGGTCTCAGGGCAAACGCGTCACCGCGGCTCAGGCTCCCGCCGGCGCCCCGTCGCATCAACCTTGCTTGTCTTGCTCGCAGGCGCGTGATCTTCTCCCCGCTTTCCCGGTCAAGCCGGGCGAATTGACCCCGGCGCGGCCGTTGTGCGGCGCGCCCTATCAGATCAAGCGGAAGTTCTGATCCATGAACATCGTCGTCGTGCTGGGCGTGATCATCACGCTGGTCACGGGCGCCCCGGTGCTGATGCAGCTCACGCGCAATCATCCCCGCGGCCTCATCGTCCTGTTCTTCGCCGAGATGTGGGAGCGGTTCTCCTATTACGGCATGCGGGCCATCCTGATCTTCTACCTGACCCAGCACCTGCTGTTCGACGACGATGTGGCCAACGCCCAGTACGGCTCCTATACCTCACTGGTCTATCTGCTGCCCCTGATCGGCGGCATCCTGGCCGACCGCTATCTGGGGACGCGAAAGGCCGTCGCCTTCGGGGCCCTGCTGTTGGTGGCGGGCCACATGGCCATGGCGGTGGAGGGTAATCCCGCCCGGGAGACCCTGACCTATGCCGGCCAGTCCTATGAGGTCACCGCCCAGGGCCGCATGGATGACCGTCAGGTGCGCCTGGTGGTGGACGGCCAGCCCTACGCCTTCGGCCCGGCCGCCGGCGGCGGCATGCGGATCGAGGGTCTGCCGCCCGGCGCCGCCCTGCCCGAGGTCCTGCCCGCAGGCTCCTACGCCATGGCCCAGACGGTGGACCCCGTGGGGCGCAACGTCTTCTACCTGGCCGTGTCGCTGATCATCCTGGGAGTGGGCTTCCTGAAGCCCAACATCTCCACCATCGTCGGCCAGCTCTATCCGCAGGGCGACCCTCGGCGCGATTCGGGCTTCACCCTCTACTATTACGGGATCAACCTCGGGGCCTTCTGGGCCTCGGTGCTCTGCGGCCTGCTGGGTCAGCACTATGGCTGGGGCTGGGGCTTTGGCCTGGCGGGCGTGGGCATGGCGCTGGGCTGGATCGTCTTCGTCCTCGGCAAGCCGCTGCTGGAGGGCAAGGGGGAGCCGCCCAATCCGGAACTTCTGGCCAAGCCCGTGGTGGGTCCGGTCAACCGCGAATGGCTGATCTATCTGGCCACCCTGCCCAGCATCGCCGTGGTCTGGTGGCTGGTGCAGCGCAATGCGGTGGTGGGCTGGGTGCTCAGCGCGGCCATCATCCTGTCCCTGGGGGTGATCGCCTATGTCATCCTGCGGGTCTGCCAGACCCGGGTGGAACGCCAGCGGATGATGCTGGCCACGGTGCTGATCTTTGGCGCGGTGGTCTTCTGGACCCTGTTCGAACAGGCCGGCACCTCGCTGAACCTGTTCGCCGCCCGCAATGTGGACCTGTCCCTGACCAACAGCGCCACCAGCTTCCTGGGCATTCCCATGGGGTCGCCCGAACAGCTGGCCGCCGCAGGCGTGGCCACCGACAGCTGGTGGGGCTGGATCGACTCCCGGTTCGCCGCGGCCCAGGTGCAGTCCTTCAACGCCGGCTTCATCCTGATCTTCGCCCCGATCTTCGCCGCCCTGTGGGCGGCGCTCGGCCGGCGGGGCCTGGATCCTGATCCGACCATGAAGTTCGGCCTGGCGCTGATCCAGGCGGGCCTGGGCTTCATGGTGGTGGTGTGGAGCGCGGGCCTGGCCGACGCCAGCTATCGCGTGCCGCTGATGGTGCTAGGCCTGCTCTATCTGCTGCACACCACGGGCGAGCTGTTCCTCTCTCCGGTGGGCCTGTCGGAGATCACCAAGCTCTCCATCGGCTCGGTGGTGTCCTTCATGATGGCCGTCTGGTTCCTGTCCAGCGCCATCGCCCAGTATGTGGGCGGCTGGATCGCCGGTCTGGCGGGAACCGAGACGGTGGGGGGGCAGGTCCTCGACCCCGCCGCGGCGCTCCGCTCTTCCGTCGAGGTGTTCCAGATGCTGGGCTATTGGGGCCTGGCCGCCGGAGCCGTCTTCATCCTGCTCAGCTTCTTCATCAAGGGCTGGGCCCATGGGACGGTGGTCGGCCAGGGTCCGTCGGGCGAGCCTATCGCGCCCACCCTGGACGGCGAACGCCAGGCGGTGAACCCCCAGACCCTGAGGGATGATCACAAGGCCTGAACCGGCATGCGGCCGATCGCGACGGAGGCTTGGTTTCAGCCGCCCAGGGTCTTGCTGATCCTCAGGCGGTACATGCGGCCAAAGCCGATGTCGCGATCCTCCACATAGGCCACCTGGGCGGTGTCGCGGGGGCCGTCATAGACGGTGCGCGTGCGGATCAGGCCCCGCTCGGTGACGTTGGGAATCTCGAAGCGCAGCACCCAGTCGGCCTGGGGCTTCCACTCCACATAGGGAACCACATAGGGCCTGAGCTTGAAGGTGGAGATTTCGTCGAAGCGATAATGGGTCTCGCGCCAGCCGCCGAAGACATCCACCCCCCAGAGGCTGTTCCAGGCCGGCAGGGCCTGGCTGAATCTCGCCTCCCACTCCACGGGACGCAGCTTTGAAATCTCCCGCGCCTCGCCGGTGGTGGGATCGGTCACCTCCGAGCGCCGCCAGGTGGACTTCGCCTGAAGCTGGCCGCCCTCCAGGCCAAGCCGGCCCAGCGGCAGGGTAAGGTTCACGGACGCCTCTTCCCGCCAGCCCGATCCGATATTGGCCGGAGCGTCATAGATTTCGCCGCTTGTCAGCCGAACCGGCGCACGATCGATCACGTCGGTGATCTCGGCCCGCCGCACCGTCAGCACGAGCGCGCCGCCCTCCCAGAGCCTTTTCTCGACCGCCGCCTCGGCGATCCACTCCTGAGCCGGATTGAGGTCGGGATTGCCGGCGGTGAGCACCCCGCTGCTCAAGGACGAGCTGGCGACGAAGTCGTCGAAGTCCAACTGCCCGACGCTGCGTTCGAGGCTGAAGCGGAACTGGGTCTGCGGGCTTTGGGCGAAGGTGAGCGCCAGGCGCGGCTTGGCGAACTGCAGCGACTTCTCGAGGGCAACGTCCCCCTCCGCCGAGATGTCCGAGGCCTCGTAACGCAGGCCCAGATCGGTGGTGAGGCGAGGGCTCGCCCGCCAGGTCAGCTTGGCGAACGCCTCGGCCCGAATCTCCTCCACCTGCACCTGGGCGGCGGGCAGGGGAACCGAGACGCCGTCGCGGGCGAAGGCGCTGGCGCTGTCCAACTGGTTCAGGGCGCCCTCCAGCCCCACCTCCCAGGACAGGGCCTCGCTCTGGCGGAATCGCAGGACGCCGCGTCCGATGGTCTCGGCGATTTCGCTGTCCAGTTCGAAGCGCAGGCGGCCGGCGGGGTCGGCGAAGCTCGCCTCGATCTGCTCGTCGGCGGTCTGGCGAAGGCCGATCAGCTCCAGCCGGGTGCGCTGGCCCAGCGGCCGGTCGAAGCGCAGGCCAAGTTCAGTCTCGGTCTTGCGCACATCGTCCTGGGCGCGGGCCCGGACGCCGGCGCCGACATTGTCCTCCTCATAGGTGTAGTGGTCCTTGAAGAAGCGGCCGTTGAGCCGAAGGTCGCCGCCCAGGACGCTGCGCTCCACAGCGCCGGTCAGAGCGCCGTTTCTCGCATTCCCCTCGCTGTCGATGGCTGAGACCAGCAGGGGCGCGCCTGCGCCGTCGCGCCGGACGCGCAGGCCTTCACCGGCTCCGTCGTCCACCCCCTGACCGCCCACCAGCGAGGCCTCCCAGGCGGTGTCGGCCAGCCGGCCGGAGGCCTCCAGCCGCACCGCGCCCACCTGGCGGCCGTCATAGACATAGCGGTGGGCATAGACCGCCAGGCCCTGCAGCGAGGCGGTCTGGCTGCGGACCACATTGGCCAGGATGGGCTTGCCCTGCATGTCGATGCCCGGCGCGCCGCCGCGGATCAGTTCGATGCCCACCACCTGACTGGCCGGGATACGGCGCAGGACCTCTTCCAGGTTGTCCGACTTGCTGGCGGGGCGCCGACCATCGATCAGGACATTGCCCGCCGCGCCTTCGAACCCGCGTACGTCCTCGCCGCGGTCCAGGCTGAATCCCGGCAGGCGCAGGATCATGTCCAGAGCGGTGGTGGGCCGCGCCTCGGCGAAGTGGGCGGCCGGATAGGTGATCACCCCCTGGACCGGGGCGGCGGCGGCCTCGGGCTGGGCCGCCAGCAGCGCCTGGGCGACCGTATAGATGTGCGACATGTGAACTCTCTCCCTGGGGGCGCAGGTGACGCGCCGCCCCGGGTGAGGGCCAATTAAATCCCGGAAAGGTAGATTAAACTTTCGACAGAACCGCGATCGGTCGACGGCCTACAGGCTGGTGCCGCCCACCGTCAGGCCTGTGATCTTGAGCGAGGGCTGACCCACGCCCACCGGCACGCTCTGGCCCGACTTGCCGCAGACGCCGACCCCGGGATCGAAGTCGAAGTCATCGCCGATCATGGTCACGCGGGTCAGCGCCGAGGGCCCGTCGCCGATCAGGGTCGCCCCCTTCACCGGCGCCCCCAGGCGGCCGTCCTCGATCAGATAGGCCTCGGTGCACTGGAAGACGAACTTGCCGTTGGTGATGTCCACCTGACCGCCGCCGAAATTGGCGCAGTAGAGGCCGCGCCTGGTGGCGGCGACCATCTCTTCGCGCGGGGTCGAGCCGCCCTCCATGGCGGTGTTGGTCATCCGCGGCATGGGCAGGTGGGCGTAGGACTGGCGCCGGCCGTTGCCGGTGGCGGCCTTGCCCATCAGGCGCGCGCTCATCCGGTCATGCATATAGCCCACCAGTATGCCGTCCTCGATCAGAACGGTGCGTTCGGTGGGGGTGCCCTCGTCGTCCACGCTCAGCGAGCCGCGCCGCCCGGGCAGGGTCCCGTCGTCAAAGACGGTGACGCCGGGCGCGGCGACCCGCTGGCCGATGCGCCCGGAGAAGGCCGAGGTGCCCTTGCGGTTGAAGTCGCCTTCCAGGCCATGGCCCACCGCCTCGTGCAGCAGCACGCCGTTCCAGCCGGGGCCCAGGACCACGTCCATCTCGCCCGCCGGGCAGGCCACGGCCTCCAGGTTCACCAGGGCCTGGCGCAGGGCCTCCTCGCCCTGGTCGCGCCAGGCGGCGGGATCGATCCAGGCGCCATAGCTCGCGCGGCCGCCGGCGCCGGCGAAGCCCACCTCCCGCCGGCCGTCCTTTTCCACCGTGATCTGGATATTGATGCGCGACAGGGGCCGCACGTCGCGGATCAGCCGCCCGTCGGCGCGCAGGATCTCCACGATGCGCCGCTCGCCGGTCAGGCTGGCCATGACCTGGACAACCCGGGGGTCGCGGGCCCTGGCCCAGGCGTCGATCTCCTGCAGCAGGGCGACCTTCTCGGCGAAGTCCGGGGCGGCCAGGGGATCGTCTTCCCCATAGAGGCGGGTGTTGGTGGGCCGCGGCGGCTCGGCGGCGACGCCGTCATAGCCCCGCTTGGCCAGGGCCGCGGAGCCCGCCGCCCGTCGAAGCGCGGCCTCGGAGATTTCGCTGGAGTGGGCGTAGCCGGCGGTCTCTCCGGCCACCACGCGCAGGCCGAACCCCTCCGTCGAATCATAGGCCGCCGATTTCAGCCGCCCGTCATCGAACAGGAAGGACTCGCTCTCCGAGCGCTCTGCGAAAATCTCACCATCGTCGGCGCCGGCCAGGGCCTCGCCCAGAATCTCGCGCGCCCGCTCGGGCGCCACCCCGCAGGAGTCGAGGATGGAGGGGGCGGGGCTGTGGGCGTTCATGACAAACCTCAAATGGCCTTCTGGCTTACACATAGGGGTTCGCAACGGTCGCGTCATCGTCCGCCCGGGCCACGCTCCCGACCCGGCGAAGCCCAGCCTGCGTCAGAACGTCCCGGAAATCTTCGCTCCAGACGAGCACCCAGAACCGCGATGCGCCTTGGCAAGCCTGGGGAGAGCGCGTATGCACGCCCGCTGAGGGCCTGGCGGCGGATCGTGTTTCGCTGCGTAAGCCTCGTTTCAGTCGGGGGGCGGCGACCGCGGATCGTCGGAACGTTCGCCCGGCCAAAGAGACCGAGGGGACATGAAGTCGAGCTTGCAGGGGATGCGGACGTGGGTGGCGGGCGCCGCCGCGGGCGCGATGACGGCGTTCTGGGGCGTCCAGGCGATGGCCCAGGACCTGCTGGGGCAGCCCACGCCCAAAGGTATCGCGCTCCAGCCGGCCGCCGCGCCGCTGAAGCATGACGCGATCTTCTTCCACAACGCGATCCTGATGCCCATCATCACGATCATCACGCTGTTCGTGGCGGCCCTGCTGGTCTGGGTGATCGTGCGCTACAACCGCCGGGCCAATCCCGTGCCGGCCAAGTTCAGCCACAACACCACCATCGAGGTCATCTGGACCCTGGTGCCGGTGCTGATCCTGGTCTTCATCGCCATCTTCTCCTTCCGGCTCCTGTTCGCCTATCACGACATGCCGCGCCCTGACCTGACGGTGAAGGCGGTGGGCTACCAGTGGTACTGGGGGTATGAGTATCCCGACCACGAGGTGGGCGAGTTCATCTCCAACATGATGCCTGAGGATGAGGCCCGCGCCACCGGGGTGCCTTATCTGCTGGCCGCCAATGAGCCGATGGTCGTTCCCGTGGGCAAGACCGTTCGGGTGCTGGTGACCGCCGCCGACGTGATCCACTCCTTCGCCCTTCCGGCCTTCGGTCTGAAGACCGACGCCATTCCCGGGCGGATCAACGAGACCTGGTTCCGCGCCGAGAAGGAAGGCGTCTATTACGGCCAGTGCTCGGAGCTGTGCGGCGTCGACCACGCCTATATGCCCATCGAGATCCGGGTGGTGAGCGAGGCTGAGTTCGAGGCCTGGGTCGCCGGCCGTGGCGGAAATCCCGCCGGCCTCGCCGCCTCCACCGCCGCCGAACCCGTTGCGCCCACCGCCGCTGAGGCGGGTGTGGACGCCGCGGCCGCCGAGCCGGCCAATGAAGACGCGGCCGAAGAGCCGCAACAGACCGCTGCGCCGCAAGCCGCAGCGGCCGCGAACTGAGCAGGGGTAGAGTAAAGATGGCTCACGCCGCCGCACACGGTCACGACGACCACGACCACAAGCCGGGTTTCTTCACCCGCTGGTTCTTCTCCACGAACCACAAGGACATCGGCACCCTCTACCTGCTCTTCGCCATCATGGCGGGGATCGTCGGGGGCGCGCTCTCGGGTCTGATCCGCTGGGAACTGGCTGAGCCGGGCCTGCAGGTCTTCGTGGAAGGCTCGCTCCTCGACCAGCTCGGCTGGATCGACGCCAGCAAGCACGGCTACAACGTGGTCGTCACCGCCCACGCCCTGGTGATGATCTTCTTCATGGTCATGCCGGCCATGATCGGCGGGTTCGGCAACTGGTTCGTTCCGATCATGATCGGCGCGCCGGACATGGCCTTCCCGCGGATGAACAACATCTCCTTCTGGCTGCTGGTGGCGGCCTGGGTGCTGCTGCTTCTGTCCATGTTCGTCGATGGCGGCCCCGGCCGCGGTTTCGGCGGCGGCTGGACCATCTATCCGCCCCTGTCGACGCTCGGCCACACCGGCCCGTCCATGGATCTGGCCATCCTGTCGCTGCACGTGGCCGGCGCCAGCTCCATCCTGGGCGCGATCAACTTCATCACCACCATCTTCAACATGCGCGCCCCGGGCATGACCCTGCACCGGATGCCGCTGTTCGCCTGGTCGGTGCTGATCACCGCCTTCCTGCTGCTCCTGTCCCTGCCGGTCCTGGCGGGCGCCATCACCATGCTGCTGACCGACCGCAACTTCGGCACCAGCTTCTTCAACGCCGCCGGCGGCGGCGACCCGGTGATGTTCCAGCACCTGTTCTGGTTCTTCGGTCACCCCGAGGTGTACATCCTGATCCTGCCGGGCTTCGGCATCATCAGCCACATCGTCGCGACCTTCTCGCGCAAGCCGGTCTTCGGTTACCTGGCCATGGCCTACGCCATGGTGGCCATCGGCTTCGTCGGCTTCATCGTGTGGGCGCACCACATGTACACCGTCGGCATGAACATCAATCTGCGCGCCTATTTCGTGGCCGCGACCATGGTCATCGCCGTGCCCACCGGGGTGAAGATCTTCTCCTGGATCGCCACCATGTGGGGCGGGTCGATCAGCTTCAAGACGCCCATGCTGTGGGCGATCGGCTTCATCTTCCTGTTCACCGTCGGCGGCGTGACCGGCGTGGTCCTGGCCAATGCCGGCATCGATTACAGCCTGCACGACACCTATTACGTGGTGGCCCACTTCCACTACGTGCTGTCGCTGGGCGCGGTGTTCGCCATCTTCGCGGGCTTCTACTACTGGTTCGAGAAGATGTTCGGCGTGAAGTACCGCGAGTGGGCTGGCGCGCTGCACTTCTGGATCACCTTCGTCGGCGTGAACCTGATCTTCTTCCCGCAGCACTTCCTGGGTCTGCAGGGCATGCCCCGCCGCTATGTCGATTATCCGGACGCCTACACCTACTGGAACTATGTCTCCTCGGTGGGCTACGCGATCACGGCGGTGGGCGTGGTGGTCTTCCTGCTGATCCTGCTGGAGGCCGCCATCATGCGCCGCAAGGCCGAGGCCAATCCGTGGGGCGAAGGCGCCACCACCCTGGAATGGACGCTGTCTTCGCCGCCGCCCTTCCACCAGTTCAACGAGCCGCCGGTGATCAAGGCTGACAGCCACCACTGACCGGCCGGCCCGGAGCATAAGGGGGGCGCGGTTCGGTCACACCCGATCCGCGCCCTTCGTCTTTGCGCCCCGGGCCATGAGGAGTATGTCTTGGCCACCATGACGAGCGCCGTCGCCACAGCCCAGCCCGCCCGCTGGCAGGACTATGTGCAGCTGCTCAAGCCGCGCGTGATGTCCCTGGTCGTGTTCACGGCGGCCACGGGCCTGTTCTGTGCCGGCGCACCCATCCATCCGCTGCTGGGCGCGGTGGCCATTCTGTGCATCGCCATCGGGGCCGGCGCGTCGGGCGCGCTCAACATGTGGTATGACGCCGACATCGACAGCCGCATGCGCCGCACGCGCGGGCGGCCGGTGCCGGCGGGCCGCGTCCAGGGCGCCGAGGCCCTGGCGCTCGGGGTCACCCTGTCCCTGCTTTCGGTCATGTTCATGGGCGTGGCCCTGAACTGGCTGGCGGCGGGCCTGCTGGCCTTCACCATCTTCTTCTATGCGGTCGTCTATACGATGTGGCTGAAGCGCTCCACGGCGCAGAACATCGTCATCGGCGGCCTGGCCGGCGCCCTGCCGCCGGTGATCGGCTGGGCGGCCGCCAGCGGCGAGGCCCCCGCCAACGCCTGGCTGCTCTGCGCCATCATCTTCATGTGGACGCCGCCCCACTTCTGGGCGCTGTCGCTCTACACCAGCGAGGACTATGAGAAGGCCGGCGTGCCCATGATGCCCGTGGTGGCGGGCGCGGCCTCCACCCGCCGCCAGATCCTGATCTACAGCCTGCTCTTCACCCCCCTGTGCCTCGTGCCGGCCTTCACGGGTCTGGGGGGCGTCGCCTATCTGGCCGTGGCCGCGGCGGGCGGCCTGGTGTTCCTTGTGCTGGCCTGGCGGCTTTCGCGCAGCGCTGCGGGCGAGAGCCCCGATCCGCGCCTGGACGGCCGGCTCTATGACGTGCGCGCCGGCGCGCGGGACGCGCGAAACCTCTTCGCCTTCTCGATCCTCTATCTCACCCTGCTGTTCGCCACCCTGCTGGCCGAGAAGCTGTTGGGCGCCGGCGCCTTCATGGATCTGACCCGCGGGGCCTTCGGATGAACGACCAGGTCCCCCAGCCGACGAAGCCGCAGACGCCTCCGACCGAGGCCCAGCAGCGCGCCCGCCGCGGCCGTAACATCGCGCTCGCCCTGGGGCTGGTGGCATTCGCGATCCTCGTCTTTCTTGTCACTGTCGTGAGGCTAGGCGCCAATGTCCTCGACCGGCCCCTCTGAGTCCCCCGCCGCGCAGGGCGCGACGCTCGATGCGTCCGCCCTGGAGGCCCGCCGCCGCGGGAACACGCGGCTGGCCCTGATCTGCACCGGCGTCTTCGCCGGCATGGTGGGTCTGGCCTTCGCCTCGGTGCCGCTCTACCAGGCCTTCTGTCAGGTCACCGGCTTCGACGGCACGGTCCGCCGCGCCGAGGCTGCGCCCACCCAGGTCCTGGACAAGACCCTGAAGATCCGGTTCGACACCAATGTCCGCGACCTGCCCTGGACCTTCCGCGCCGAGCAGGTCTCTCAGGACCTGAAGATCGGCGAAACCGGCCTGACCTTCTTCGAAGTCACCAACACCAGCGACGCGCCCATCATGGGGCGGGCCGTCTACAATGTGGTTCCCGAAGCGGCGGGACCCTACTTCCGCAAGCTCGAATGCTTCTGCTTCTCCGATCAGACGATCGGGCCGGGGGAAACGGTCAAGTTTCCCATGGTCTATTTCGTCGATCCCGAGTACGCGCAGGACTTCGAGACGAGGAACAAGCCCGAGATCACCCTGTCCTACACCTACTACCCGTCGAGCGCGGACGCCGCGCCGGTGCAGAGCGCCCACGCGCCCGGCGATCCGGCGGCTTCGGCCCTTGGCGGATCGTAAGCGGCAGGGCTATAGCACCAGGAAGATGATCGCCGGCGGAGAGAGCAGCCAGGCCGGCGGTACGAGATTATGAGGGGTTAGGACCGAAATGGCCCAAGCAGGCGTCAAGCACGACTACCACCTGGTCAATCCCAGCCCGTGGCCCCTGTTGGCCTCGCTGGGCGCCACCGTCACCGCCATCGGGCTGGTGACCTGGTGGAAGGGCCTGTTCGGCCTTCCGGCCGGGTCCTGGTGGCTGTTCGCCACCGGCATGACCATCCTGATCCTGACCACCATCGCCTGGTGGGTGGACGTGACCAAGGAAGCCAATGCCGGCGACCACACCCCGGTGGTCAATATCGGCCTGCGCTACGGCATGATCCTGTTCATCGCCTCTGAGGTGATGTTCTTCGTCGCCTGGTTCTGGATCTTCTTCGAAATGGCGCTGTTCCACGAGGCGCGCACCCTTTCGAGCCTGGAAGAGGTCCGCGCCGCCTGGGCCACCTGGCCGCCGGAAGGCATCCACACCATCCCGGCCTGGAACCTGCCCCTGGTCAACACCCTGATCCTGCTGCTGTCGGGCACCACTGTGACCTGGGCCCACCACGCCCTGCAGCAGGGCGACCGTCAGGGCGCCAAGATCGCTCTGATCCTCACCGTGGCCCTGGGCGTGGTCTTCACCGCCGTGCAGGCCTACGAGTATCACCACATCCTGTCGCACGACTATTTCTTCTCCGACGCGGCGATGAATTCGGGCCTGTATGGCTCGGCCTTCTTCATGGCCACGGGCTTCCACGGCTTCCACGTTCTGATCGGCACCATCTTCCTGCTGGTCTGCCTGATCCGGCTGATGAACGGCGCCTTCACCCCGCAGAAGCACTTCGGGTTCGAGGCGGCGGCCTGGTACTGGCACTTCGTCGATGTGGTTTGGCTGTTCCTGTTCGCCTTCATCTATGTGGTGTTCGGCGGCGCGGGTCACTGAGCGTGACCCGTCCCCACCCCCTGGTTTCGGGCGCGGCTGGCCGTTGTCCGAACTGCGGGGAGGGGCCGCTCTTTGCGGGCTTCCTCAAGGTGGCCCCGCGCTGCGAGGCCTGCGGCTATGATCTGGCGAAGGCCGATTCGGGCGATGGCCCGGCGGTCTTCGTGATCCTGATCGCGGGCTTCGTCGTGGCCTTCTCGGCCCTGTTCGTGGAGCTGCGCTTCACCCCGCCCATCTGGCTGCATCTGCTGCTCTGGCTGCCGCTGACCGTCATCGTCTCGGTGGGATTGTTGCGTCCCATGAAGGGGCTGATGCTGGCCGCCCAGTTCGCCAACCAGGCCTCGGAGGCGCGGCATCCGGCGCCGGGCGCCGATGACTGAGACCTCCGCCCAGCGGCCGCCTATCGGCCTGACCCTCGCCGCCCTGGCGGCCTTCGCCATTCTCTGCGCCTTGGGAAGCTGGCAGCTGCAGCGCCTGGCCTGGAAAACCGAACTGCTGGAGCAGATCGAGACCCGGGCCCAGGGCGAGCCTGCGGACCTTGGGCCGCTGTTGGCGCAGGCGTCGGACACCGACGACCTCGCCTTCCACCGGGTGCGCGCGACCTGCCCGGGCATCGACCAGGCGCCCTTCCTCCAGCTCTATGGCCTGCTCGATGGTCAGGCGGGCTCGCGCCTGATCTCCGCCTGCCGGCTGGAAGGGGGCGACTACGACGCCATTCTGGTGGACCGGGGCTTCGTCCCTGACACGGTGAGCGCGCGGCCCCCGGTCACCGACGATCCGGCCAAGGGCGCCGCACCCGTGGAGGTGATCGGCCTTCTGCGCGCGCCCGAACCCGCCAATTTCGTGACTCCAGACAATCGTCCCCAGGAGAACCAGTGGTTCAGCCGGGACACCGCCGCCATGGCCCAGGCCCTGGGCGCGACCCGCCCGGCGCCGGTCTTCCTGATGGCCGAGAGCCGGACCAATCCGGACTTCCAGGCCCTGACGCCCTCGCCGCTTCCGGCCGCCACCGCCAATCGGCACCTGGAATACGCCCTGACCTGGTTCGGCCTTGCGGGCGCCCTGATCGCCGTCTATGCCGCCATGCTCTGGCGCAGATGGAAAACTTGATGCGGTATGTCTCCACCCGGGGCCAGGCCCCGGCGGTCGGCTTTGTGGATGCGGTGCTCTCCGGCCTGGCCCCTGACGGCGGCCTCTATGTGCCCGAGACCTGGCCGAGCTTCACCCGCGACGAGATCGCGGCCATGCGCGGCCAGCCCTATGCCGCCGTGGCCGCTCAGGTCCTCTCGCGTTTCGCCGGCGACGAGATTCCCGCCGACGTGGTGGAGACCCTCTGCCAGGAGGCCTACGCCACCTTCGCCCACGCCGCGGTGGTCCCCCTGGTCCAGATCGGTCCGGACGCCTTCCTGGCCGAACTGTTCCATGGGCCGAGCCTGGCCTTCAAGGACGTGGCCATGCAGATGCTGGCCCGCCTCTATGAGCATATCCTGGCCGGCCAGAACCGCACCCAGACCATTCTGTGCGCCACCTCCGGCGACACGGGCGGGGCGGCGGTGGAAGCCTTCCGCGGCCGCGACCATGTGCGGGTCTGCGTGCTCTTCCCCGAGGGCCGGATCTCCGAAGTCCAGCGGCGGTTCATGACCACCGCCAGCGAGGCCAATGTCCGCTGCGTGGCCGTCGACGGCACGTTCGACGACTGCCAGGCCATCGTGAAGTCCGCCTTCCAGGATCAGAGCCTGCGTCAGGCGGTGGATCTGACGGGCGTCAATTCCATCAACTTCGCCCGAATCATCGCCCAGAGCGTCTACTACTTCACCACCGCCGTGGCCCTGGGCGCCCCGGACCGCGAGATCGCCTATTCCGTGCCGTCAGGGAATTTCGGCGACGCCTTCGCCGGTTTCGTGGCCCGGCAGATGGGCCTGCCCATCGCCCGCATCATCGTCGCCACCAACGCCAACGACATCCTGGCCCGCGCCCTCCAGACCGGCCGCTATGACCGCGGCCAGGTGGTGGCCACCCAAAGCCCGGCCATGGACATCCAGTCGGCGTCGAATTTCGAGCGGCTCTATTTCGAGGCGGTGCGGCGCGAAACGGTGGAGACCGCCCGGGCCTTCACGGCCTTCGCCGAGGCCGACCACATCGACATCCCGCCCCAGGCCTTGGCCTTCATGACCGAGCTGTTTGTCGGCGTGGCGGTGGACGAGGCCGAGACCGCCCGCACCATGCTGGCCACGCTCAACGAGACCGGCGAACTCATCGATCCGCACACCGCTGTGGGTGTTGGCGCCATCCGCCGCGCCGAGGCCGTGGAGGCGCCCGTGGTGGTCCTGTCCACCGCCCACGCCGCCAAGTTTCCGGAGGCGGTCGCCGCGGCCACAGCCACCAGCCCCGGCCTGCCCCGCTGGACCCAGAGCCTGGCCGACCGGCCCGAGCGCTCCGACCGGCTGCCCGCCGACGCCGAGGCGATCAAAGCCTATGTCCGCGCCTTCGCCGAGAGCTGAACCGGTTGGCTGAGGTCCACACCCTGCCCAACGGGGTCCGGGTCGTCTGCGATCCCATTCCTGGCCTGGAGACCGCGGCCCTCTGCGTGGTCGCCGGACATGGCGCCCGGTCGGAGGACGCGCCGCGCTCGGGCTGGTCGCATCTGCTGGAGCATATGGTCTTCAAGGGCGCGGGCGAGCGCTCGGCCCAGGAGATCGTCGAGGCGATCGAGGGCGACGGCGGCCAGATTAACGCCGCCACCGGCTATGAGCGGACCAGCTATCAGGTGCGCTGTCTGGACGGGGGGCTGGACCTGGGCTCGGCCGTGCTGGCCGACCTTGTCCTGGCCCCGCGCCTGGACGGCGCGGACCTGGCCCGCGAAAAGCAGGTGGTCGGCCAGGAGATCGCAGAGGTGGCCGACACCCCCGACGACCTGGTGTTCGAGCTGGCCCAGGCCTCGGCTTTCGCCGGCCAGCCCCTGGGGCGTTCGATCCTCGGGACCACAGACTCCATCGGCGCGGCCACGCCAGAGGCCCTGGCCGACTGGCGCGCGCAGCTCTACAGCGCCGACCGCCTGGTGATCAGCGCCGCCGGGCGGGTGGACGAGGCCGCTCTGCTGCGCCTCGCCGAGCGGGACTTCGGGGCGGCAAGGGCGGCCGGCGCGCCCGTCGACGAGAGGCCTGCGGAGTTCAAGGGCGGCCAGAGCGTCCAGGCCCGCGCGCTGGAGCAGGCGAACCTCGTCTTCCTGTTGCCCACGGTGGGCGTGGCGCATCCCGACTATTTCGCCCTGCGCCTGTTCGCCGAAATTCTCGGCGGCGGCATGGCCTCGCGGCTGTTCCAGGAGGCGCGGGAGCGCCGCGGCTTGGCCTACGCCATCGACGCCTATGCCGAGACCTATGCCGACCAGGGCGTGCTCGGGGTGTTCGCCGGCTGCGACGCCGCCGACGCGGCCGAACTGGCCCAGGTGGCCGCCGACCAGATCGCCCGTCTGGGGGAGGACGTCACCGAGGCTGAACTCGCCCGGGCCAAGGCGCAGCTCAAGGGCGGCCTCTTCATGATGCGGGAATCGCCCCTGTCACGGGCCGAGCAGGCCGCCGCCCAGGTGCTCCTGTTCGGCCAGACCCTGGGGCCAGATCACCTGGCGGCCGGCATCGAGGCGGTGAGCCGCGAAGACCTGGCGCGCATCGGCCAAGGGCTCAGCGGCGCCGGCCGGGCCGCCGTCGCAGTGCTGGGACCCCGGCGCGCAGGCGCCGCGGCCAAGGCCTTTTCCCGGACCTTGTTCGGCCACGCTTGACGTGAGCCCCGTTCAGGGCCGCAATCGGATCATGGCCTTGCTGGACTGGATCGGATCGGAGGGCGGCCTGAAGGTCGAAGGAGAGGGGGTGCTGCTGCGCCCGCCTCGCGTGG
>NZ_DAIMHV010000001.1:0-30242 GCF_036723115.1 Phenylobacterium sp. | reverse complement strand
GTCGCCCAGATGGGCACGGTGGGCTACTGGTGCGGCCAGCCCTTCGCCCGCCGGGGACTCACCCTGGCCGCCGCGCGGGCTTTGCAAGGCTTCGCTTTCAGGACCCTGGGCCTTCACCGGCTTGAAGCGGCCTGCCTGCCGCAGAACGCGCCTTCGCGGCGCCTTCTGTTGAAGGCCGGGTTCGAGGAGGAAGGGTTTGCTAAGGCTTATCTGAAAATTAACGGCGTTTGGCGAGATCATGTCCTGTTCGGCATGACCGCGCCTCCCGGCGCCGCCAGCGAGCCGGACGAGATGGTTTCGGTTTAGTCGGCGCTTCGCGCCGATCCGTCGAGAGGCCCATGCCGAGCGATCGTTGGATATGGGACGCGACCACCACCCTGGAGGCCCTGGGCGCGGCTGACGTCGCCCTGTGGTACTGGGAGCCGCAGGCGGATCGCCTTCGTCTGACCGGCGCCACCCGCGCCCTCGGCCTGGGTCCGCTGGCCCCCGACTGCTCGTCCGCCGCCCTTCGCGCCCTGGCCCTGCCGCAGGACCGTGCCCAGGCCGACGACGTGCTCCGCGTCCAGGATCCGGGAACCGAAGTGGCCGCCCGCATCCGCATGCGCGGGGGCGGGATCTGCATCTGGCGCGGCGTCTGGCTGGAAGAGGGCCTGCGCGCCGCCGGCGTGGTGGCCGCCGAGACCCGCTTCGCCGCCAGCAATCTGGACAGTCTGACCGGCCTTCTGGACCGCAAGAGCTTCATCGCCCGGGCGCGGGAACAGCTTCATTCCCCCGGCGCCTATGAACTGGTGGTGGCCGATCTGGACAGGCTGCGGCGCCTGAACGAAGCCCTGGGGCATGAACGCGCCGATCTGGTGCTCGCGGCCCTCGGCTCGCGCCTGGCCGCAGCCTTTCCCCCCGACGCCCTGTTGTCACGGGTCGGCGAGGACGAGTTCGGCGTTCTGGTGCGGCAGGGCGATGTCCCCGCGGTAGACATCCTGCGTGGCGCCATGGAGCGGCCCCTGCGGGTCGCCGGCTTCGACATCCATCCCACCCTGGCCGTGGGCGCGGTGCGCGGTCACGGCGGCGTCGAGGCGCCCGAGGCCGCAGAGCTGCTCCGGCGGGCCGAACTGGCGGTGGAAGCCGCCAAGACCGGCGGGCGGGGCGGGGCGGCCGCCTATGGCCGCGCTCTGGAGACCGACGGCCTCTCCCGTCTGGCGCTGGAGGGCGACCTGCGCGGCGCCATCGGGCGCGGGGAGCTGATGCCCTTCTACCAGCCCATCGTGCGCCTCTCCACGGGCGCGCTTTCGGGCTTCGAGGCCCTGGTGCGCTGGAACCATCCCCGGCGCGGCCTGCTGACCCCTGACCAGTTCCTGCCCCTTTGCGAGGAGATGGGGCTGATGGCGGCGCTCGGCGCGCACATGATGCGGCAGGCTGCGCGGCAGCTGGCGCTGTGGCGGCGCGACCACCATGCGTCCGGCGAGCTGACCGTGGCGGTGAACCTCTCCAGCGGCGAAATCGACCGTCCCGACCTGGTCGAGGACGTGGTGCAGATCCTGTGCGACACCGGTCTGCCCCCCGGCGCCCTGAAGCTGGAAGTGACCGAAAGCGACGTCATGCGCGACCCCGACCGGGCTGCGGTGATCCTGCGCAATCTGCGTCAGGCTGGCGCGGCCCTGGCCCTGGACGACTTCGGGACCGGGTTCTCGTCCCTGTCCTATCTGACCCGTCTGCCCTTCGACACGCTGAAGATCGACCGCTATTTCGTGCGCACCATGGGCTCCGACGAGGGTTCGGCCAAGATCGTCTCCTCAGTGGTCAAGCTTGGCCAGGATCTGGCGCTCGAGGTGGTGGCCGAAGGCGTCGAGAACGCCGGCATGGCCCGCCAGCTCCTGGCGCTCGGCTGCGACTACGGCCAGGGCTTCGGTTACGCTCCGGCGCTCTCGCCACAGGAGGCCGAGGTCTATCTCAACGAAAGCTATGTGGACGGCGCCGCGCCCGTGAAGCGGCGCGGCTGACCGCCTCAGGCCTGTCCCGCTGAGGCGCTCAGAAAGCCCGGATCGACGCCGATCTTGGCCAGGGCCTGGGACCATTTGTGGTCATGGTCGTCGCCGAACAGCAGGGCCTCGTCCGCAGGGCAGGTGAGCCAGACGTTCTCGCGGATTTCGCGCTCCAGCTGGCCCGCCCCCCAGCCGGCATAGCCCAGCGCCATCAGGCTGCGGCGCGGCCCCTCGCCGTGAGCCAGGCGCTCCAGCACCTCGCGGGTGGCGGTGAGCGCCATGCCCGGCGCCACGGAAAGGCTGTTCTCGCTGTGATAATCGTCGGTGTGCAGGACGAAGCCCCGCTCCCGCTCCACAGGCCCGCCCAGCAGCACAGGCTCATCCAGGGCCGAGCTGGCGCTCGACTGGGGGGTGATGCTCAGTCGGTCGAGAAGGTCTGAGAGCATCAGCCCATCCAGGGGACGGTTCACCGCCAGTCCCATGGCGTGGTCCTCGTCATGGGCGCAGATCAGCACCACGGCCCGCTCGAACCGCGGATCACCGATGCCGGGCATGGCGATCAGCAGCTGGCCCGAGAGATAGCCTCCCGGATCCTCGAGGGTGGGTTCGTGCTCAGACATGTCATTTAGTTTGGGCCATCATGCGGCGCTTTCAAGACAGGATCGACCCGCCGGCTTGAAGGCGTGGGGCGATGAGTTATCTGGAGGCGAGGCGCATCCGCGCCGACAATCCAAGGAGCTCGACCATGGCCATCAAAGTTGGCGACAAGCTGCCCAGCGTGACCCTCACCCAGGCCACCATGGACGGGCCCAAGCCCGTGTCGACCGATGACTTCTTCAAGGGCAAGACGGTGGCTCTGTTTGCGGTGCCAGGCGCCTTCACCCCCACCTGCTCGGCCCGCCATCTGCCCGGCTATGTGGACAAGGCCGAGGCGATCCGGGGCAAGGGCGTGGACGTCATCGCCTGCCTGTCGGTGAACGACGCCTTCGTGATGAAGGCCTGGGGGGAAGCCCAGTCCGTGGGCGACGACGTGGTGATGCTGGCCGATGGCAGCGGCGACTTCACCCGCGCGGTGGACCTGACCATGGACGCCGCCAAGTTCGGCATGGGCGAGCGTTCGCAGCGCTATTCGATGATCGTCAAGGACGGCGTCGTCCAGGAACTGAACGTCGAGGAGCCCGGCGAATTCCGCGTCTCGTCGGCGGAATATCTGATGGAGCAGCTCGGCTGAGGGAACCGCGGCGCTTACCGGGGAACGGGGCCGGGCGGGGACCGTTCGGCCTTCACCCTTCCCACGGAGCGCCGCCATGGCCCGCTACGACGATCTCCGCGCCCTCTACATCAACTGCAGCCTCAAGCCTTCCGGCCAGGGCTCCAACACCCAGGCGCTGATGGCGGTCGCCATCGGCGTCATGCAGGCCAACGGGGTCTCCTGCGAGGCGATCCGGGCGGTGGACTTCGACATCGCCCCAGGCGTTCAGCCTGACATGCGCCAGGCGGGCTTCCCCCAGGACGCCTGGCCCGACATCCAGGCCAAGGTCATGGCCGCCGACATCCTGGTCATCGGCACGCCCATCTGGCTGGGCGATAAGTCATCGGTCTGCACCCGGGTGATCGAGCGGCTCTACGGCTATTCGGGCGAGCTCAACGACAAGGGCCAGTACGCCTATTACGGCCGGACGGCGGGATGCATCGTCACCGGCAATGAGGACGGCGCCAAACACTGCGCCATGAACCTGCTCTATTCCCTGCAGCACCTGGGCTATGTGATTCCGCCCCAGGCCGACGCCGGCTGGGTGGGCGAGGCCGGGCCGGGACCTTCCTACGCCGATGACGGGTCCGGCGGACCGCAGAATGACTTCACCCAGCGCAACACCACCTTCGCGGCCTGGAATCTGATGCATATGGCGCGCATGCTGAAGGACGCGGGCGGCGTGCCCACCCATGGAAATCTGCCCAAGGCCTGGGCGGCGGGCGCCCGCTTCGACCATCCCAATCCCGAATATCGCTGAGCTCCCCGCAGGAGGCGTCATGCCCACCGAGAGGTTCGACTTCCAGAACGCCGCCGGCCGGCGCCTGTCCGGCGAGGTGGAGACCGGCCCCGGGCCCGTGCGGGCCTATGCGGTCTTCGCCCACTGCTTCACCTGCGACCGGCGCGCCCTGGCCGCGGTGCGTGTCAGCCGGGCTCTGGCCCGGCGGGGGATCGGCGTGCTGCGGTTCGACTTCACCGGACTGGGCGACAGCGAGGGGGCGTTCGGCGAAGGCCTCTCCGCCGACGTCGCAGATCTTGTCGCTGCCGTGGAGGCGATGAACGCCGCCGGTCGGACGGTGCGCCTGCTGGTGGGCCACAGTTTTGGGGGAGCCGCCGTTTTGGCCGCCGCCGGGTCGTGCGAGAGCGTGCGCGCCGTCGCGGTGATCAATGCGCCGGCCTCGGCTGAACACGTCCTGCGCCACATCGACCCGGTGGTCGGCGAGGCGGGCGCCCGCGTGCCTGTGGAGATTGCGGGGCGCAGCTTCACCCTGGGCCAGGATTTCGTCGCCGACCTCGCGCGGCAGGACCAGGGCCGGCGGATCCATGAACTGCGCCGCGCCCTGCTGATCCTGCACGCGCCCCTGGATCAGGTGGTGGGCATCGACAACGCCACCGACATCTTCGTGGCCGCCCGCCATCCCAAGAGCTTCGTCTCGCTCGACAGCGCTGATCATCTGCTGTCCGACCGCCAGGACGCCGACTATGCCGCCCAGGTGATCGCCGCCTGGGGTGAACGCTACATGGACGCGGGCGACACGCCGCAACCGGCAGACCGCGAGGCGGTGCGCGTGGAGGAGACCGGCGCCGGCAAGTTCCAGGTCGAGGTCCAGGCCGGCCCGTCGGTCTTCCTCGCCGACGAGCCCCTGGACGTGGGCGGGCTCGACAGCGGTCCCAGCCCGTACGACCTCCTGTCCGCCGCCCTGGGCGCCTGCACGGCCATGACCTGCCGCATGTATGCCGACCGCAAGGGTTGGCCTTTGACGAAGGTCAGCGTCGAGGTGACGCATGAGGCGCGCAAGGCCGATCGTCTCGACCGCTTCACCCGGGAGATCGGCCTTGAGGGAGACCTGGACGCCGACCAGCGCCAGCGGTTGATCGAGATCGCCGAGAAGTGTCCGGTCCATCGCACCCTGACCGAGGGCGCGGAGGTCGAGACCCGCGCCGGCCCTGAGCCCGCCCCGGTGACCGGGGCCCTGGACGCGCGCGACCATGTGGCGGGCATGGAGCGCGTCTGCGCCGAGGGGGAGCCTTGACCCCGGCGCCTCGCCCGCGCCCAATGGCCCTGGCAAAGCCAGGGAGGCGTCGCGGTGAAACTCTATAATTCCACAGGCCCGAACCCGCACGTGGTGCGCATGTTCATCGCCGAGAAGGGGCTCAGCCTCCCGGTCGAGGCGGTGGACCTGATGGCCGGGGAGAACCGGCGCCCGCCCTATGCGGACAAGGTCAATGTGGCGGGCCAGACCCCGGCGCTGGAACTGGATGACGGGACCGTCGTCTGCGAGGTCACGGCCATCTGCGAATATCTGGAAGAGGCCTTTCCACAACCGCCGCTCATCGGGTCGACGGCCCAGGAGCGGGCGGAGACCCGGATGTGGACCCGGCGCATCGACCTCAACATCGTCGAGCCCCTGGCTGGAGGCTTCCGCGCCGCGGAGGGTCGACAGATCTTCGAGCCGCGCATGCGCCTGGTTCGTCTCGAGGCGGCCGAGGATCTGAAGGCCATCGCGCGGGACAAGCTCCTGTGGCTGGACGCCCAGATGGCGGGCAAGACCTTCGTCTGCGGCCCCCGCTTCACCCTGGCCGACATCCTGCTGTTCTGCTTCCTGGCCTTCGGCGCCCGGGTCGGCCAGCCCTTGCCGACTGAGGCCAGCCACATCGCCGCCTGGTTCGAGCGGGTGAAGGGCCGGGAGAGCGCCTCGGCCTGAGGTGAGCCGGTCACCCCCGGTTCAGGGAACGATCTCGCTGAGGGTGGGGCCGATCTCGTCGTGCAGCACGAGGTCGGCATAGACGTCCTGATCGGTGGGCTCGCGGTTGACGATGCCCAGCGCCGCGCCCCGGCGCTTGGCCAGGATGGGGAAGTCGGCGGCGGGATAGACCACCAGGCTCGAGCCCAGGACCAGGAACAGGTCGCAGGCCAGGGTGGCGGCGCGGGCGCGCAGCATTTCCCGTTCCGGCATGGACTGGCCGAAGGAGATGGTGGCGGTCTTCACCAGGTCGCCGCACTCCCGACAGGTGGGAATGGCGTCGGTGGCCTCGAACGCCCGCTTCAGATCGTCCAGCTCATGGCGGGTGTGGCAGGACAGGCACTTGGCGTAGCTGGCGTTGCCGTGCAGTTCGATCACCTTGTCGGCGGGGACGCCGGAGGCCTGGTGGAGATTGTCCACATTCTGGGTGATCACCGCCCCCACCTTGCCGCGCGCCACCAGCCGGGCGACCGCATGGTGGCCGGCGTTGGGTTCGCGCCCGGTCCAGCCCGCGCGGCCAGAAAAGGCGCGCGTCCAGGCCTCGCGCCGCTTCTCCTCGCTGGAAATGAACTCCTGGAAGTAGATGGGCTTCATCCGGCTCCAGACGCCGCCCGGACTGCGGAAGTCGGGAATGCCGGACTCCGTGGAGATGCCGGCGCCGGTGAAGACGGCGATGTTGGCCGCCTGGTCGATCAGCCGGGCGAGTTCGGCGCGCCCGCTCATGGGACGACCTCCGGCTCGGCCTCTGGGGCGGCTGGGGCGCGGCCCAGGCCCAGACGCTGGGCCATGAGGCCGATGGTCGGCCCCTGGATCAGGCTGGAGGCCAGGACCACGAAGAAGACGATGTTGAACATGGTCTGGCCGTTCTCCACCCCCGCCACGATGCCGAAGGTCGCCAGCACGATGGGCACAGCCCCCCTCAGGCCCGCCCAGGAGACGAAGATCTTGGCCCGCCAGTCAAAGGCCTTGAAGGGCGCCAGGCTGATGAAGACGCTGGCCGGCCGCGCCACCAGCATCAGGATCGCCGTGATCGCCAGCCCCTCCAGCGCCACGCCGGGCAGCTGGTGGGGGAAGACCAGCAGGCCAAGCGTCAGGAACATCACCACCTGGGCCAGCCAGGCCAGACCGTCCATGAACTGAGAAACCGCGCGCCGGCCAGGATACTCCCGGTTGCCGGCGACGATCCCGGCCGCATAGGCCGCCAGGAAGCCGCTGCCGCCCGCCACCCCCGCCAGGCCGAAGGCCATCATTGCCGCGGCGATGGCCACCACCAGGAATAGCCCGCCTTGGCGCAGGCGCGTCTTCTTCAGCAGCAGTGCAAAGCCAAAGCCGCAGGCCGCGCCGATTCCGGCGCCCAGCAGCATCTGGATGGCGAAGTCCGGCAGAAAGCCCGCCACAGAGACCCCCGGCAGGGCGATCATGGCCAGGGCCACCCCCACGAGGAAAATGGCCATGGGATCGTTGGAGCCGCTTTCCAGCTCGATCAGGCTGAGCACGTCTTCCCGCAGGCGCGTCTCCTGGGTCCGCAGGACGGCGAAGACCGCCGCGGCGTCGGTGGAGGCGATGACGCTGCCCAGCAGGAAGCCCTGAAGCGGGCTGAAATCCAGCAGGACCACCGTGGCCAGGGTGACGATGCCGGCGCTGATCAGGACGCCCACGGTGGCCAGCACCAAGGCCGGGCTCAGCACCGGGCGCACCGCCTTCCAGGGGGTGTCCAGGCCCCCGGAGAACAGGATGAAGATCAGACAGGCCACCCCCAGGGTCTGGGCCATCTGGTAGTCGGCGAAGCCGATGCCGCCGGGCCCGTCGGAGCCGGCGAGCATGCCCAGGGCCAGAAAGCCGATCAGGGCGGGAACGCCGAACCGGCTGGACAGGGTGCCTGCGATCACCGTGGTGAGCAGGAGAACGCCCGAGATCAGAAAGCCGAGTTCGGGCGTGATGAAATCCATAGGCGACTAATGGGGAAAGCCGGCCCGGCTCGCAAGGCGTAAGGCCTATTCCACGGGCTTGGCGCGATAGGCCTCCTCGTCCAGCTCGCCTTCCCACTTGGCCACGGTGACGGCGACGGCGAGGTCGGAGGTGTTGTTGGCCACGGTGCGGGTCATGTCCAGCAGCCGATCGAAGGGCAGGACGAAACCGACCACCAGCGCGGTCTGGGCCGGCGTCACCCCCATGGAGGTCAGCACCGCCGCCAGCATGAAGAGCGAGGCCGAAGGAATGGGCGCAGTGCCCACCGACACCAGGATGGTGGTCAGTCCGGCCAGCAGATACTGGGTCACGGTCAGCTCGATCCCGAACGCCTGGGCGGCGAACATGGCCAGCAGGCCGATGTAGAGCGCCGTGCCATCCATGGAGACTGTGGTGCCCAGGGGCAGGGCCGTGGAGGCCACCGTATGGCTCACCCCCAGGTTCTTCTCGGCCACCCGCATGGACACCGGCAGGGTGGCGGCGCTGGACGAGGTGGAGAAGGCCACCATCACCGCGTCGGGGATGTCGCGGAAGAAAGGCAGGATGGGCAGGCCCGCCATAAGCCGCAGCATGCCTCCATGGACCACCAGGATATGCAGCACGCAGCCCAACAGCAGGGCCGCGGCCAGCAGGAAAATATTGTAGAAGACGCTGAGGCCCGCCGTGCCCATCACCCAGGCCATGAGGGCGAACACGCCGAAGGGCGCCACCTCCATCACCAGACGGGTGATGTAAAGGATCACGTCCACCCCGGAATCAAAGAGCTTGCGGATCGGGTCGGCCTTCTCGCCCAGGGCCAGGATGGCGGCCCCCACCAGGAACGAGAAGAAGATCACGGCCAGGATGTCGCCATTGGCCAGGGCCTGGACGGGGTTGAGGGGGACGATGCCGAGCAGCTGCTCGCTGACCGGCGGCGCCGACCCCACCACTTCGGGCGTCACCTCGGCGAAGCTCACCCCTTGGCCTGGGCCGAACAGCAGCCCCATGGCCATGCCGACCCCCACCGCGATGGCGGTGGTCAGCAGATAGAGGAAGATGGTCTTGGCCCCGATGGAGCCCAGCCGCCGCGGGTCGCCCATGCCGGCCACCCCGGCCACGATGGAGACGAAGACCAGAGGCACGACGATCATCCGGATCAGCCGCACGAACAGGTCGCCCAGCCACTTGATCCCCGCCGCCTGCTCACCCAGCAGCAAACCTGCGGCGATCCCCAGCACCAGGGCGATCAGAATCCGCTTCCACAGGACGACATCGAACCACCAGCGCTGAAGAAAGCTGCGCTTGGCCGGCGAGTCCTCGCTGGCGGGGGAAGGGGAAACTGACATGCAATGCTCGTGGTCCAGGGCCGCCCGCGGCGGCAGGTAAGGCGCAGGTTTAAGGAGGTTCCCGCCGCGCGCCAATCATTCTCGCCCCACTGGTGGGCTGGAGGCGACATGGCAAGGCGTCCGCTTGCCCCGCCAAGGCACGCCGGACCAGGAGACCGGCGCCGCCTGCGGCCTGGGCGCCCTGACCGCTCGGGCGCCCAAACTTCGGGCGGGGCCTGGACCTGGCGCGGATGCGGTATTACGAATATTGACAATCGTAATACCGAAGGCCTCCATCCTCCCATGAGCGTCGAACCCATATCCCAGCTGGCGCGCCTGAGCGTCAGCCTGCCGGCCGAGCTTCTTTCCCAGCTGGACGCCATGGTCGCCGAGCGCGGCCTGCCCAGCCGCTCGCAGATGATCGCCGAACTGATTCGCCATGAGCTGGCCGAGCACAGTGAGGGCCAGGACGGCGCCGTCCTGGCCGGCACGGTGACCCTGATCTACCGAGCCGACAGCGGCAGGGTCCGCCAGGCCCTGGCCCAGGCCCAATCGACCTTCCTGAAGGAGGTGATCTCCTCTCAGCACGTCTTCCTGGAGGACGACCAGTCCCTGGAGGTCCTGCTGGTGCAGGGGCCCTCGGAGCGGCTGCACCAGTTGTGCGACGAACTTCGGCGGGTGCGCGGGGTCAACCAGATCCGCTTGGTGACCACCCGGGCCCTTCTGCCGCCGCTGCACGCCCACAGCCGGGGCCAGGCGTCCGACGCCTCCGCGCCCGCCGCCCGGGGAGGCGCCCGATGACCTCGTCCACGGCCGACCCGAAGAGCGCTCAGGCCCATGCCCGGGCCCAGGGCGGAACCCGGGTTCAGTCCATGCCGACCCTCCCCCCCGGCGAGGGACCCGAACGCCCGGCCGACGTGGCGCCGGAGGACATGGTGTGGGCCGAGACCCTGGCGCCGGGGGGGTATGGCGCCAAGCGGCTGGCTCGCGGCGCCCGCCTGCGTCTGACCGATATCGACGGCGACGCCTGCGCCTCCATGCTGGTGTTCAACGCCGAAAGCCCGGTGGAGCGCCTGAACGTCGCCGATACGGTCAAGGTGCAGTGGAACGCCTATCTGGGCGAAGGCCGGCTGCTGCTGTCGGACATGGGCCGGGTCCTTTTCAGCATCCTGGAGGACACCGCCGGCGCCCATGACGCCTTCTGCGGGGCGTCGAACGCCGCCTCCAACGCCCGACTCTATGGCGAGGGCGACAACTGGGGTCCCCACCCCAACGCCCGTGACCGCTTCGCCCTGGGCGTGGCCAAGTTCGGTCTGGGGCGAAAGGACATCCACCCCTGCATCAACTGGTTCAAGGGGGTGCGGATCGGCGCCGACGGCGAGGTGGAGACCTCCGCAGGTCCGTTCCCGCCGGGCCGCCGGGTGACCCTGCGGGCGGAAATGGACGTCATCGTCGTGCTGGCCAACTGCCCCCATGTGCGCGACCCGCGGCCCGCCTATCGGGTGACGCCTCTGCAGGTGGCCGCCTGGCGCGGCCCGCCCACGCCGCCGGACGATCCCATCCGCCAAGCGACGCCGGAGGGCCTGCGCGCCTTCCTGAACGTCGAAGACTATTACCGTCGCTGAAGGAGGCGCCCGCCATGTCCGACCCTGTCCTGGCCGGTCTGCCCGCCCGCATCATCCACGACGAGATCGTGCCCGCCCGCGCGCCCTGGGACCATGTGGTGCGGGCCGGCGAGGTTCTGCGCATTGTCGATCTGGAGGGCAACCAGGCCGTCGACTTCCTGATGTACGCCCTGGCCGATGACGCTGAACGCTATAGCGCCCAGGACACCATCGCCGCCCAGGGCAACATCTTCCTGAAGACCGGCTCGGTCCTGTTGTCCAATGAGGGGAACCCCATGGCCACCGTGCTTGGCACCTCGGTGGCCTATCACGACACCATCGGCGGCGCCTGCTCCTGCGAGAGCAACACCCTACGCTATGGCCATCACACCAAGAGCCAGCACGCCTGCGTCGAGAATTTCCTGCAGGCCAACGCCCGGCACGGGCGGGGCAAGCGCGACATGGTCTCCAACATCAACTGGTTCATGAATGTGCCGGTGGAGGCCGACGGGGCGCTGGGCATCGTCGACGGCATTTCGGCGCCGGGCCTCTATGTGGACATCCGCGCCGAGATGGACCTGGTGGCGGTGGTCTCCAACTGTCCGCAGATCAACAATCCCTGCAACGGCTTCAACCCGACGCCGGTGCGCATGATCATCGCCGCCTGATCAGGACGAGGCCGTCTGTGTTTTCCAAGGTTCTCGTCGCCAATCGCGGCGCCATCGCCTGCCGGATCATCCGCACCCTCCGGCGCATGGGGGTCGGCTCGGTGGCGGTGTTCTCCGACGCCGATGCGGGCTCCCTGCATGTGAGCCAGGCCGACGAGGCCGTGCGCCTGGGTCCGGCCGCGGCGTCCCAGAGCTATCTGAACATTCCCGCCATTCTGGAGGCCGCCCGCGCCACCGGCGCCCAGGCGATCCATCCGGGATATGGCTTCCTGTCGGAGAACGCGGCCTTCGCCGAGGCCTGCGAGGCCGCCGGCATCGCCTTCATTGGTCCGACCCCGGACAATATCCGCGCCTTCGGGCTGAAGCACACGGCACGCGACCTGGCCCAGGCCCATGGCGTGCCGCTGGCGCCGGGCACCGACCTGCTCACCGACGCCCCCGCCGCCCTGGCCGCGGCCGAGGCCATCGGCTTTCCGGTGATCCTCAAGGCCACCGCCGGCGGCGGGGGCATCGGCATGCGGGTCTGCGAGGACGCCGCGGCCGTGGCCGAGGCCTTCGCCCAGGTCAGCCGGCTGGCGGGCAGCAACTTCGCCGACGGCGGGGTCTTCCTGGAGCGGTTCGTCCGCCAGGCCCGCCACATCGAGGTGCAGGTGTTCGGCGACGGCCAGGGCGCGGTGGCGGCGCTCGGCGAACGGGACTGTTCCTTGCAACGCCGCAACCAGAAGGTCATCGAGGAGACCCCGGCCCCCCACCTGCCGGCCGCCACGCGCCAGGCCCTGATCGAGGCCGCCGTGCGTCTGGCCGCCGCGGCCCGCTACCGATCGGCCGGCACGGTGGAGTTTCTCTATGACGCCGAGCGGGACGACTTCTTCTTCCTCGAGGTCAACACCCGCCTGCAGGTGGAGCACGGGGTCACCGAACAGGTCACCGGCGTGGATCTGGTGGAATGGATGGTCCGCGGGGCGGCGGGCGATTTCACCTTTCTGGACGGCTTCGAGGCCCGGCCATTGGGCGCCTCCATCCAGGCCAGGCTCTATGCTGAGGATCCCGGCCAGGACTACCGGCCCTCGTCCGGGGTGCTGACGGAGGTCGTCTTTCCAGAGGGCGTGCGGGCCGACTCCTGGGTGGTGGACGGCGCCGAGGTCTCGGCCCATTACGACCCCCTGCTGGCCAAGCTGATCGTGACGGCGCCCACGCGGGAAGCCGCGGTCCAGGCCCTGGCGGACGCCCTGGACGAAACCCGGCTGGCGGGGCTGGAGACCAATCTGGAGTGGCTGCGCCAGGTGGCGCGGAGCGAGGCCTTCGTCTCCGGCCAGGTGTCCACCCGCGCCCTGTCGGAGATCGCCTTTTCGCCGCAGACCGTCCGGGTGCTCAGCGGCGGCCCGGCCACCACGGTCCAGGACTATCCCGGCCGGGAAGGCTTCTGGGACGTGGGCGTGCCGCCTTCCGGACCCATGGACGCCCTTTCGTTCCGCCTGGGCAACCGGCTGCTGGGCAATCCGGAGACGGCGGCGGGACTGGAGATCACGGCCCTTGGGCCGACGCTTCTCTTCAACCGCCCCGCGCGCGCCTGCCTGACCGGCGCCCGGCTGGAGGCCAGCCTCGACGGCATGGCGGTGGAGGCGGGGGTTCCCTTCGACATCGCCGCGGGTCAGACCCTGAAGCTTGGCCGGGTGGCGGGCGCGGGCCTTCGGGCCTACCTGCTGCTGGCAGGCGGGCTGGACGTTCCGGCCTATCTGGGCAGCCGGTCCAGCTTCACCCTTGGCGGCTTCGGCGGTCATGCCGGGCGCACCCTGGCGGCCGGCGATGTGCTGCGGATCGGTGAGGCCCGCGGCGCGCCGGCCCGCCCGCCACTGGCCGACCATGAGCAACCGGGCCTGGATCGCCACTGGACCCTGCGCGTGCTCAGCGGCCCGCACGGGGCGCCGGACTTCTTCACGCCGGACGATGTGGCGATGATCGCCAGCGCCCGGTGGCGCGTGCACTACAATTCCAATCGCACCGGAGTTCGGCTGATCGGTCCCAAGCCGGAATGGGCCAGGCGCGACGGGGGCGAGGCGGGGCTCCACCCCTCCAACATCCATGACAACGCCTACGCCATCGGCGCGGTGGATTTCACCGGCGACATGCCGATCATCCTGGGTCCGGACGGCCCGTCCCTGGGGGGCTTCGTCTGCCCGTTTGTGATCATCCAGGCCGATCTCTGGAAGACAGGCCAGCTGGCGCCCGGCGACACGGTGGCGTTCGAAGTGGTGAGCGACGCTGTCGCCGTCGCCGCCGAGCGCGCCCAGGACGCCCTAGTGATGGGCGCGCCGCCCCCGCCAGCGCCCCCGCCGGCCTCAGGGCGCCAGAGCCCGATCCTTGGCCAGATCGAGGCCATCGGCCACCGTCCCGCGGTCGTCTATCGCCGCCAGGGGGATCGCCACCTGCTGGTGGAGTACGGCCCCATCGTGCTGGACCTGGAACTGCGCCTGCGCATCCACGCCCTGATGCTGGAGCTCAAGGCCCTGGACCTGCCCGGCGTCATCGACATCACCCCGGGCGTGCGCTCGCTGCAGGTGCACTATGACAGCCGCATCCTGTCCCAGGGCGACCTGGTGCGGACGCTGGCCGAGGCCGAAGACCGGCTGGGCGGGCTGGATGATTTCGAGATCCCCTCGCGGGTGGTGCATCTTCCGCTCTCGTGGAAGGACCCGGCCATCTACGAGACCATCGACAAGTACATGGCCTCGGTGCGCGACGACGCCCCCTGGTGCCCTGACAACATCGAGTTCATCCGGCGGATCAACGGCCTGGCCAGCGAGGAGGACGTTCACCGCATCGTCTTCGACGCCCGCTACCTGGTGATGGGGCTGGGGGATGTCTATCTGGGCGCGCCGGTGGCCACGCCCATCGACCCGCGCCACCGGCTGGTGACCACCAAGTACAATCCCGCCCGCACCTGGACCCCCCCCAATGTGGTGGGGATCGGCGGGGCGTATATGTGCATCTACGGCATGGAGGGACCGGGGGGCTATCAGCTGTTCGGCCGCACCATCCAGGTGTGGAACACCTATCGCCAGACCAGGGCCTTCACCGAGGGCAAGCCCTGGCTGCTGCGCTTCTTCGACCAGATCCGCTTCTTCCCCGTGAGCCACGATGAGCTGACGGAATGGCGGCGGGACTTCCCCCTGGGTCGTCGGGAGATCAGGATCGAGGCGGAGACCTTCCGCCTGGCCGACTACCGCGCCTTCCTGGCGAAGAACGCCGCCGACATCGCGCAATTCCAGCAGACCCGCCAGGCCGCCTTCGACGCCGAGCGGGCCGACTGGGAAAGGCGCGGGGAGTTCACCCGGGTCGAGGCCCTGGCCAGCGCCGCCGACGAGGCCGCCGCCCCGGCCCAGATCGTTGTTCCTGACGGCGCCGAACTGGTGGAGGCGCCCCTGGGCGGCAGCGTCTGGAAGATGCTCGTCAAGCCCGGCGACCTGGTCGAGAAGGGGGCGGTGATCGCCGTCATCGAGGCCATGAAGACCGAGTGCGACGTCCACAGCCCCATGGCCGGCGTGGTCCGCCAGGTCTATGCGCAGGAGCGTCAGGCCGTGGCCCCCGGCGCCCCCATGATCGCCCTGGAGCAGGCCTGACCATGAGCTCGCCCCCCGACCGGCTGTCGGCCGCCCGCATCGCCGCCGAGGTTCGCGCCGGTCGCCGCAGCGCAGAGGATGTGGCGCGCGAGAGCCTGGCGCGGATCGCAGCCTATGACGCGGTTCAGCCCCAGGCCTGGATCGAACGGGTCCGGCCCGAGGAGGTGCTGGCCGCCGCCCGCGAGGTGGACCGGCGCATCGCTGCGGGCGAGGATCTGCCGCTCGCCGGGGCGCCCTTTGCGGTGAAGGACAATATCGACGTGGCCGGCATGCCCACCACGGCGGCCTGTCCGGCCTTCGCCTATCGGCCCGGCGCCGACGCCCACGTGGTCGCTCGTCTGCTTGCGGCCGGCGCGATCATGATGGGCAAGACCAATCTGGACCAGTTCGCCACGGGCCTGGTGGGGACGCGCACGCCCTACGGCGTTCCGGCCTGCGTCTTCAATCGCGACTATGTGAGCGGCGGGTCGAGCTCGGGCAGCGCGGTGGCCGTCGGCGCGGGCCTGGTGGCCTTCGCCCTGGGCACCGATACGGCCGGCTCCGGCCGGGTGCCGGCGGCGTTCAACGGCCTGATCGGCTGGAAGCCCACCAAGGGGCGATGGAGCACCTCAGGTCTCGTGCCCGCCTGTCGTTCCCTGGACTGCATCACCGTCTTCACCGCCGATGCGGCGGATGCGGCCCTGGTGGACCAGGCGGCCTCAGGGTTCGACGCCAGCGACCCTTATAGCCGCCGCCCCGCCGCCGGCCCGGCGGACTTCGGCCCGGTCTTCCGCCTGGGCGTGCCGCGCCTGGACCAGCTTCAGTTCCTGGGGGACGAGGCCGCCGCCCGCTTCTATGACGCGGCCATCGCCCGGCTGGCGGCGACCGGCGCCACCCTGGTGGAGGTGGATATCTCGCCCCTGCTGGAGGCCGCCCAGCTCCTCTATGCCGGCCCGTGGGTGGCCGAGCGCACGGCGGCCATCGAAGACCTGCTGAAGACCAGGCCCGGCGCGATCCATCCGGTGGTGCGCGCCATCGTCCAGGGCGGGTTCGCCGTCTCCGGGGTGGAGGCCTTCCAGGGGGCCTATGCCCTGGCTGCCCACGCCCGCGCCGCCGAGGCGATCTGGGCGGCGGCCGACGTCCTGCTGCTGCCCACCACCCCAACCATCTACCGGATCGGCGAACTCCTGGCCGAGCCCTACGCGCTGAACGCCAATCTTGGCCTCTACACCAACTTCGTGAACCTGCTGGACATGAGCGCCGTGGCGCTGCCGGCCGGCTATCGCGACAACGGGACCGGTTTCGGCGTCACCCTTATCGGGCCGGCCTTCGCCGACGCCGCCCTGCTGACCCTGGCCCGCCGCTATGAGGAGATCCGCCCCATGCCCGCTTCCCCCGCCCTGGACACCGAGGGCAAGGTTCAGACCGTGAAGCTCTGCGTGGTGGGCGCCCATCTGGCGGGCATGCCGCTGCACTGGCAGCTGACGTCGCGCCAGGCGCGCCTGGTGGCGCGCACCCGCACGGCGCCGGCCTACCGCCTCTACGCCATGGCCGAGACCACGCCGCCGAAACCCGCCCTGGTGCATGTGGGCGAGGATGACGGCGCCGCCATCGAGGTGGAGGTCTATGAGCTGGATGTGGCGGCCTTCGGCAGCTTCACGGTGGAGGTTCCCGCCCCCCTGGCCATCGGCACGGTGACCCTGGAGGACGGCGCCTCGGTGAAGGGCTTCGTGGCCGAGCCCCGGGCCCTGACCGGCGCGACCGACATCACCCATCTCGGCGGCTGGCGCGCCTATATCTCAAGCCTCGGCTAGACCGCGTTTCGGCGCTTAGGCCTGGGTCAGGGCCGAAAGGTCGGCCGGGGCCTGGGCGCGGGTCTTCTCATCCAGCGGAAAGTCGTAGACGGCGGTGGAGCCGAAGCGGTTGGGCGCATGCGGATCGCGGCGGCGCTTGTCTATGGCGATCACCCGGGTGCCCAGCTTGAAGGCCTCCTTGATATCATGGGTGACCATCAGGATCGTCAGGGCGTGCTCGCGCCACAGGCCGGTGATCAGCTCGTGCATGTCCAGGCGAACGCCCGGGTCCAGGGCGCCGAAGGGTTCGTCCAGCAGGAGGATGCGCGGCCGGGTGATCAGGGCCTGGGCGATGGCTAGGCGCTGCTGCATGCCCCCTGACAGGGCCCGGGGGTATGCTTTCATGGATGCCGCGAGGCCCACCTGCTCCAGCAGGGCGGCGGCCTCGTCGCGGGCCCGGCGGCGGGCGCGGCCGAACAGAATGCCGGTGAGGGGCGCCTGATCGCAGCGGGCGCCGAACATCACATTCTCCAGGGCGCTCATGTGCGGAAAGACCGAATAGCGCTGGAACACCACGCCGCGATCCGGGCCGGGTTCGGCGGGGATGGGCTCGCCGTCCAGCAGGATCTCGCCGCGGCTCGGCGCCTCCTGTCCAAGCGCCAGGCGCAGGAAGGTGGACTTGCCCGCCCCGGAGGGTCCGACGATGGAGACGAAGGCGCCGGGATCGATGTTCAGGCTGAGCTTTTCCAGCACGACATTGTCGCCGTACTCGACCCAGACATTGCGGAAGGCCAGGACAGGGGCGCTCATCGGCGGCCCCCCGGCGCGTGCGCCCAGCCGAAGGCGGCGCGGCTCCAGGCCAGCAGCAGCAGGTCGATGATCACCGCCAGCAGCGAGATCCAGGCCACGTAGGGCAGGATGATGTCCATGGCCAGGTAACGGCGCACGAGGAAGATGCGATAGCCCAGCCCCACATCCGAGGCGATGGCCTCGGCCGAGATCAGGAACACCCAGGCCGGGCCGAGGGAGAAGCGCAGCGAGTTGATCAGGCGCGGCATGGCCTGGGGCAGGGCGACCTTGAGCGCCACCAGCCAGGTGGAGGCGCCCAGGGTCTGAGCCTTGACGATCTGTTCCTCGGGGATGGCGCTCACATGGCTGGCCATGTCGCGGACCATGAAGGGGGTCACGCCGACGAAGATCAGCACGATCTTCGACGTCTCCCCCAGGCCGAAGACGATGAACAATATGGGCAGGACGGCGATGGGCGGAATGACCGATATGGCCGCCACCAGGGGTCCCAGGCCGGCCCTGACGAAGGGCAGCAGGCCGATGCCCAGGCCCAGGACCAGGGTGGTGACCGCCGCCGTGCCGATGGCCGTCCCCAGGCGCGTCAGGCTGGCCCGGGTGTCGGCCACCAGGGGGATCTGGCCGGTGCGTGGATCGGTGGTGAAGGCCATGACCTCGATGGACTGGGCCATGGCCGCAGGGGTGGGCAGGATCTTGTCCCGCGGGTTTTCCGCGTGGCGGGCCTCGGCGGCCACCAGATAGAGCATGACCAGGGCTGCGATGGGCAGCAGACCCAGGAGGAGGCGCGCGCCGCCGCGGGGCCGGGCGTTCAGCAATCGGCGCATGGGGCGGACACCTCGCTCCTGGGGAACTCTTAAGCGAACGGGAGGCGTCAGGCGGACTAGAGTCCGCCGTCGGCCGCCATCTGGGTGAAGCTGGGATCGAAGCGCAGCTTCACATTCTGGGCGTCGCCCAGGATACGACCGCCCGGGAACTCGATGCCGATGTCGTCCACCGACCGGGCGCCCTGGCCGAACAGGCCGGCCTGGAAGCTGAACTGGCGAACCTTGTCATTGGCCGCGACCAGGTCCTCGCCGGTCATGGCCGCCAGGGCCGCCTGGGGTTCGTAGTACATGAAGGTGGTGGCCACCTGGGCCTCGTAGGAGGCCAGGTCGGCGCCGGCGATGGCGGCCATCGCCTCGCGCGCCGCCTGACCCTCAGGCGTGTCGGCGCTCATCAGGGCCATGGTCTCATACCAGATGCCGGCCAGGGCCTTGCCGAGGTTGGGATTGGCGCGCAGCACCTCGGTGGAGACCACCATCATGTCCAGGATTTCCCCGGGGATCTGGGTGGAGTTGAACACCTCCACGGCGCCGGGCTGCTTCTTGATCTCGGCCAGCTGCGGGTTCCAGGGCACGATGGCCGTGGTTTGCGGGGCGGCGAAGGCGGCCACCATGTCGGCGTCGGAGGTGTTGACCACCGACACGTCGCTCAGCGCCAGGCCCGCGCTCTCCAGCCCACGGGCCAGCAGGTAGTGCGAGACGGAATTCTCCACCAGGTTCACCGAGCGGCCGCGGATGTCGGCCAGGCGCGAGCCGTTCTTCAGGATGATGCCGTCATTGCCGTTGGAATAGTCCCCGAGGATCACCACGGTGGTGTCCTTGCCGGCCGCGGCCGGAATGGTCAGGGCGTCCATATTGGTGGAGGTGACCCCGTCCAGGGTTCCGGCGGTGAACTGGTTGAGCGACTCCACATAGTCGTTCACCTGCACGAACTTGATGTTCACCCCGTACTTGTCGGACCACTTCTTCACGATCCCGGCCTGCTCGGCATAGGGCCAGGGCATCCAGCCGGCATAGATGGTCCAGCCGATGGTGAAGTCCTGGCGGGCCTCCGACTTGGCGGCTTCCTGACCGCCCTGGCCGCAGGCGGCCAGGGTCAGGCCGGCCACGGCGGCCACCACTGCTGTGCGTAATCCGTTGAGCCACGTCATGCTGAGACCCCCTTTCATGCATCTGTCGACGGCCCGCTGCGGCGCGCCTGTCGGTATTACATTCAGAAGAATTCGTAATATTCCAATCGGCCCGCCCGCCACAGGGCCGGCTCACGCCCGGCGCCCTAAAAACCGGCGCCTGGCGCCTGGGCCCTCGGCCTTCCGCCCAACCCGCAGGCGCCGCCCCCGGTCCCGCTTGCGCCCCCGTCAGTATTACGAAATGAGGAATTCGTAATCATGAGCGAGGGCCTGGGCCATGAGCGGCGACTTCGACGCCATCCCCGTTGTGGACATCAGCGACCTCAGGGCGGCCGACCCCATGAGCCGCCGCGCAGTCGCCTCCGAAATGGGCCGCGCCGCCCGCGAGGTCGGCTTTCTCTATGTGCGCGGTCACGGGGTGGACGAGGCCCTCTTCACAGACGTCCTGGCCGCGGCGCGAGCCTTCTTCGACCAGCCCCTGGACGTGAAGATGGCCAGCTATATCGGCGGCTCGGTCAATCACAGCGGCTATGTGCCGGAGGGCGAGGAGGTGTTTCCCGGCGGCGCCATCGACCGCAAGGAAGCCTACGATCTCAATTTGGACCTGCCCGAGGGCGCCGGCTCCGCGCCCATGCTGGGGCCTAATCTCTGGCCCGAGGATTCCGCCTTCCGGGCCGCCGCCTCGGCCTATTATGCGGCGGTGGCCGAACTCGCCCGGCGGCTCTTCCGGGGCTTCGCCCTGGCGCTCGACCTGCCGGAGGATCACTTCGAGGCTCACCGCCAGGCGCCGCCCAGCCAGTTGCGCATGATCCACTATCCCTTCGACCCCGCCGCAGAGGACCGCGAGGGGATCGGCGCCCATACCGACTATGAGTTCTTCACCATCCTGCGCGGCACGGCGCCGGGGCTGGAGGTGCTCAACGGCCGCGGCGCGTGGATCGACGCCCCGCCTATCCCCGGCTGCTATGTGATCAATATCGGCGACATGCTGGAGGCCTGGACCAACGGCGCCTTCACCGCCACCACCCACCGGGTGCGCAAGGTCGCCGAGGAGCGCTACAGCTTCCCCTTCTTCGCCACCTGCGACTACGAGACGGTAGTCGAACCGGACCCTCGCCTCGTGCCCGCAGGCCAGACGCCGCGCTATCCCCGCCTGGTCTCGGGCGAGCATCTGTTCGCCCAGACCGCGCGGACCTTCGCCTATCTCAAGGCCCGCCAGGCCCGCGGCGAGCTGGTCCTGGCGGAGGGTCAGTCGAGCTTCGGCCGCCCCGCCGCCGTGCGCTGAGCCTCCAGCTCCTGTCGCGCCCGCGCGAAGTCCCGCTGGAACTCCGGCTCGGCCTTCAGCCGGGCCACGATCACCGCCCCCACGAGCCGGCCGGCCTCCACGTCGCTGGGATAGTGGACGCCGCAGATGGCGCGACTGTCGCCATAGGCCAGACCGCGGGCCAGGATGGCGTCGGCCCGGTCAGGCGCCAGTTCGGCCAGGGTGAGCGCCCAGGCCCAGCCCAGGGCCGCATGGCCCGAGGGGTAGGAGCCGCTGCGGACCAGCCAGGGCTCGGGCGGAAAGCAGGTGGGCGCCGGTTCGCTCACAAAGGGCCGGGGGCGGAAATAGCCGGTCTTGGCCGGGGTCTGGATAGTCTCCAGATCGCCCAGCATCCGCGCCAGCAGCAGGGTGAGGGTGGGCATGCGCTCGGGCTCGAAGGCCACGCCCAAGGCCTCATTGAAGATGCGCGGCGCGCTGGGCGTCTCGATCTCGTTGTCGGCGGCGGCCTGGCGCCAGCGGTCTGAACCCTCCAGCGTCCGGGTGGCGCGATAGGACTCGATGTCGGCCTGCTCGCGCAGGGAGCCGGCCGCCGGCGGCGGCGGCAGGAGGACCGCAGCGTTGGGCGCCTGGCCTGGCTTAAGATAGCCGTGCGGATGGTCGGCGAAACCCTGCCAGAAGACGGGCGCTCCGGCCGGCGTCGCAGGGGCGGGGGGCGCGCCCGCGCCGGCGGCGCAGGCGGTCAGGGCCAGCAGGGCGGCCCCGGCCAGGGCGTTCATGAAAATTCGCATGGGGGATCCTTGCGGCCGTCAGGCCGCCTCAGCGCCAGGCCGGCCGGCTTCGACCGTCCAGCGGTTCAGGGTGGACAGGCTCGCGGCCGGGTCGCGCACGTCGCTGATCTGCTGATAGCGGGTGGTCATGACCTTCGGGGTGATGTCGATCGACATGTAGCCGCGCACCCGGCTGTCGAAGAACTTGATGTGCGGATTGTTCGGCATGGCCGACATCAGCCCCTGATAGCTGGGGCCGGTGGAGGTGATGGAGGTGCCGACGAACTCGGTGGCCACGGTGGTCGAGGCGGGATCGCGGGCGTCCAGCTTCACGTCATTGGTCCAGAAGGAATGATAGTCGCCGCTCAGGACCACGGGATTGTTCGGCTTCAGGGTCGCCAGGGCCTGGGTGAGGCGATCGCGGGCGGCGGGGAAGCCGTCCCAGGTGTCGGTCCAGTAGCGGGTCTCCGGCCCGCCATCGCCGAAGCGCAGCCCGGCCATGACCAGGTTCTGGCCCAGGATCGTCCAGGCCGCTTCGCTGCGCGCCAGGCCGTCATAGAGCCAGCGCTCCTGCTGGAAGCCCAGGAAGGTGCGGGAGGGATCGGTGCGGTCGTTGCAGGCCGCGTCGGTGACGATCTGCCCCTTGCCCCCGGTCTCGCCGGTGCTGCAGGGCTGGCGAGACCGGTGCTGGCGCCCGTCCAGCATGAAGAATTCCGCCAGTCGGCCATAGCGGACACGGCGGTGGATCGGCGTCTCCAGGCCGCCGTCCAGGCGGGCGCGCCGGATGGGCATGGATTCGTAGAAGGCCTGATAACCCGCCGCCCGGCGGCGCAGGAAATCGGTGGGCGCGACGCCCGGCGTCTTGGTCCAGATGCCGGAATAGTCGTCATGCACCTCGTGATCGTCCCAGATCGCCAGGCAGGGGGCGGCGGCGTGCAGCCGCTGCAGGTGGGGGTCGGTCCGATGCAGGGCGTAGCGGTTGCGATAGCCCGCCAGGGTGGTGGCTTCTTCCAGACCATAGGGCCGCACCACATCGGCGGCCCGTTCCGGCCCGCGGGTGTATTCATAAATGTAGTCGCCCAGGAACAGGCTGAGATCGGGCGCCTCGTCGGCCATGTGGCCATAGGCGCTGAAATAGCCCGACTCCCAGTTGGAGCAGGAGGCGACCACCATGCGCAGGGACTCCGCCCTGGCCTGGGGCGCAGGCGCGGTCAGGGTCCGGCCGGCCGGGCTCATCTGGCCCTGGGCGATGAAGCGGTACCAATAGGGGCGACCCGGGCGCAGGCCGCTCACCTCCACATGCAGGCTGTGGGCGCTGGCGCTGGTGGCCAGGACCTGGCCGGAGGCCGCCAGGGTCTTGAAGTTCTCATCGGCGCCCACCTCCCAGCGGACCTCCACCGGGCCGCCCAGTCCGCCCAGGCCGTCGGACGCCACGGGATCGACGGCGAGCCGGGTCCAGAGGACGAAACCGTCCGGGGACGGATCACCGCTGGCCACGCCGAGCGGAAACAGGAAGCCGCCGGCCTGGGCGAGGCCGAACCGGAGTACGACGGGGGCCGCCACCACCCCTCCGAGGAGGGTGCGACGGCTGAGGGCGCGGGCGAGGGCGGACATGGGCGCGCTTTCGTTAGCGAAAGAGGGGGAGGGGCGGCTGCAGGCCGCCCCTCGGGTCGTTTGACGGATCAGAAGTCCATGGTCAGGCGTACGCCCACCGTCCGGCCCTGGCTGGGCGAAGCGGTGGGGCGGGCCGAGCCGTTGAAGCCGTTGCGGGTCTCTTCGTAATAGGTGTCGAAGAGGTTCCGCGACCACAGGGTGGCGCGCCAGTTGGCGTCGGCGGGACCGGCGCTGACGCTGGCGTTCCACAGCCAGTAGCCTTCCAGGACCGAGCTGGAGGCGGCGTTGTAGATGGAGTCCCGCTGGACGTAGTTGGTCTCGGCGCGCAGGGCCACGCCGGCCATCTCCCAGTCATAGGCCACAGAGCCCCCATAGTTGAACTTGGGGAACTGCAGCGGCTCGCCCGACCGGTCGTTGGCGATGATGTTCACCCAAGGGCCATTGGGCGGATTGGCCGCGTCGGTGGCCGCGCCGTCGATGGCGAAGTACTCGGTGTACTTGCCTTCCTTGTAGCCATAGTTCTGGGTGATGGTCAGGCCGGGCAGCGGGGTCCAGATCAGCTCGATCTCGCCGCCATAGATTTCCGACTTGGGCACATTGGTGATCTTGCCCAGGCGGCCGGAGTCGCGATCGTACTCCAGGCCCTGAACCTGCTGGTCCTCATAGTCGTAGAAGAAGACCGCCCCGTTCAGCCGCAGGCGGTTCTGCAGCAGGTCGGACTTCAGGCCGAGCTCATAGGCGATGACCACTTCCGGCCGGAAGGGGGTGGCCGAGGTGCCGTTATAGGTGGTGAAGCCGCCCGACTTCACCCCGCGGGCCACGCTGGCGTAGAGCATGGCGTTGTGGGCCAGGTCGTATTCCAGACCCAGGCGGCCGGTCACTTCGGACAGGTCGGTGGAATAGGTCACCGCCGGCCCCACCGGCAAGTTGATCCGCCGGGTCCCCGAGGTGGTCAGGCTGCGGGTTTCGTCCTCGTAGCGCAGGCCGGCGATCAGGTTGAGCCGGTCGGTGAGCTGGTAGCTGTTGTGGGTGAAGATGCCGAAGGCCTCCACCGACTGCTGATAGGGGGTGTTGATCAGCACGCGGCTGGCGCCGCGGAACTGGGTGTAGAAGCCCCCGTCATTGGTCTCGTCGGCATAATAGGCGCCGACCATCCAGTTCAGCCGCTGACCCGGATTGGAAGAGAGCCGGAACTCCTGCGAGAAGGCGTCGATCTCGTTGTAGAAATAGACGTCGGACTCGTTGAAGCGCGTGCCGTCCCAGTCGTTGTATTCGGAACGCTCGAAGGACTGGTAGGCGGTGATGGAATTGAGCTGGGCCCAGCCGAGCTCAGCCTTCAGCCGGGCGTTCAGGTCCAGGCCTTCATTGTCGCGACCGGGCTTGGAGCCCAGGGCCCGGCCCGACACCGCGGCCATTTCCGGCGAGAGCTGCCAGCCGGTGATGCGATGGGCGGTGTCGGTGGGATAGGTGATGCTGCCGTCGAAGACGGTGTAGGGGCCGCGGAGGCGGAAGCCGAGGCCATCGGACTTGTCCACCTGATAGGTGGCGGCCAGATCCACCGTGACATTGTCGCCGGCCAGCCAGGTCAGGCGGCCGCGGACGGCGGTCTTGTCCTTGTCGCCGAGCTCTTCTCCGGTGTCGCGATGATACTGCCAGGCGCCGCCCTGCTCGGTGGTGGCGGCGAGCCGGCCCAGCAGGTTGGGGGCGATCTGACCGGAGACATAGCCCTCGACCTTGAAGCGGTCATAGGAGCCGTATTCGGCGCTGAACCCCGCCCGACGTTCCACCGTGGGGGCGTTGGTGATGATGTTCACCGCACCGCCGGTGGTGTTGCGCCCATAGAGGGTGCCCTGGGGCCCGCGCAGCACTTCGATCCGGGCGATGTCGAACATCGCGCCCTGGGTGGTGATCGTATAGGGGTGGGCCACCTCGTCCACATAGATCCCGACGGTGGAGGCGTTGTTGCTGCTGTATTCCCGCGCGCCGATGCCGCGGATGCGGAACTGGGGCTGACCGCCGCCGAACTGGCTGTCCACCTCCATGTTCGGGACGATGTTCTCGATGTCGTTGAGAACCGAGACGCCCTTTTCGTCCAGGGCGGCCCCGCTGATCACGCTGAGCGCCAGGCCGATCTCCTGGCTGGCCTGTTCGCGGCGCTGGGCGGTGACGACCACGTCCTGGACGGTGGTGGCCTGGGTTTCAGGGCTGGTCTGGGCCAGGGCCGGGAAGGCCGCGGCGCAGGCGATGACGGCGCTGGAAGCGCCAAGGAGAAGCCGGTTCATGTGTTCATCCATCGGGCGGCGCGGGCGAGCGCCCCTCTCGCACGGGCCGGGGTTTTCGGTTGGTCGCCGCGTCTGCGGCCGCGCCCCTTTCCGAGGCCGATGTCGAGCCGGATCCTGGCGCGCCTGACGCAGGGCCGAAGCAGAAGCGGGGAGTCGACCACACCTGCCCTGAAGCACCTGAAAAAACGGCTGTTCGACACGAGCGCTCCGTTACAGGCGCTCGGTAATGGTTTTGTGACGAGGTTTTGAAGGTTTCGTCGCGGCTCTGCGCCGGGTCTCAGCGGGACCGTGGAAACAGTCGTTCGGTTAACGATGTTCCGCCGTCAGCAGGGCCGCGGCGGCGACCACGTCCTTGTCCTCGACCCGATGTCCGCCGGCCGCCGAAAGCAGAGCCGCACCCTTGATCCAAAGGGCGAAGCGGGTGGCGCCCCGACGCGACAGATCGAACTGCGGCGGCCAGTGCTCGGCCCGCCCCACATAGGTGCCGCCGCCCTCGGGGCCGCGCAGGATCATGGCCAACTCGGCGAAGGCCGGGTCGCGGCGGGCCTTGAGGCAGATCTGCGCGATCAGCTTGGCGTACTTCACATAGAAGCCGGACCCCGGCGCCGCGCCCAGGGTCAGGGTGCGGACCATCAGGTCTCCCCACTGCGCCACGTCGGGCGGTCCCGAGGCGCCGGCGTGGCGATGGTCGAGATATTCCGGCATCTCGCGGAAGACGGCATGCCAGACCGCGTCGATGATGAAGCGGTCCATGTCGGGCCAGTGATAGGCGATGGTCGAGGTGGAGGTGCCCACCGCGGTGCTCACCGACCGGTTGGTGAGGGCGCCGAGACCTTCGGAGAGAATCTGGTCGGCCGCCACGTCGAGCAGACGAACCTTCATGGAGGCCGGGTCCAGCCCCTCGGCCGGCGCCCTCGGGATGATCAGCTGTTCGATGAAGCTTTCCGTGGCCGCGGCGTCGTCATCCTCCCGATCGAGCAACCGGTCAGCCAGGCCGCCCAGGCCCTCGGCGACGATCATCTCATAGTCCAGCCGGCCCGCCAGGGCGCCGGCGTAGAACTGCTCCAGGGTGAGATAGGTGGAGACCGCCGCCCCCACGGCGTCGGCCTGCCGATGCGGGGCGAGCAGCTGGGTCCAGGTCTGCCGGCGCATCGTCTCCCAGCGCCGCATGAGCGCCGCGAGCCGGGGTCCGGGGTTCGGGACCAGCAGCAGCTCCTCCCACACGCGCACGAAGCTCGCCGAAGCGCTGGCCCGCTCGCGCAGATAGTGACCGGCCAGGGCCGCCAGGGCGTCGCGGCTGAGCGCGAGCTTCGCGGCCGCGGCGAGAAAGGTCTGATGATAGAGCGCGTCGGCCTCGAAGGCGGCTTCGCCCAGGGCCTCGATCAGGCCCTGCTTGGCCCCGAACTGATTGACGATGACGGTGGTGCTCTTGCCCACGGCCCGCGCCAGATCGCGCATGGTCAGGCCGTCCAGCCCGCCCTCGGCGACCAGGCCCAGGGCCGCCGACACGATCCGGTCCGCCTCGGGGTGAGCGGGGCTGTTCATCGCGCGGCGGCGGCGAAGGCCCGCGCGAGCGCCGCCTCGTCGCCGTCGACCTCCAGCCGGGACCAGATGCGACCCGAGGCCTCGACGAACCGGGCCGCGCCGTCGTCACAGGCCGGCGGCGCGGCCCAGAGAGGCTCGCCCTCGCGCCAGGGCGTGGTGGACAGACTGATCCGCCAGCCCTCGCCGATCCGGCCGTAACAGATGGGCATGGCGAGCCACAGCTCCGCGAGGACCCTGCGGCCCGCCTGGCAGGCGGCCGCCACCTGGGCAGGCAGCGCGGGGGGCGGGAAAGCAGGATCAGCGGGGAGCGAGGCGAGGCCAGGCTCGACCTGGATGAAGTGATCGCCCGCCAGGACCAGCAGGCCCGGACCGTCGTCCGGGCTGAACGCGGCGAACAGTCCGCTGCTCTGGGGCTCGCGCACCCAGATCTCCTGATAGTCGCTGTGGACGCCGTCCTCGACCAGCGTGTCGCGATCGGCGAACCGCCACGCGCCTTCATCCGGGGTGGGCGTGGGGGGCTGATAGTCCAGGTCGCGACGCCAGACGCAGCGTTCCGGGGTCACCGTCAGCTGGCCGGCGAAACCCTCGCTGCGCGCCAGGGCGACCAGTTCGGCATCGCTATAGCCCTGAACGTCGCCGGCGCGACGGGGGGAGTCCGCGGGGACCCGGATGTCGCCATACCAGCTGGCCGACTGCACCCAGAAGACCCGGGTGGTGGTGTCGAGGAGTCCGGGCGCGGTGATCCTCTCCCGACGCCAGACGCCGCGGAATGCCTCGGGAACCGTCGTCATGAGCGCAGGCCCGGCCTGCTCGGCCGCCTCATTGTCCGGGCGCCGGAGTGAGCAGCTGCACCCGCGCCGTGGCCGCCTCCACCGCCGGGCGGGTGTAGACCATGGGCACGTAGCGGCCCTGCGCCCACAGGGGGAAGAGGTCGGCGAAATGGGGGCTGGCCGGGTCGCCGGACTGGCCGGGCGTGTTGATCACGCGGCTGTTGTCCCAGTCTCCCACATCCAGGACCATGCGGAAGGAGCCGCCGGCCGTGATGCGATAGTCGCTGCCCCGCCAGGTGGCCGCCAGGGGGCTCAGCATGGTCCCCGCCACCGGGGCCGGACCCGCCGCCATGGCTTCCCGATCCTCGGGCGGGGCCAGGGCGAAGAGGGGATGCTCGAACCGGGCCTGATGCAGATCGCCCCAGGCCCAGCCGGCAGTGTCGGACCCCAGGGCGCCGCGGACTTCCGCAAAAGCCGCCGCCAGACTGGCGCTCAGGATCGGATCGCGCTCCGCCGGGCGCAGGGCCTCCAGATGGTCCATCACCGCGGGCAGGTCGCCGGCGCCGATCAGGGCGCGCGCCGCGGCCGGCGCCTGGCGTTCCACCGTGGCGCGGCCGAGGTGCTTGAACAGCCAGACCTCGTAGAGGGCGGCGGGTCCGCTTTCCACCGTGGCCCGTCCGTCATAGCCGCGCAGCAGCCTCTGGGCGGCGAGCGCCTCGGCGTCCCGCGTCGCCATGGCCTCCACCAGGGGGATCAGCCGGGCTGCGGTGATGTTGGTGGGATCGGTCTGCAGCGCCATGGAGGCTTCGAGGCTATGGCGCGTATCGGCCGCCAGCACCTGGCTGATCCGCCGCATCCGGGCGTCGTTGGACCATTCGAAGCCGACGATGCGGTCGCGGGGATAGTCGGCCGGCAGGTTGAACTGGTTGGCGCTGGCCAACCAGCCGGCCGGCGGATTATAGGCGCCCGGCAGTTCGGCCGCCGGCAGGAAGCCGTCCCACTCATAGCGCCCGTCCCCGGGCACCGGGGTCAGGCCGTCCCAGTTCCGGCGCCGGGGCACGAAGCCCGCCGCCTGCCAGCCGATATTGCCCGCCGTGTCGGCATAGACCTGATTTTCGCTGGGCGCGCCGAAGCGGGCCAGCGCCGTCTGGAACTCGTTCCAGTCCCGTGCGGTCATGTAGTCGGCGGAGCCGAAATAGGCTGAGCTGCCCGGATTTCCCCAGACGCTGCGCAGGGCGAAGGCGCGGCGATTGGCCGGGTCGATCTTCAGCACCGGCCCGTGGCGGGTGAACCGCAGGGTCGCGCTCTGGGGCGCGCCTCCGCGCACCGGGACCTGTTCCTCCACCGTGGTCATGGCCTCCCAGCCCTCGCCATAGCGATAGAGGTCGGGGTTCTCCGGATGGAGCTCGTAGACGTAGAGGTCTTCCTGGTCGGCGGGGAAGATGGTCAGGCCGAAGGCGATCTGGCCGTTGTGGCCGATGGAGACGCCGGGCAGGGCCGGCTCCCCGGCGCCGATCACCGAGAAGCCGGGCGCCTCCAGATGCACGATGTAGCGCAGGGAGGGCGCGCCATGGGCCCGGTGGGGATCATTGGCCAGGATCGGCCGCCCGGTGGCGGTGCGCGACGGCGCCACGGTCCAGTTGTTGGAGCCGATGGCCTCGGGCGGGATGTCCAACGCCGCGGTGACCAGGCGGCCGGCCTCGAAACGCACCCCGTCGGTCCCCAGGCGATAGTCGGCCAGGACGTCGGCGGGAATGGCGCAGGGGTCGAGCCCCTCGGGCCAGGTCAGCGCGTGGTCCGGCTCCAGCTTGCGGTTCAGGGCGTTGGCGCCCAGGCCTGCGGCGCAGGTGATCAGCGCCCGCTCCACCTCGGCGCCGGCGTTGCGGGTCAGGCCGTGACTGCGGATGCGCACCACGTCCTCCGGCCGCCAGGCGTCCGGCCGGGTGTTTGTCAGGGCGAACTCCGTCGGCAGCGGCCGCTGGCCGCTGTCGATCTCGGCCACATAGGCGTTCAGCCCCGCCACGAAGGCCTCGGCATAGGCCTTGGCGTTCGGGCCGTAGGCCGCCCATTCGGCGTCCATGTCGCCGCGGTAGAGAAACAGCCGGGCGGCGCGATCCTGGGCGGCGTAGCTTTCGCCGAAATCCCGGGCCAGAAGGCCAAGCCCCCGCTTGCGCCAGAGGTCCACCTGCCAGAGCCGGTCCTGGGCGACATTGTAGCCCTGCAGGAAAAAGGCGTCACGGACGCTGTCGGCATAGATGTGGGCGACGCCCCAATGGTCGGTGCGGATCTCCGCCGCCGCCTCCAGCCCCGCCACCTGCCGATGTTCAGGGG